>JAGKWR010000022.1 GCA_021151765.1 Alphaproteobacteria bacterium
GTAACTGACATTCAATTCACTATCTCCCAAAAAGAAGATTTTGAATTGTCGGTTGGTAAGAAAAAATTCTTCAAAATTATCGTTAAATAATATGAAAAAAATCATCGCTATCGGCAACGCTATCGTCGACGTTTTATGCAAAGTTGACGACGAATTTTTAAAGCATCACAGCCTTTTCAAAAACTCGATGTCTTTGATTGACCAAGATGACGCCGCAAAATTTTCAGAGTTTAATTACGAAAAAATCAGCTCAGGCGGATCTGCTGGAAATACAATCGCGGCTTTAGCGCAACTTGGCGTGCAATCTGCTTTTATCGGTAAAGTTGGTGCCGATGATTTTGGCAAACAATTCATCGCCGATATTTCTAAAAGCGGTGTTGAATTTTTAAGCAAAGATTTTCATCACGATGCTTCGGCAAAATCTTTTATTTTCGTTACTCCCGACGCTCATCGCACCATGTGCACTTATTTGGGTTGCGCTTCTCAAATCACTAAAAATGACATTAAAGAAGAATATTTCCAAGACGCCGCGATTCTTTATTTAGAAGGCTATTTGTGGGATTCTGCTGAAACAATTTTAGCACTAAAAAAAGCAATTTTTTACGCTAAAAAACATCGCGTAAAAGTTGCCTTTTCTTTGTCTGATTCTTTCTGCGTTTCGCGCCATCGCACTGAATTTTTAGATCTAATTCAAAATGATTTAGATATTTTGTTCGCCAACGAAACTGAAGCTTTGGAAATGGCTTCCAACTACAAAGAAATATTTAAGTATAATCCTGATCTTATTTCGATCATCACCAAGTCAGACAAAGGCTGCGAAGTTATTACCAAAGAAAAATCTTTTGCAAAACCAGCGGCCCCAATTCAAAAATTGGTTGATACAACTGGCGCTGGCGATTGCTTCGCCGCTGGCTTTTTATATGGCTTGGTCAATGGTCATGAACTGGAAAAATGCGCTGAAGATGCTAATAATTTAGCGAGCAAAATTATCCAAAAATTCGGTGCGCGTTTTGAAGAAAATGAACTAAAATCTTTGTAAATTTTATGACTTTGTGGACTAAACAAGAATTGATTGCAGCTTTGTCAGATGAGCTTTTACAGCATAATATGGCAGATAATTTAGTTGTTGATGAAGTTGTAATCGACAGCCGTAAACAAGTTAAAAACGGACTTTTTATTGCCATCAAAGGCGAAAATAACGACGGCCACAAATTCATCGATCAAGCGGCGCAAAATGGGTGCAGATTGGCGATCGTTCAAGAAAATATTGTTAGCCAAAATTCGTCACTAAATACAATTTTAGTTCGCGACAGTTTTGTTGCTTTGTACAAACTTGCACAATTTTCACGCGCCCGCAGCACAGCCAAAATTATTGCCGTTACTGGTTCTGTCGGCAAAACTGGAACAAAAGAAATGTTAAAATTGGCTTTCTCGGCACTTGGAAAAACTTTCGCCACTCCAGGAAATTTGAACAATCATTTTGGCGTTCCACTTTGCTTAGCAAATTTTTCAGCTGATTGCGCTTACGGAATTTTCGAAATGGGCATGAATCACCTCAATGAAATCGAGCCTTTGTCACGTCTTGCGCGACCACATTTAGCGATTATTACAACTGTTGGTCCTGTTCATATTGAGTTTTTCAAAAATGAAGAGGAAATCGCTTTAGCTAAATCTGAAATCTTTGCTGGCCTTGAACCACAAGGTGTGGCCTTGATTAATCATGATAATCATCATTTTGAATTTTTGAAAAAACGCGCTGATTTTTTTGCAAAAAAATTCTTCACTTTCGGCAAAAATCCGGGAAGCGATTATTCTTTGAAATATTCGAAAATCAAAGACGTCAACACTTCAGAAGTCTTTTTTACTAAACCAAATAATCCAAATGATGTTGAGAAGTTTGAAATTGCCACTTCCAATAAAGCAGCAATTTTCAATTCAATCATCATCGCTGCCACTTTAGATATTTTAGGCGAAGATGCTCAAACTGCTTTGGCGCAATTAAAAAAACTGCAAGATACTGCTGGTCGTGGCAAAGTTTTAGTGCAAAAATACAACGACAAAAACATTACAATTATTGATGACACTTACAACGCTAGCGTGCCTTCAATCAAAGCCGGACTTGAGCACGCTCTTGAATTAAAATCTGCTTTAGGCAAAAAACGCGTTGTTGCTGCACTTGGCGATATGTTGGAACTTGGTGAAAAATCTGTTGAATTACATGAAGAGGTAACGAATTATCTAAGCGCACTACACATTGATTTCGCTATTTTGGTCGGCTCAAACATGACTTTAGCAGCAAATAAATTACCCGAAAATTCTTACCATACTTTTCCTGATTCAGTAGCCGCAAGCCTTGAAATTCAAGACTTATTGCGTGATGGCGACATTCTTTACGTTAAAGGTTCGCGCGGCACAAAAATGGAAAAAATCATTGAAAAATTAACCAACGAAAAAAGTGCTCACTAGTTTATTCTTTTTGCAAAACTTGTGGATTAAAGCTTTGGTATGCTTGATCTCATCTTACATTATCGGCTTTTTTGCGACTAAAAAATATATCAGCTTCGCTCACAATAACCCGCAATTCTTTCAACCAATACGTGACTGCGGGCCAGCAACTCACCTTGCCACAAAGCAGAAAACGCCAACTATGGGCGGAATTTTTATCGTGCTTTCCACTCTAATAACTACGTTGCTTTTCACCGACATCACCAATCGCTATATTTTGGTCGTCAGCGTTGTCATGCTTACTTTCGCAGCAATTGGTTTGACTGACGATTTAATGAAAGTTTTGTATCGCAACACCAAAGGTTTTCGCGGCAGCATCAAATTAATCATTCAATTTAGCGTTATCGGAATTGCCTTTCTGTGGCTTGGTTTGATTGATGAAATTCATTTACAAAATCGTGTATTTTTTCCAATCGGCGAAGGTCATTACATCGCGCTTGGAATCGTGTTGTACGTTTTATTCGTAAACGTCGTAATCGTTGGTACGTCTAACGCTGTGAATTTAACTGACGGTCTTGACGGCTTGGTTTCAGTGCCAGCAATCATAAATTTACTTTGCATAATTTTTATGATTTATGCCGCTTCTAGCCCTCATTTGTCAGCGCATTTACATTTGCCACAAATCAAATTTTCTGGGGAATTAATTTTCTTTTGCGTCGCTTTGATCGGCGCTATTTTAGCATTTTTGACCTTCAACTTAAAACCCGCTAAAATTTTTATGGGCGACGTTGGAAGCTTGGCGATTGGCTCTGCTCTTGGCATAATTGCGATTATTATCAAAGAAGAATTTGTATTTTTTATCATTTCTTTGCTTTTCGTTGCCGAAGCTGTTTCGGTGATTTTGCAAGTTGGTTCTTACAAAATTCGCAAAAAAAGAATTTTCTTGATGGCTCCTCTGCACCATCATTTTGAAAAAATTGGCTGGTCAGAACAAAAAGTTGTCAGACGTTTTTGGGCAACTTCCTTAACTTTCGCCGCTCTAGGATTGGCAATTCTTTTATTCTAAAACCATGACAAAAAAACCTCGCGTCTATCTTTACGACTCAACTTTGCGCGATGGCGCACAAACCAGCACCGTAAATTTTGGCGTCCGCGATAAAATTGAAATTGCCAAAGTTCTTGATTCTCTTGGCATTGATTACGTTGAAGGTGGCTGGCCGGGTGCAAATCCTACTGATGATGAATTTTTCGATAATTTACCAAAACTTAAAACTTCCAATTTTTCTGCTTTTGGCATGACTCGCCGCCCCAATGTTTCTGCAGAAAATGATCCGGGATTGAACGCGTTGACCAACTCCGCAGCAAAATCTGTTTGTATCGTCGGCAAAACTTGGGACTTCCATTTAACTCACGCTTTACACATTTCCGAAGCTGAAAATTTGGAAATGATTTCCGATTCCATCCGCTACATCGCCAAGAAAAATAAAGAAGCGATGTTTGATTGTGAGCATTTTTTTGATGGCTTCAAAGCCAATCCACAATTCGCTTTGAACGCTGCAAAAGCCGCTTACGAAGCCGGAGCACGTTGGATTGTTTTATGCGATACTAATGGCGGAACTTTGCCAAACGAAATTTCCAAAATCGTCGCCGAAGTTACTAAACATATTCCCGGTGAAAATCTCGGAATTCACTGTCATAACGACACTGGCAATGCTGTTGCCAATTCAATCGCCGCTGTTGAAGCCGGAGTTCGCCAAGTGCAAGGAACTATCAACGGTCTTGGTGAACGTTGTGGCAACGCCAATTTAATTTCAATCATCCCAACCCTAGCTTTAAAATTGGGCTACGACGTTGGTATTGATGAATCGCACTTAAAAAATTTGGTGCATGTTTCGCATTTCTTGGATGATTTATTGAACAAAGAACGCGATAAATTTGCGCCTTACGTTGGCAAATACGCTTTTGCCCACAAAGGTGGATTACACGTTTCCGCGGTCGCTAAAAATCCGGCATCTTACGAACATGTCGATCCAGAAAAAGTTGGCAATCAGCGTCAAATCATGATTTCTGACCAAGCTGGTCGTTCCAACATTATCGCGCGTTTGAAGGAAATCGGAATTGAATTGCGTGACGAAATAAAAACCAGCCAAGTTGCTGATTTAGTCAATCAAGTTAAAGAATTAGAAGCCAAGGGTTACGCCTACGATTCCGCCGACGCCAGCTTTGAAATTTTAGCAAAAAAATCACTCGCTTCTGTTCCTAATTATTTTGATTTGGTAGGGTTCCGCGTTTTAGACGAATTACGTTACGACTCGCGCGGCCGCAGCATCACAGTTGCTGAAGCGACTATTAAAATTAAAATTGGCAATAAAATCACGATGTCCGTTGCCGAAGGAAACGGCCCAGTAAATGCACTCGACAAAGCTTTGCGCAAAGCCTTGTCGCGCAAATATCCGAGCCTGAAAGAAGTAAAACTGACAGACTACAAAGTGCGTATTTTAACACCTTCTGATGGCACAGAAGCTGTAACGCGTGTGCAGATTGAATCTTGCGATGACAAAGAAAATAAATGGACAACAATTGGTGTTTCACAAAACATCGTCGAAGCTTCATTTAAAGCACTTCACGACTCTATCACTTACAAATTATTACGCGAAAATTCTCCTCAAAAATAATTTTATTTGAGGAGAATTTTGCTTAGAAATGTTGTAAAACTCGGCTTCCTGCACCAATTTTTAAATTTTTGACAACAGCACGATAAACGTAAGAATTAGCTTTGCGCGCGGCTTCAACTAATTCTTCTTTTTTTGCTAAATTGCACGCCAAGGCTGAAGCCAAAGTACAACCGGTTCCATGCAAATTTGACTTACCAATTTTTTTGTTAGTAATTTCGTGGAACTGATCTTGATGATCGAGCAAAGTTGAATGAATTTTTTTATCTTCAAAATCTAAATGACCACCTTTAATCAAAACATTTTTTGCGCCTAAAGCCTTGATTTTGACGGCCGCAACTTGCATATCCCAAAAGGTTTTGATTTGCATTTCGGCCAAAACTTCTGCCTCGTGAATATTTGGCGTCACAATAAATGCTCCTTTAACAAGCTTTGATTTCAAAGCTGCGACGGCATCTTTTTTCAATAATAAATCTCCCGAAGTTGCCACCATTACTGTGTCTAAAACAATAGGAATTTTTTTCGCTTTACGCGCCAAAACATCGGCAATGCAATCAATAATTTCAGCACTTCCCAACATTCCAATTTTGATTACATCAATCTCGATGTCACTCAACACAGCTTCAATTTGTTGGCGCAAAAAGTCTGTTTCAACTTCTTGAACTGCATAAACTTTTTTAGTGTTTTGCGCCGTCAAACAAGTGATTGCTGCTGCTGCGTAAACTTTATGTGCTGTTGCGGTTTTAATATCGGCTTGCACACCAGCGCCACCACTTGGATCAGAACCAGCAATAATCAAAACTTTAGGAATTTTACGAATAGAACTCATTTTAAAACTGTGAAAAATCAGGATTTAGAGCAGAAAAAATAGTAAAGTGATGTTGGAAATAACTTCGCCATCTCGCAAGTTTTAGTTCACGATAGTCGCAAAATCGTTTTTATTCGCGTCACTATGAAAAAAATGGCGCTGTCGCAAGTCACAAATTTTTAGCAAACCGTGATTTACAACAACGCCAAAATTTAACTTAGGCTAAAGAATAAACCGTCTTTCCAGCCACAACTGTTCTAACTGCACGGCCTTTTACTTTGAATCCGTCGAATGGAGAATTTTTTGATTTTGAGTGGAATTTTTGTGAATCAATTGTCCATTCGGTGTTAAGATCGATCAAAACCAAATCAGCGCGCGCGCCTTTTTTGATTACGCCGCCGTCGAAATTGATAATTTTTGCAGCGTTGCAAGTCATTTTCGCCAATAAATCACGAAGCGATAAAACCTTGTCGTGGTAAAGCGCCAATGAAAGCGGCAACATAGTTTCAACACCAACAATTCCAAAACTTGCTTCTTCCAAAGTTTTTTCTTTCGAAGCCAAATCGTGCGGAGCGTGATCTGTAGCAATTGCGTCAATCAAACCAGAACGCAGACCTTCAATCAATGCCAAGCGATCAGCTTCTGAACGCAGTGGCGGATTCATTTTCGCGTTAGTTCCTGATTTCAAAACTTGTGCATCAGTTAAAGTGAAATGATGTGGCGAAACTTCGACAGTTGCGTTCAAACCCTTTTCTTTGGCGCGTTTAATGGCATCCAACGCTTCGCGAGTTGAAACGTGAAGCAAGTGGTAACGTCCACCAACGGCTTCCAAAATCGCCAAATCGCGTTCAACCATCACGCTTTCTGAAATATTTGGAATACCACGCACACCAAGCTCAAGCGATACTTTACCTTCGTTGATACAACCTTTGTTGGTTAAATTTAAATCTTCAGCGTGCTGCGCAATCACCACATCTAAATTACGCGAATATTCAAAAGCACGACGCATTACGTTGGCGTTCATCACCGGCAAACCATCGTCGGTAAAACCAACAGCGCCGGCGTTTTTAAGCGCATTCATGTCGGCTAATTCTTCACCTTTCATGCCTTTGGTGATGCAGGCGTAAGCGCGAACGTTGCAATGCGCCACTTCTTGCGACTTCAAGCGCAAATAATCGAAAGTCAGAACTGAATCGAGTGTCGGCGCGGTATTTGGCTGGCACACCACAGTTGTAATTCCGCCAACAACTGCCGATTTTGAACCGCTGGTTAAATCTTCTTTATGGCTTTGACCAGGGTCACGGAAATGTACTTGAATATCGATCAAACCTGGAGCTAAAACGTGACCGCCGCAATCAACAATTTCAGCGTCCGATGCGCTAACATTTTCACCGAAATCAGCAATTTTGTCGCCAATCGTCAACAAACTGCCGACTTGGTCGAAACCTGATTGTGGATCAATAATACGAGCATTTTTGTAAAGCACTTTTTTGTCAGCCGCAATCGGACTAACGTAAGGAAGATCGAAGTTTGACATATTTTAAAAATGTGAAGTTGAAGTTGTCTTTATCGTGAACATTGAAAGCAAATTAGGCAAAAGTTTTTTTGGCATTCCATTCATAAATTGTAACTTCAGAAGAGCCCGAAGTGTAAACTGGATCAAGGTGCACAATTGCTGTAGCTTCTTCCAAACTTGCCGCATTTATCATGTAAGCACCACCACTTTTGTCAGTGAATGGTCCGAATAATTCTAAAATTTCTCGCGCCAATAAATCGCGTAAAAATTCGTAATGCGGCTCAATAACTTGCGGATCAAACTTCGCAGTTCTTTTGGTCATGATCAAATATTTCATAAAATTTGTAGGTAATTAATAAATTCATTAGGGCAATTTCTGGCCATTAGACAAATTGTCTCAGTGTGGCAAAAAATTTTGTCAGCAAATTCGTAGAAAATTAGTTTAAGTGAAAAATAACAACTAAATGATTTTTTATGCCTACTGAAACTAATACAACTTTTGATATTGAATCTGGACAAACCGAAGCCAATCAACTGATTCCGAAATTTGTTATTGAACAACATTTTGTTAACGCTTCTAAAAATTTATTTGATTTGGTTAAAGATCAAACGTGGAGAACTGCCGATGGCATTCTTAACGCCGCGCTTGGAGCGGGATTTGTCGGCATGAGCACAATGGAAGAAGTAGCCACCGATAAATCGATGATGGCACTGCACTTGGGTTTTGGAGCAATCTTAAGCGCAAAAGTTATTCGAACAATCGCTGAAGCTGGCAACTCAATTTACTATCGCAACAATAACGTCAACGACACGGCGGTTGAAATTAATCTTTTGAAAAAATTAGCCGAAATTGATGGGAAAAATATTCCCAGCCAAAGATTAATTGAAGCAATTGATCAAGCCTTAATCAGAAGTAAATCCGAACCACTCAGCGCAGAAGTGAAAGAAAGCTTGTTAAGCGATGAAAATTACGCGAAAAATTTCAAAGATCTCAGCGCCAAAGTTAGCGAAATTAGCAACCTTAAACTTTTAACTTTGACTTCAATTTTAGGAGTTGCTTGCGCAATTGCCGGAGTTGGGGCCATGATTGCAACCGACAAAGATCCAACTTCTTCAATAATTACTGGTGCGGGCTTGATTGCCAGCTCAATTTCTGGCGCAAGCTTAAACGCTGCAGCAGCTCAACCAAAAAATATTTCTGAAACTATTTTACAAGCTGTGAAAGAGCTCAATAACCAATATTTTCAAGATTTACAAAACGATGTTGAAGCTGGACATGAGCTGCCAGAAGACATTAAAATAATGAGACAAAATCTTGGTAAGGAAATTTCTAATGTTAAAAATCCAGTTTCTTCGCAGATCATTGAAGCCAGTCGCGGCAATCAACGTTAATAAGATTAGATTTTTCATTATTTGCGACCGCGCCAATAACCACAACCCTTACGGAAAGTTTTAGTACCATTTTTTTAAAATCGATTCCGTAAGAAAACCCACTCAGGTTTATTTCAATTCCTTCTTCAAGAGCAAAAAAATTGAAGAAGGAAAATTGAAAAGCAGTTTTTAATTCTGTAGCAGCGATTTGTTAATAAATTTACCAGTGAAATTAACGGATAATTTGATCATTAGTTAAACTGCCATTTGCTAGTGCAGATGCTTCGATATTGCCAAATGAAGGACTTGGAGTATTTGGTAATTGATCAATATTTTTTATAACTTCGCGCTTGAATTGGATAGTTACTTGCAATTCTCCAGATTCAATTTTTTCCAAAACTTTTTCTTTGTATTTAGTGAGAGTTTCTACGAGATCTTCACCTTGTTCTGAAGCTTCTTTTAACTTATCGACATCTTCGCTATCTTTACCATTAGCTACTAAGCTGCCAGTGCGTATTGATTTAATTTGGTCTAAAATATCATTTTGATTAGCCAGCTTTTTTTGATAAATTTCTTCAGCCATCGGTAATATTTCGGTATAAATATCTTCAGAAAGTTCTGCTAAGTTCTCTTTTAAATACTCAAGATCAGCACCTTCTGCAGCTAACAAAGATACAATTTTTTTTCTACCATCATATGCAGCAAAGAAAATAGGAGTTGTGCCATCTTGCATCTTAACATTTATATCAGCGCCAGCTTCAATTAAAGCTTTTACTACTTCTTCATTATCTTGGTCAGTTACAGCAGAAAAAATAGGCGTCATTCCGACTAACATCGAAGCATTAACATTAGCACCAAGTTCAATTAATAATCTAATTGCCTCTATTTTACCAAAATGTGCAGCATAAAAAAGAGGAGTTTCTAAAGAATCGTTAGTAGCTTCAATATCGCAATTAAGTGCACTTAATAATTTGATTGTCTCTACGCTACCACTAGATGCCGCGTCAAAGAGAGGAGTTTGTCGAAAATTGTTACTAACTTCAATATTAGCACCAAATTCATTCAATACTCTGATTACCTCTACTTGATTTGTTTTTGCAGCCTCGTGAATCGCTGTTGATCCATCTGGCGTAGTGGCACTAATGTTAGCACCAAGTTCCACCAAATATTTTAATATGTCTAAACTACCTTTTGCGGCAGCTCGATGAATAAGATTAATGTCTGACATGGGACTATTCACATCAATATTTTCTCGAGTTACAATTTCACGAAAACTTTCAAAATCTTTATTCTCAATTGATGCGATCAATTCTTTTTCTAGTTCAATACTTAATCTCATTTTTTTGTAATTTTGGTTAAATGAATAAAAGCTCGTCAGTTTTTGCTGTAACCGAATCTACTTAAAATTAGCGTTCCAGAATCAGAAATTATCTGACGCAGCGCACATAATTTTTTACTCTAACTTCATCTTCTTGGCCGCCCAAACTCATGCCCGCGCCTGAACCTGTTTTTGGATCAGAACGTTGTGCACCAGCTCCGTGAGTATCAACTCCGTCTTTGGAAGTGCAAGGCCCAAAACAAACATAATTCGCCATTTGCAAACTGTCGCCGTGAGTTGTTGAACTCCAAAACCATGCTTTTTTGTCGCTAATATTGAAGTAGTTAGTGTTTAAAGCTGGGCTCCACTTGCTGTAATCAACGATTGATTGCAATTCTTTAACATTGGGCAAACGCCAATCGTCAAAACCGGCTAGTTTTAAATCTTGGCAATATTGCAAAGCTTGTTGCCAATTTCTTGCAACACCATCGTCGCTTTTTTGCCACTGCAACAATGAAAAATTATCAGTTACAGTGCCATTTTTATTGTCGACAAAACTATTTTCGCCCCACTTTTTTCCAGCAACGCAGCGATAAAACAAACTCATGCGCGAGTTGGTCGGAGCTTGTTTGATGTGGCCATCTAAAAAATTGAAAAAGAACGCCGCCTCAACTCCTTCGCGGCCAAAATGTTTGCCTGTGTAAATTGTTGAAGACCAAGTTTGGCCCATCATTTTCGTTTCATGAGTTGAGTAACGATCGCCCTGCAAAATTGAAGAATCTGGTAATTCCAAGTCGAAATATTTCGAATCTAAGAAATATTTTCCACCAACTGCGCCACGAAAATCGGCCAGAGAAAATAACTCTTTAATTGTTGGTAAACGCCAATCAGAGCGATTTCCTAAAGTTAAATTTTCACAAGTTTGCTTCGCCGAGTAATAGCCTAAACGCTGCGAATTATGCGCTTTTTGCCAAGTTAAATTAGTGACTAAATCGCTGACTGTTCCGTCTTTATTGTCGCGATATTGTGGCGTTGCACCAAAGAAGTTGCCGTCTTGGCCATAAAATTCTTCACCAACTTTCGGACAAGAAATTGCCTGATTATTACTAAAACAAGAACCTTGGTTAGTGTCGGGAATTAAGCTTTTTAAAGATTTTCCACTACGAGTTTTTGCAGCAATATTGGTTGAAGTACGCGCTCTAGATTCTTGCTGGAAATTTTGCTGATTGCCAAAAGATGATCTACTTTCTTGACCACGAAAATCT
Organism: Alphaproteobacteria bacterium; assembly: GCA_021151765.1. Lineage (GTDB taxonomy): Bacteria > Pseudomonadota > Alphaproteobacteria > Rickettsiales > UBA1997 > UBA2645. The sequence continues at coordinate 11,396 of JAGKWR010000022.1, forward strand.
GAAGTCGAATTTCCCTGCTCATTTTGTCTTTGACGATTCATCATTTCACTTGGAACGCAAGCCAGAGAACCATTATTCACCGACAAACAAACTCCCGAAATTGCTCCGCGTGGCGCGTTAAAACTACAGCTCGAATTTTGCGACTTTGAACTACAAGCTGATATTGCTTCTTGCGGCGGACCTCCTGAAGGTCCATTCATTGGTTGCGCAACTAAATTTTGGCAAAATAGCGATGCAACTACAAGAACAGAAAAATATGAGAGTTTCATAAAAGATTTAGAGTTTTTTACGGAAAGACGATTTAAGATAAGAAAATCTTTCCAATTAATTTTACAAGAAAATGACTGAAAAAACTCTTCCCGCCTGCCCAAAGTGTAATTGCGAATATACCTACGAAGACGGCAGTCTTTACGTTTGTCCAGAATGCTCTTTTGAATGGCCACAAATTTCTGAAGCTGCAGCTGATGAATCTGATGATGAAATTGTTATCAAAGACGCCAGCGGCAATATTTTAAAAGACGGCGACTCAGTTACAGTAATCAAAGATTTGAAAGTTAAAGGTTCGTCTTTGG
>JAGKWR010000023.1 GCA_021151765.1 Alphaproteobacteria bacterium
TTTGTTTTGCTGCAACGCTTCGTAAGTTTCTTTAACGCTGACATCGTTCAATTCTTCCAAACGAAAACCGTCAATTTTGTTTAAAGCCGCAATTTGATTTTCATCCAAGCTCAAGTCACTAACCCAGCTTGGCAATTGCGACAAATCAAAATTTCCTAAACGTTTTGCCGAATCTTGCGTAACTTCACGCAACTGAGAAATTGCAGCATTAATTTCTGCAAGTTGGCGGCTAATTTCTTGTTGTTTTAGTTGCAGTTCTTCAGCTTTTGCTGCTTCATCTTCCGCCGGCTTTTTGCCAAAAGAATTGGCTTTTGCTTTTAATTCTGCTTGTTCTTGAAGAATTTGGCGTTGCTGGCTTTTAAGTTGTTCTTGCTCTTCTTCCAAATTAGCAATTCTTGCTTGTAATTCTTCACTATTGCTTGGCGGTGTTGGAAGTTCATTTGCTTGTTTTGCAAGCTCTGTAACTTGATCAGAAGCTGCGGCAAACTCTGAAGAACTTTCGCGCAATTTTGCAGCAAACTCCGCCTTTTGTTCTGCCGTCATGTTGCGTTAGCGTTGTATTATTTTCTAAAGCTTTGGCAATTGCTTTGGCACCTGCATCAGAGATTTGGTTACGATAAAGACTTAGCCCAGTTAGAGTTGTATTATTTTTCAAAGCTTCGGCAATTGCCTTGGCACCTGCATCAGAGATTTGGTTACCACTAAGACCTAGCTCAGTTAGAGTTGTATTATTTTTCAAAGCTTCGGCAATTACTATGGCACCTGCATCAGAGATTTGGTTACCATGAAGACCTAGTTTAGTTAGCGTTGTATTATTTTCTAAAGCTTCGGCAATTTCGATGGCACCTGCATCAGAGATTTGGTTACCATGAAGACCTAGTCTAGTTAGCGTTGTATTATTTTCCAAAACTTTGGCAATTGCGATGGCACCTGCATCAGAGATTTGGTTATCATTAAGACCTAGCGTAGTTAGCGTTGTATTATTTTCCAAAACTTTGGCAATTTCGATGGCACCTGCATCAGAGATTTGGTTATCACTAAGACCTAGCGTAGTTAGCGTTGTATTATTTTCTAAAGCTTTAGCAATTAATTCTGCACCTGCATCAGAGAGTTGGTTACCACCAAGATTTAGCGTAGTTAGCGTTGTATTATTTTCTAAAGCTTTAGCAATTAATTCTGCACCTGCATCAGAGAGTTGGTTACCACCAAGATTTAGCCAAGTTAGAGTAGTATTATTTTCTAGAGCCTTAGCAATTTCGATGGCACCTTCATCAGAGATTTGGTTATCACTAAGATCTAGCTTGGTTAGAGTTGGGTCATTGGTTGCTAGACGTGTTAAAAAATTTTGCAATTGTTCTTGTGAATATTTTGGCATGGTTTTGAAGTGTTAGTTGGTTAGTTATTTGGCCTTAGTGGCGGACGGTTTTTAAAGAGTTATACGAGTTAAAAATAAATTTTTCTTTTTCTTGCAGTAATTTTTGGCAGTAGAAAATTTCTGTTATCTAAGCAAAGTCAAAAATTTTATTAGCTTTTGTGATCCCTAGAAATTTGCGATCTGCTATCAAGTTTTTCTGCTACAACATTTGAGATATTGTTTGCAGGTAAAGCTTTTTCTACTTCAATTAATCTTTGTTGCATTTGGTTAATAATGTTGGCTTGCTCTCTTATTATTGCGCGCATTTCTTCCACATCATTTTCTAGCTTTGTTTTTTTATTATTAACTTTTTCAGCTAGTCTTTCGCTAGTAAGTGATGGTTTTAAAGGTTCCGAATCTAATTTAGATTCTCTGATAAAATAGATTTCCTTATTAGCTATATCTCCATTTGCTCTAATGATGTTCTCAATGATGGCATCTTTCCAGTCTCTCCCGATTAAAGGATTAGTAACTGTCTCCCGTTTTATTTCATCGATGTTTACTTTACCGCTTAATACGACTTCAAGGCAAGATTTTGCTAATCTATCGATATATTTCTTTTTATCTTGCGGATTACTTCTTTTGTTTAGTTCAGAAATGATTTTATCTTGATCAGTTAAAGCAATTTTACGTCCAATTTTTTCTGAAAACTTTGTTGCTAAGGAAAGATCTGTGTTCTCGATTAATCCTTTTAATCTAGCGTATCTTTCTTCTCTGTTACTTTGGCTTAGATAATCTGATACACCGCCAGCTATTCCAGATGCAAGACTTCCGAAAGGTAAATTGCTAACCAAAACGGAAACACATTTTATCGCTTTAGAGGTTTTTCCTTCGGATAACTTAAATTTCTGGCTACATATTAAAATTGATGCGGCGAAATGTTCGTTAAATTTAGCTTGAATTGCAGATGCCGCAGTTAATAAGTCTGGATTCTTTTCTAGTTCTTTCTGTTCGCAGTAATCTTTGTATTCAGGTTCAAATTTTGTTCTTAGAGTATTAGAACTATTATATGACTTTGCGAAATTTTTATCAGATCTTTCCTGACTTTTGGTTATCGCATCGCTCATAGATTTAGCAATTTTTGAAACTTCTTCAAATGCGTCTTTAACGACTGCTTCTCCTAAATCTTCCTCTCTGAAATCTTCAATTTTACGTAGAGCAGATAATTGATATTGATTTAAATTATTGATGATTTGAGTTACGTTAGAAAAATCAAAATCTCCAATTTGTTGAGTAATATTATCGGTTTGATCTTGAGCGATAAAAGCAAATTTAAGTGCAGATTCCGCAATTGATTGTGTTCTTTCACTGCTTTCTTTGAGAATAGACAGCTTCTCTTTAACATCTGCGATTTCTTTGATTACTTGTTCTTTTTCTTGAGTTATTTCTTGTCGACTTAAACTTAAAAATATCTCTGAATTTGAATTAGAAAGATTATTATCAGATTTTGGTATGAGTTCCTCATACTTTTTCTCTAATTCTCGTTGTTTCTCTTCTAATAAATTTAGCCTATCTTGAAGTTTTTGTTCTTTACTTAGCCTCACTCTTTCTAGAATCCTTTCTTTTGCTCCTAACTTTGTTTGTGAGGTAGATTCTATTTCATTATCTGATTCTGTAGGTTCGAAATAATCGTAATAGGATGATTCACTTTTCTCTGAAATTTTGTCTGATACAGAATTTTGGCTATATTCATCATCAGATTCAAAAGTATGGGGATAGGATGGTTCTGGAAATTCATCTCTACCAAAAATATAATTTAAAACCTGATTCGCGTCATACTCTATTTCTTCTTTGTATAGTTCCGCCAAGTGCATTATTCTATTGATAGTCTCAGTATCAAAAATAATTGATTTTTTGTTGCCGGATTCTTCGACAATATTCCTAATAATTTTTAACGAAATTATGCCAATTGTACTATCTTCATCTTGCAATAGTTCGATTAAACTATTCTGAATTTGTGTAAATTCTGAAAGATATTGGTTCTTACTAATGCGAAGAAGAATCCCAAGAGCAGATGTTCTGAAATCAAACGATTCCTCCTCATCATCAAATGGTATTTCACTGGTCTTAGTCTTAGTAATGTTCAATAGAGTATTAATTTCTTTTTCTGAAAAATTAATTTCGCTGAAAAATTCGTCAGATCTCTCTTCTATAGATCTTAATGCTGCTATTGTTATGTTTTCGTTTGGGCTTTCTAACAAGCTAACTAGTAGCTTCTTGATTTCGCTTTGAGGTAAGTCAAATAGATCTTCGTTATCAAGATTATCAATAATTGATATTATTATCTCTGTATTGCCGAGGTCTTTTAACCGTGCTAAGCTTAAAATGGTGTCGATTTTTTGATTGTAGCTAAAAAGATTCATACTCGAATCTTCATCCAAAATAAACTTTTCTTTTTGGAAGAGGTTCAAAAATATTTCCAGACCAAGTTCATAAATTTGATTATCAACCGAATCGTTAATAATTTTTGTCAATTCATCCCTAAAAGATTCGTTATACAACAATTCAGTTCCACTATTTGAGTAACTTAATTGCTTTAGAATTTTTAAAGCTTCAATGGATTGTTCTTCGTCAGTTCCTGCAGATATTTCTAAAAGTTTTTGAATTTCATTATCGCTTAAAAACAAGTTAATTGCTTCTTCGTAGTGAGGTATGTAGTGAATTAATGTTGACTCATTTGAGAATAGCTGTGCTTTTATTTCTTCAGCTAGTTCTTCTGTTAGGTCTTTTTGGGCAATAAATGATAGAAATGCTAATGATTTTTCCCTTAAGTAAGAATCATGAGGTTTTTTGAATATTTCTAAAAAGTTAGAAAACTCGATGAGTTGATTATTAATGAGTTCTTCAAAAACATTTTCATCGTAGTTTTCCAGAGTATATACGAAATTCAGGAAACTCTCAACAATCTCATCGTTTTCTGATAAAAGTAATTTTTGTGAAACTTTAAAAAATTGATGAAGCTGATTTTGTGTAGCGAATAATTCTATTAAATCTGAGTTTTGGATTATACACGTAGTTATTTCTAAGAAATTCTTTGCAGATTCATCTGATATTATTTTCAGAAGATCCGGTGTAATGCTTTCTTCCTCGGTGTTTAGAAGAATTAAAATTTTTAGAATCGATTCAATATTTGATTCTGAAGAATCAGATAAAGTGTTTATTAGAAAATCTATGATCTCTTTATCCTGAAAGTTTTGTAAGGTAGTTTCTTTATTTTCAATTGCGAATTCCAATAAATCCAAAGCTAATTTACTGAGATCTTGATCTTGCGAAGAGATTAATCTTAAGGATAAATCTCTTATCTCATCATCATTAAAAAGTACTGTGGGTAAGTTTTTATAGAGGTGGGAGATACTTTTGAGGGCTAGATTCTGAATTTCGAAATTTTCATTGTGAGAAAAATCCAGTAAGATGTTTTTAATCTTTTCATCGAAAAAACTCAGATCATTTAAAGATAAATATTCGTCTACCTGATGTGATGCCTTTAGAATACTTTTAAGAATAAAATGATCTGCATTCCTATTATGTTCTTCGTAAAGGGTGGTAATAATATACCTATTTAAACTTGTGAAAATCAGGTTTTCTGATAATCCAGATAAACTAGATGCGATTTCATCCGAAGTAAGATTTGTAGGTATTGCTAGGAATTTTAATAAAACTTTTGCTTTTAAGATTAGAGTAATCGCTTTTTTTGCTTCTTCCTGAACTTCTCTATTAGGTGATTTTTCTAGCTTTGAAAAAATTTCCACGAACTCATTATCTAACAAATCTTGGGAGAATATTCCTGAAGCGGTGTTAATTAGTTTTAAAGTTGGAAGAATTTGCAGATCATCGTTACTTCTTAAGCAATCCAATAGCAATTCTTTGTTATCTTTAGCATAAAGACGAAAAATACTATTATCTGACGAAATGATCACTAATGCTTTTAAAGCCTCTTTTCTAAGATCATTATCAAGACTTCTGGCAGCAGTTAATAAACTCTCATAGTTTTGCTGAGAGGAAATTTTTTTTTGGATCTCATTCTTATCTTGCGATAAGAGATTTAGTATGATTGCAATAGATTCCTTTTGAATAGACTCATCATGGCTTGATTCTATAAAATTTAGCAAAGTATCAATCTTGTCACTACTTAATAAAGCTGCGGGAAGGGGAGTTACCTTAGAGATTATAGAAAGTGCAGTTCTTGTGAGATCAGAATCATTATTTTGACTAATTTCAAATAAAAGCTCGAGTCTTTCATTTAAAGTAGATCTAGATTTTTCATCATTAGTAAAATCAAGTTTTTCGATCAGATAGAGAATATTCTTCTGAGTAGTCGTTTTTAATCCTTTAGAGCTTAGTTTGTTAAACAGAGTTAACTTTAAATCGGTCTTGTCTAAAAACTTCTTTCCTGATTGTTGTGTAGCGATTTTTTGCAGTACTTTAAGTGAATTGTTGACCAGATCAGCGTTACTACTCGGAATTATGTCAAGTAAGGCTGATATTAAGGGTTCATTTGAAAATATTTCTCTTCCTTCTTCTGAAAGGCAGATTTTATCGATATATTTAAGTGTTTTAGATTTAACGGATTCGTCTTCTGATTTTAAATTTTGAATAGTCTCTTGAACGAAGATTTCTTTCTTGGGACGATTACTGGTGTATATACTAGCAAGTGCAACCGAAGAATATTTAGCAATTTTTGGATTAGAGTTTTGGGTTAAATCTAATAAATTTTTTATAAAGGATTCGTCATCAAATAAATTTGAACCCGCTTTGTTTTGGTGTGTTATATTTATGATTGTTAGAAGAACGTACTCCTTTATTTCTTCAGAATTACTACTGATCAGATTAATCAAATAATCTTTGGTTTGGACGTTAGTAATTAAAGAAATATTTTTGCTATCAAAACTAGTTTTAAGTAATCGCCAAGCTGATTTTTTCTTAATATCTATAATTGGATCAAATTTTTTTTCTGTTAAATTTTCAATTTTAGAGGCTTCAAATATATCGTATTCTTTAATTTCATGAGAGTCAGACATTTCTGATTCTCGTAGGTTATCGATCATATTTCCTATTGAAGAAGAATAGTTATCGAAAATGTTGTCTTCGACTTCTTCCTCTTCTTCAGGAATCAAATAATCAATATCACTTCCTGTGGTAAGAAAATCTAACGTAGCAATTTCTTCTAAGGATATTCCATTATCAATTATTTGGAAAGATGTAGTAGCATAGTTCTGTTTACTTTTAGGTTCAGATTCTGCGGTAATCGAGTTTGCTAGATCTAGCAATGAAACACTGGTAATATCTGAATCGTCATGAATATCCTGATTTTCTAAAATAATTTTGAGATCATCTTCTTGTTCGCCTTCTTTTTCATCTAAAGAACCATTATCACTTTCCAGAGACATATTATTTGGTTCAGAAGCGACAGTATTTCCAACATAAGTTTCAATGCTTTCTTGAGTTTCTTCTGCTGTCTTTATCGTAGCTTCATTTTCAACTTGGAGTGAAGTTATTATTTCTAGAGTTTCTTGTTCTAAATCAGACTCTTCTTTGTTTTTTTCATCGAGTATTAATTTTTTCAGAGCTCTTTTTTGTTCGGATTCAATATTAGTGAAGAGCTCTTTGTTTCTGGCAATTACTTTAAAAGCCGCTTTTTTAATGTCAGGAGAACCACTATCCGCAATTTGAATTATATTGGTAACAGCATTTGTTTTATCAGAGAATGCTGCTATGCAGTTACCAATTAGTCCAATTGCTAAACTTTGGATTTTTACTTCTTCGTTTTTAGTTAAATCAAAAATTATTTTTTGAGTATCTGGATCAAGTGAAGATTTATAAGAATAAGTGCTAGAAGACAAAGCTGTATTAATAGCCTCTAGGCAAGATTCTTGTATTTTTTGGTTTGTCGTATCCAGTAGTTTTGATAAAATCAGAATTTGGTGAGCATTTAAAGATCTAGGGGCAATAGATATAATGTCGCGGGTATCTTTAAAATAATTTGATAATAGTTGGGTATAAGCAATTTTACTCTCAACATTCATTGAAAGTATTAGGTTAATTTGGCTGGGATTTAGTTCGAAGTTTTCATCTTGAGTCAAATTCCATAAGACTTGGGCGATTTCCGAATTTAAAAAAATTTGCTCTAATTCAGTTAAAAAACGGTTACGTTCATTTGCTAAAGAGTATTTCATATAGTGTTTTATAGGTTTATTGGAGTGTTATAATTTTTCAGAAAAATTAGTTCATTCGATAATAAAAGTCAGCGATTTCAAATATTCATTTTCTTTCAAAGCCGGATGAACTGGATGATCAACATCAGCACCGAAAGTGCGAATTAAGCGGGCAGGGCGACCAGCGTAATTATTTGATTTGCGCAAACCATCATTTACAGCCGCCACCAATTCGTTAATTGAAGCGTGATGCGAGCAAGAAGTGAGCATTAAAACACCGCCTTTTTTGACCAAATTCACCGCAAGTTTGATCAATTTTTCATAACCTTTCAGACCGGAAAATAAATCTTTTTTAGATTTGATGAATGCCGGCGGGTCAAGCAAAACAATGTCAAAACGACGTTGTTGTTGATCGAGTTTTTCTAAAGCGTCGAAAACTTTTTCGTTGATGATTTCAACATTTTCGCTGCTTGGAATTTTATCCAAAGCTTCTTTTGATGAATCAATAAAAGTGACTGATTTGGCTTGGTTTTTCAGCGAGTTTAAACCAAATCCGCCCAAATAACAAAAGGCATCAAGCACGTCGCAATCTTTAGAAATTGAGCCAATAAATTCACGATTCTTGCGTTGATCAAAAAACCAGCCAGTTTTTTGGCCATTTTTTACGTCGATTTGATATTTGATGTCATTTTCTTCGATTGCGATTTCGTCAGCAATTTCGCAATCAACTGTTTTGACGTAACTTTCCAAACCTTCAAATCTGCGCGCTTCAACGTCGTTGCGTAAAATAATTTTAGGATTGGTGAAAATTTTCTTTAAAGCGGAAGTGATCAGCGGCAATAAATTTTCCATGCCAGCAGTTGAAATTTGGCAAGAAAAAACGTCGCCGAAGCGATCAATAACCAGACCCGGTAAAAAATCGCCTTCAGAATGAATTAGGCGATAAAATGGTTTGTTGAAGAATTTTTCACGGAACTTCAACGCCGCTGAAATTTTTTCGATGAAGAAATCTTCGTCAATTTTTTGTTGTGAATTATAACTTAAAATTCGTGCGGAAATCAAGCTTTGCGGGTTGAAATAAGCGATGCCGAAGCTTTGATCTTTTTTAATTACAACCTCAACTAAAGAGCCTTTTTCAAGTTTTTTAATTTCGGAAAAGTTTTCAATTTCATTGGAAAAAATCCACGGATTACCGTGAACAATACGAATTTCGCTGCGTGTTTTGACGATAATTTTTGGAAGAGGCATGTTTTTGTTTTTTATTTGGAGTGCAACCTGAGTTGAAATGTGAGAGTTTGGTTCTTTCTTTTTCGTTTTGAACGTAGTTCCATTTTCTGTTTATTTAGCTTCTAACTACAATTCTTTTTTTAAATTATTTCGTCAAAAACTTTGCTTGTTAAAACTGCCTTTATAAAAAATTTTGCTAACTATCTTATCAGATTGATCACACACAATCTTATCTATCTCACATCGAAAGGATCTAGTAAGTCTTAACTTCAAACCCAAACTCACGATATCATTTTTTATAATCACTACGATAAGTTTTTGCTTATATTGGATAGTGGCATAATTGCCAAATCTGAAAATGTAAAATTTACTCAACCTCAAAAACGAAAATCATATGAAAACCACTGAATATTTCGCCCGACTTGCCACCCAAAACCTACGCCGCGCTGTTGGCAACATTGATGGCCACGAAAGAAAAATCCTCGCCCGCGCCGCTCAACTTCACAAAGAACTTGGAATCGAAATCACCTACGCCCGCCAACTCGCCGATTGCACCAACGAACAATGGGACAGATCTTTGCAGTTCATCAACAAATACGAACTAAGACCTGTTGTTGCAGAAAAAATCTTAGCTGTCTTACAACCAAACAACCAAGTAACAACGATTTATCTTAACGGAAACCAAATCCGCAATGAAGGCGCACTAGCACTTGATCTTCGGAATAACCAAATCGGCAAAGAAGACGCAATAGCATTAGCTGAAAGCCTGAAAGACCCAAACTGTAAAGTAACATCGATTATTCTTTACACTAACCAAATCGGCAATGAAGGCGCAATAGCATTGGCTGAAGCCTTAAAAAACCCAAACTGTAAAGTAACATCGATTGCTCTTAGCAGTAACCAAATCGGCAATGAAGGCGCAATAGCATTAGCTGAAAGCCTGAAAGACCCAAATTGTAAAGTAACATCGATTACTCTTGGATCTAACCAAATCGGCAAAGAAGGCGCAATAGCACTGGCTGAAGCCTTAAAAGACCCAAACTGTAAAGTAACATCGATTGATCTTCATAATAACCAAATCGGCGATCAAGGCGCAAGAGCATTTGCTGAAGCCTTAAAAAATCCAAACTGTAAAGTAACATCGATTGATCTTAGATGTAACCAAATCGGCTTCGAGGGCGCAATAGAACTAGCTGAATCCTTAAAACACCCAAACTGTAAAGTAACATCGATTGATCTTAGATATAGCCAAATCGGCAATGAAGGTGCAATTGCATTGGCTGAGGCCTTAAAACACCCAAACTGTAAAGTAACATCGATTAATCTTTACCATAACCAAATCGGCGATCAAGGCGCAATAGCATTGGCTGAGGCCTTAAAAGACCCAAACTGTAAAGTAACATCGATTTATCTTAACTATAACCAAATCGGCGATCAAGGCGCAATAGCATTGGCTGAGTCCTTAAAAGACCCAAACTGTAAAGTAACATCGATTGATCTTGACGTTAACCAAATCGACCAAAAAATTCTTGATCAAATCAAGGCTCAATTAAAAATAAACAAAGCCAGAGCTACAAAAGAACAAAAGAAACAAGCGGCACAAAACACCACACAATCGCCAACAAAAAAATCACCAACAACGAAAGAAGAAGAACAGAAAAAAGAATCAGTGGTCAAAGCTGGTGCAGATTTGGGTAGTGTTAAAGCTGCAGCGAAGGTTGCTGCTGCTGATATTTTGCCAACAAATCCATCAACCAATGACGCAGATTTAGAAGAAATTTCCGATGCGGTTTTGGAAGATATTTTGCGTGATTTTACGGATGCAGAAATTTTGCAGTTGGTTGGTGCAGAATTGCAAGAGCAGCAATTATCCGCTAAAAAAGCCGCTGAAGAATTGGCTAAAAAACAAGAAACATTAAAACAACAAGCATTAAGGCAAGAAGAGTTAAAGCAAGAGCAAGAGGCAGAAAAGTTAAATCGTCAAATAGCAGAAGTTGTGTTGCACAATCAAGATGCAGCAGTTGATTTTGCCAGAATTGTTGAATTGGAAAAAATTGTGCAAAACACCGCCGATCTTTCAGCGGCAAATCAGCAAAGAATTATTCAAGCACAAAGCGAATTATCCGAGATTGATGCCAAATACAAATTAAGTGCTGCTGACCGCGCAGAAATTGATCACATCGCACACAATCCAAAGCTGCAGCAATATTATCAAAGAGCGCAGCGCGCTGTTAACGAAGTTTTTGCCGCGGCGGCGATTATGTCTTCTGGCGAGTTTGCCAAAGAATCTTCTAATCGCGCTAAATTCTTATCGCAGCTTTCTGATATTGCTTCCTCTGTGCCTTTTGCTGCCAGTGTTTTGTCAATTGCCTCGCAGTTGGCAGAACAAGTTGATGGTTCTTTGAGCGTTGGAAAATTGATTAAAATACAAAATCTTAATCCAAGTGGAAATCCTTTAGATGCAGCAATTTTTGCAGAAAAGCTGGCGCGTCGTTTGGCAATTACTAACCAAACAGAAATTGTTAGAAGTGACAGTGAACAAGGCAAAATTTCTGGCATCCTAGATTTTTTTGCACAGGCGCAAAAAAACTTAACCGAAGCTGCGCGCAAGCAAGTTGGTAAAGTTAGTGAAAATTTTGCGCTGGGATTTTTTGGTGAAGAGTTAACGGCAAGTGAAGTTGTGGCGCTGGATGATAGCCGCAAGGTTGTGGATTTTGTTACAGCGAAGAAGGTTGAGGATACTAAAGTTTTGGGAGCAGAGATTAGTCGTGGCAATCAAGATTTGGTGGTTGATCAAATTACCCAAGCTGTTGTGGGTAAAGCGCCGGTGAAAATGACGGTGAAAGTTCCTGCGCAAGTTTCTGTAACAACAACGCAAAAACTGCCAACTCCACCGCAACCAGTTGCAGCTGCTGTTGTTAATATGCCGCCAGCTCCACCACAGCAAAATAATAACGCAGATTTGATGGAGATGATTAAGCAAATGCAAGCGCAGATGGCGGAGCAGGCAAAACAAAATCAGGAATTACGTCAAAGAGTTGAAGCTCAAGAAAAAACCATCGAAACCTTGAAAGCAGAAAGAGCTGACAACCAATCAAACAAATCAACAACTTCTGATGTCAGCTTTGGTAAAGCAGGATTGCTACAGAAGAAAAAATTAGTTCAAGATTTGGCTAGCGATCGTCAAAGTGAAAATGCTTCCGCTTTAAGTATATCAGAACAAAGAAGATTAGCCGAGTTGGAAACTCAAGTTAGCCTTTTATCTACA
>JAGKWR010000011.1 GCA_021151765.1 Alphaproteobacteria bacterium
CCACGCAAACCCGGCGTGTGTAGCCATATTCCCCGTGAAGGTCTTTTATTCTGGTACACTCCCGACGTCGCGCATATTTTCAGCTCATTTTTGCGAAGCAAGTGTTTTTTATTTTATAAATAAAAAAAAATAAAAATTGTTTCCCGATTTCAAAATCAAAACATCTTTGCAAATCAAGGTTTTGCTTAAAAACTTAATTTGTTTCGTCCCTAGCTCCCAAAATATGACAAATTGCAGTTGTTAATTCTGAACGATTTAAAGTGTAAAAATGGAAATCATTTACTCCAGCATCGTGTAAAATTCTGCACAGCTCAATAGCAACAACACCTGCAATTAGTTGACGTGTGTCTTGTTTTTCATCAAGATTGGTAAAAATTTCATCCATCCATTTTGGAATTTTTGCGCCACACATTTTGGCAAAATGTTTGGTCTGTTTAACGTTACTTACTGGCAAAATTCCCGGTACAATCGGCACATTAATTCCAGCTTTGCGACAACGCTCAACAAATAAAAAGTAAGCATCAGCATCAAAGAAAAATTGCGTTATAATTCTTGTCGCACCTGCATCAACTTTACGCTTTAGATTGTCAATATCAGTTTGAAAATCCGAGGCTTCTGGATGTTTTTCTGGATAACCAGCAACTGAAATTTCAAAGTCAGCAATCTTTTTTATTCCTGCGACCAACTCATTGGCATATTGATAACCATCCGGATGAAGTTGATAATTCGGGCTGGAAGCAGGCATATCACCACGCAAAGCCACAATATGACGCACACCCATTTCCCAATAATTACGCAAAATTTCATGAATCTCTTCTTTGGAAGCCGCAATACAAGTTAAGTGCGATGCTGGTTTTAAATCAGTTTCGTCGATGATGCGTTTAATAGTTTGATGCGTACGTTCACGAGTTGAGCCACCAGCGCCGTAAGTTACAGAAACGAAGCTTGGCTTAAGATTTTGTAAACGTGAAATTGCATCCCACAATTTTACTTCCATCTCGTCAGTTTTTGGCGGAAAAAATTCGAAAGAAACGTTAATTGCACGCTTGTTAAGAATAACTCCTTCAAGCTTATTTTGATAAATTTTCATCAGTTTTTTGGATTGTTCTGCTCAAAAATGAATGGCTCATCTACAGCAAAAATACGAAAAATAAATTAGCAACGAAGCCTTGATTTACTTAGTGTTTTTAATCATCGCAGAAATTTTTTTAAATTCTGCGAAATTTCTAGCAATCAACTTTTTACCGCGCCACATAATTTTAAATCTAGAAATGCAAGATTGAGCATATTTCATTTGCACAGCCAAAGTTTCTATTCTTTGTTTAATACTGTTAGCTGAAGAAATATTCTCTCCAGTATGACTATTAAAAACTGCAGTAATATTAACCGGATAAAAAGAGTATTTTCTGTTATTTTCTTTACGTGCTGAAGCTATCGCCATGTTTAGTTCGTAATCCATCGAATAGCGATTTTTTTCGTTAAATTTGAAACGATCAAAAATCTCACGACGATAATAAAAAGATTCTCCCGAACCAATCGGACAATGTTTAATCAAATTACGAACTGTAAATTGAATTCCTGAACTCAACATAAAACCATTGGACTCACCAACGCTGTAACTATTGAAGTAGACCACATCAAAATTTTGATTAGCTGCGAAATAATAATTCATCTCTTTAAAGAAATCTTTGTGCAAAAAATCGTCAGCTCCTAAGAAACCCACCAAATCACCACTGACATGCTTTATAGCTAGATTTCTCGCATTGGAAATTCCGCTATCTTTTTCTTTAATCCATTTAATGAAATTAGGAAAACGGTTTTGATAATCCGCAATAATTTGATGCGTGGCGTCAGTTGAAATATCATCAACAATCAACAATTCTTTTGACTCGTAATCTTGCGCTAAAAAAGAATCGACAGCTTTGGACAAATATTTAGCCGCATTAAAAGTTGTGATAATTACCGAAATTTTCATGAAAAATTTGTAGAAAGTTTTGAAAGTCAGATAGATATTACTTACGAAATAATCTTCAGAGTCTTCTCCTTTGAAAAATAAGTCAAAAAATAATTTTACTGTGAGTGCATGAATTTTTTTTATGCTCAGCATTACAACTTTAACTCCTTCAAACTTGTTTGAAGTAACACAAAAATTTCAACTATGTCAGACATCATTCCTTTCGATCAACGTGACGGTTTTATTTGGTACAACGGCAAATTCGTTGATTGGAAAGACGCCAAAGTACACGTTTTGAATCATGGTTTACACTACGCTTCATGCGTTTTTGAAGGTGAAAGAGTTTACAACAAAAAAATCTTTAGAAGTTTAGATCACACTAAAAGATTACATGCTTCAGCAAATATTTTAGGTTTTGATCTACCATTTTCAGTTGAAGAACTAGAAGCAGCAAAAAACGAAGCTGTTGCTCAAAACAACATCGTTGATGGATATATGCGTGCGTTCGCTTGGCGCGGTTCTGAAAAAATGGCGATCTCTGCTCAAGGCAATAAAATTCATGTCGCAATCGCATGCTGGCCGTGGCCACCTTATTATTCAGAAGAAGCTCGTCGCGCTGGTCTGAAATTGAAATTTGCTAAATATAAACGCCCTGCTCCTGAAACTGCACCTTTCGCTGCTAAAGCTGCTGGCTTGTACATGATTTGCACAATCTCAAAACATGAAGCAGAAAATGAAGGCTATAACGACGCTTTGATGTTGGATTATCGTGGCTATTTAGCTGAAGCAACTGGCGCTAATTTATTTTTAGTCATGAAAAATGGCGAACTTCACACTCCATTAGCCGACGCATTTTTAAACGGAATCACTCGTCAAACCGTAATTGAAATCGCTAAAAAACGCGGCATTAAAGTTGTTGAACGTCACATTATGTCTGAAGAATTGGCTGATGCAGCTGATGCCTTTTTGACTGGTTCTGCTGCTGAAATCACTCGCATCGGATCAATCGAAGATAAATTTAAATATCCAGAACCAAGCCAAATGACTCTTGATTTGATGCAAGCTTATCACGATTTAGTTCGATCATAATCCGCTTAAAAATGAAGAATATTTTCACCACATTATTTCTAATTTTCTTTTGCTCTGCGCTTTTCTCAGTTGCCACTTCAAAACCAGCGAAATCGCAGAGTAATTTTTTGCGTGTAAAATCACATTTGGTTTTCAACAAAGAGTTTAGCGGCGTTGCTAAAGTAATTGATGGAGATTCTATTTCTGTTGATGATCGCGAAGTGCGCTTGTTCGGAATTGACGCGCCGGAATATCATCAAGAATGTTTTGACACGAAAAAACGTTTATATTCTTGCGGCAAGGTTTCGCAGGAATTTTTATATGATTTAATAAATGGCAAAAAAGTTACTTGTCATTACGCCGAGAAGGATAAATATAATCGCTACTTAGGAAAATGTGAGATGGGAAAAATCTCCATCAATCAAGAAATAATAAAAAACGGCATGGCGGTGATCTACAATTTCACCGAAAGCGATGACGTGATGGATAGCTTGGAAGCAAAAGCCAAAGAACAAAAATTAGGAATCTGGCAAGGTGCATTTCAGCTACCAAAAGATTATCGCAAAAGCCATCCGCGTACCAAATAATTTAAAAAATGAACACAATTAAAGTCGCAATTCTTGGTGCTTCAGGCTATACTGGTGCTGAGTTGATCAGAATTTTACTCAATCACAAAAAAGTTGAAATCGTTGAACTGGTGGCCAATTCAAATGCTGGCCAAAAAATTGAGCAACTTTATCCGCATCTAATTCATTACAATTTACCAGCTTTGAAAAAAGTTGAAGAAGTTGATTTCACCAAGATTGACGCCGTTTTTGGTTGCTTGCCGCATACAACTTCACAAGAAACTTTCAGCAAACTTTTGTCTGATCCGAAAAATTCACATCTGAAAATTTTTGATCTTTCTGCTGATTTTCGTTTGGAAGATCCTGCCAATTATCAAAAATGGTACGATCACGAACATGTAGCACAGAATCTTCAGCCGCAAGCTGTTTACGGTTTGACTGAAATTCACAGAAACAAAATCAAAAAAGCTAATTTGATCGCTTGTCCAGGTTGCTATCCAACTTCAGCTTTATTGCCTTTGATTCCGCTTTTACAAAATAATTTAATCGAAAAAAACGACATTATAATTGATTCCAAATCCGGAACTTCGGGTGCTGGTCGCTCAGTCAAACAAGGCAATTTATTTTGTGAAGTGAATGAATCAGTAAAAGCTTACGGAATCGGAAAACATCGTCACATCGGTGAAATTGAACAAGAACTTTCAAAAGCAGCGAACAGCGATTTGGAAATCGATTTCACTCCCCATTTATTGCCAATTAATCGCGGCATTATTTCGACAATTTACGCTAAAATTAATCCGCAATTCAGCGTTGCTGATATCGAAAATTGTTTGCAAACCAAATATGAAGATGAAGCTTTCGTGCGTGTAATTGCAGGCGAGCCGAACATTAAAGACGTTGTTGGAACTAACTTCTGCGTAATGGCAGTTAAAAAAGCTAGAACTGCCAACAAAGTTATTATCGTTTCAGTAATTGATAACTTATGCAAAGGTGCTTCTGGCCAAGCTGTACAAAATATGAACCTAGTTTTCGGTTTTGATGAAAAAGAAGGTTTAGAACTTTCACCGTTATTCCCGTAAAATAATAAGTATGAAAAGCGTTAGACCTGCCACTCCAATTCCAGATTGTTATGATAATGAAAATAGTAATGACTCTCTAGAAGATCTATCTTCCTACCAACAGCTTTCTTATGATGAAGCTGTTGAAGAACTTGGAATATTTACCATCCAAGAAGCTAGGGTGTCGATGTATACAACAACTAATAACACCATTTTTGGAGAAAGTGATGATTCTGCAGATCTTTTTGCAGAATCTGATTCAGAAATATGCAACTCCGTTTCAAAAAGCTCGAGCTCAGCTTCAGAAATTTCAGATCAGGTTAATATTGAGAACGAAATTAAGGATACACTGCAGGAAGAAAAACCCGGAACCAGTATTTACTCATGCATTTATTCGTGCCTATTTGGTAGAACTAAAACAGCAATTATTCCTAAATAATTTTCAAAGTTTCACGATAACTCTAATATTCGCGTACTTCATAAAAATTTTACGTAAAATTTCATCAATATGGAAACAATCTTCGCTCCAATTACCCACGGCTTTCGTAGTGGAATTTGTGTAGTTCGAATTTCTGGAGCACAAACAGCAAATTGTCTTGCCGCTCTTGGTTTTAGAAATGAACTTCAACACCAGAAAGTAAGTTTTCATAAAATTCATGATTCTCAAACTTCTGAAATAATTGACGAAGTTTTGATTTCTTTTTTCAAATCACCTCACAGTTTCACTGGAGAAGATATCGCTGAAATTTCGCTTCACGCTTCACCCTACATTCTCACACGTATTTTAGAAATTTTATCGGAAGTTGAAAATTGCAGAATTGCTGAAGCTGGAGAATTTTCCAAACGTGCTTTTTTAAACGGTAAAATGGATTTAGTTCAAGCAGAAGCAATTCCTGACTTAATTGCTTCTGAAAGTGCCGCACAACATCGCCAAGCAATTTTGCAACTCAGCGGAAAATTGGGTGAAATTTATGAAAATTGGAGATTTCGCTTAATCGAAATCTCGGCAATGTTAGAAGCAGCAATTGATTTTCCCGATGAAGATTTACCCAAAAATATTATCGCCGATGTAGAAGAAAAAGTACAAATTTTACGTGCTGAAATAATCAAACATTTAAACGATAAAAATATCGGACAAAAAATTAAACAAGGTTTAAGCCTTGCAATTATTGGCGCGCCAAATGCTGGAAAATCGAGCTTAATTAATTTTTTAGCACAAAGCGAAGTTGCTATAGTTTCAGAATTGGCTGGAACAACACGTGATGTTGTCGAAACTCATCTTGCAATTGGCGGAATTGCGGTGCGTGTTTCTGATACTGCTGGATTGCGCGAAACGGAAGACAAGATTGAAATGGAAGGAATTCGCCGCGCTTTGCAAAAAGCAGCAAATGCTGATATAAAAATATTCATGATTGATGCTGAAAATCCGATTTTACGTCCTGATTTGATTGATGAAAATACTATAGTCGTGATTAACAAAACTGATGTTGCTTCCGTTGATTCAATTGAAGTTATACCAAACGCTCCAATCGTTGAAATTTCGTTGACCAACAATACTAACACAGAAGAGTTAATCAAAAAACTCGAAGAAAAAATTCAAGAATTAATACCACAACAATCTTCTCCAATCATCACGCAAGAGCGCTATCGCGTTGCTTTGAAAAACGCAGCAGAAAATTTAGAAAGTTTCACTCTCAATAAAAATATCGAACTGGCTGCCGAAGATTTAAGAATGACTGCTCGCGAAATCGGTAAAATTACTGGTAAAGTTGACGTGGAAAATATTTTAGATGTCATTTTTTCACGTTTTTGTATTGGAAAATAAGTCGAGCAAATAAAAAGTTGCACAAATAGCAAACTTTACTAAAAGCCGCCAAGTTTTTTGAGTTCAAAAATTTAATTCCAGCTTTGGTACTTTTCCTTTCCCTTCCCTCAACATTAAGTTCTTTGACTTTGAGCGCGTCGAATTTCGTGACGTTACACCCAGAGTTAATTAGCGAACTTGCCGGACACGCGCTGGTGCACGACTTGTACAGTCATATGCACAGCAATCGTAAAACCGGATTGTCGCGCCGTATGCGTAGGAAAAATGCCAATATTCGTCGTCGCTGGTTTGTTGATAACATCATTTTACATCACAAAAGATTACACGATAAAAACCGTGAACTTGCTGTCGTAAAAGCTCGTGAACAAGCTGTCGCGCGTCGCGATGCCATGAAGAAGAAACAAGAATTAGCCTTGGAACGCGCTAAAAATCCGCAAAAAGATCAAGAAAGAAAATGGCGTGAACTTGTAGAATTACGCGAAAAAAGCTCATCAATTCGTGGTCGTATTGATAGCCGCAGAATGCGCGCTCGCAGCAGATGGCTCAGTGTTGCCGAGGATTCTCCACAATCTTAATTTCCTCAAACTATTCGCGATGATAAGGATGACCTTTGATGATTGATTCAGCACGATAAAGCTGTTCAATCAAAACCGCACGCACCATCAAATGCGGAAAAGTCATTTTACTAAAAGAAATTTTCATCGCAGCTTTTTGCAAAACTTCCGACGACAAACCATCCGAACCACCAATTACAAAAGTTACATCTGAATCACCATTAACCGCCATGTCAGAAAATAATTTAGCGAATTCTAAACTAGTAAATTGTTTGCCATGTTCATCAAGCGCAATCAATTTAGAAGATGGCTTCCAAGCTTTTAAAATAAGCTCTCCCTCACCTTCTTTAATTTTGGCGACTGACATATTTTGCGCGTTTTTCAACTCCAATTCACGCAACTCAACTTTCCACTTCAAACGTTTAAAATAATTTTCAAAAACTGCTTTTTGCGGAGAATTTTCAAACTTTCCAATTGACAGAATTGTGATTCGCATAAATTTATGATCTAAATAATAGAATTAAGAAATAAGTTAGATTATTAACGTTTTAAAATACTTACTTTTTTTAAACTTTCTCATACTCCTTCACTCAAATTATGAAAATTGCAATTTATCCCGGCACTTTTGATCCGATCACTTTTGGTCATCTCGACATTATCAAAAGAGCAAGCGAAATTTTTGATCACTTAATTATCGCGGCCGCCAAAGATAATTACAAAAATCCGCTCTTCACTTTAGACGAGCGAGTTGAGTTGATTCGTGAAGAAGTCAGCACCTTCGATTACGCCCATAAAGTTTCCGTAGAAAAATTTGAAGGATTGTTGGTGTCTTATGCACGCAAAAAAAATGCCAGCGTGATTGTCCGGGGTTTACGCGCTGTTTCGGACTTCGAATATGAATTTCAAATGTTTGGAATGAATTCGAAACTTGATCCAGAAATTCAAACTATCTTTTTTCCAGCTTCTGAAACCAACCACTTTATCGCTTCGAAATTAGTCAAAGAAGTTGCCAAACTTGGTGGCGATATTTCGAAATTTGTTTCTCCAAATATTTCACGCCATTTGGAAAAAAAATTAAAAACCCAAAACTAATGCAGATTAAAAATGAAGTTTGGATTTTAGCCGATAATCGTCCCGGAACTTTTTCGCAAAGTATTGGTTTGGCGGAAGAGCTAGGTTCACAATATAAAATTATCACGCTCTCCTACAGTTTTTTGTCTCATTTACCGAATTTGATTTTGCCAAAATCTTTATTACGCATCAAAAATGAAACTCGTAATAAAATACTACAAAATACTTATTTCCCTAAAATAGTAATTTCCGCAGGAAGACGTTCAGCACCAATCGCTTTAGCATTAAAGTCACGAGCGAAAAAACATGGTTTAGAAATTTTTGTGATTCAAATTATGAATCCAAATTTGCGTTTTTCCGAATTTGATTTTGTTATTTTACCAACTCACGATCGCAATAAAATCAGTGCTAACCTAATTGAAACTATTGGTTCTTTGACACGAATTGACGAAAAAAGAATCTTGCAAGAAAAGTTGCGTTTTTCGGAATTTTCTCAAATTTCCAATCCTAAAATTGCTTTATTGGTCGGCGGCAACGGCAAAAATATTTATTACAATGATCAAGATATAATCGATCTGGCTAAAACAGCTTCGAATATTTCGAATAACATGAATTCGACTTTGTTAGTTTTAAATAGTCGTCGAACCGGAGCACATTTGACTAAAATTTTGCGCGATCATTTAAGTTGTGACTTTAAATTTTATGATTGGGAAAAATTAGATGGCGCAAATCCTTATTTAGCAATTTTAGCTGAATCTGACTTCTTCATCGTTACCGGAGATTCTGTTTCAATGATTTCAGAATGCGCTTCTACAGGAAAACCAGTTTACATTTTTGATCAAAATAAAATTTCTTCTCCAAAACATCGTCTTTTCCATCAAGATTTGTTTAACAAAAATTTTGCCAAACAACTTCTTAAAAATTTTGAGACTTTGGAAAAATTCTCCGAGCAAAAATTAGAAGAAACCAAAAGAGTCGCAAAAATAATCGCCAACAAAATTAAGCTTGATTAACTCTTTGACGTTTTTACTATCTCTTAAGAATTAACTTTAATTTATGTGGTTTGCACTAGAGCCACTTGATAAATTCAGCACTGATTGACTACAAAAAAATCACAAAAATTCATTCAAAAATTCGTATCTAAAACTCTGTCAAATTTTGTTTGCAGAAGCCTTTTCTTGTTGTTGTTCGCAGCAACCATCACCTCATGCACCGATCAAGGCTGTATAGAAGCTGACGATTTTGGTGAATATCAGTCTCAAACCTTAACTGTTCCTTCAAACGCTTCTGAATCAACCTGTAACTATCAAAGTGGTTTACCTCTAAATGATACTGAGCAAGGCTCTGGACTAAAGTCTTGCTTTACTTCAGGATACGTCACAGTAACTGACGAATCAAACGTAACTAAAATGGCTTACGGCGGTTGTAATGGTAAACAAGTTAATCCTACCCAACCAACAATAACAGATACTTCGGGAAGCCAAATTCCTAACTACTTATACTCAGTTCCTGATAATAGTAGCACTACTTATGGTTTGGATGACTCTTTCAAAAACCTGTGCATTACAAACTGTATTGCTTCCTGCTTGAGTGGCTCTTCGCCAAATTCAGTATCTTCTTCAGAACCAAATTGGGTTGCAACCGATCAAAGAGACTCTTCGTCTGGAACAGGAATTCAAATATTACCTGGCGCCCAAATCTCGATAACTGCAACCGGCTCTGTAACTTTAAGTAATAGTGCAAATTATCCGGCTTTCTTCATACCGGTTAGCACACTAAACTCTAATGGTACTCAACAAAATTTCAAAGATGCTAACTGGAGCACTGAAAATATTTTTGACGTCCAAAATTCTCAAACAATTGATCTAAGCTTCAGTGGACAATGGCAAAGACCATTCAATTCTGCCGCACAAAGTAACTATTATTATTCAACTTCTACAGTTGGCGCTGGTACAAATGCTATTTCTAACACTACAGCATTAAGTTCAATTTATAATGGTGTCAAAAAACTAGTCGCTTACACAATACCTCATCCAGATGGGTATAAATTCGATAGTTCGACCAACAGTGAAATATTAGGTAATAAAGGAACACCCCTATTACCAGAACCAAGAACATGGAATTGCGACTATGGTACTGGCTCTTTTGCTAACAATGCTTCTACTTTCAATAATTTCATTCAGCAAGATTGTAAAAACACAACAAATGGTTATGCCAACTTAGGATATAATGCTTCAACTGACACAGCGGTTGCTTCCAACTCTTTATTCACTATCACTTCCAATGGACCATCTAACGGGTTAGGAACTTATGGTGGACCAATTCGTTGGAATGGTGATGGGATTACAAACGCTTCTAGCGCAATATTCACTCTAGGAATAAATAAAGATTTCGACGTTATTTCATCAACTGAATATGCTATTCCTCTAGGTTCAAGCTTAAAATCCGATCAAATAACGCCTCAAGTTGTTGGATCACAATCAATTGCGATACCAGCCGCTGGAATTACAATCACAAATAACGATTCTGATGCATCTTATATGCCATTGTTTTATGGCACTGCAACATGTAACTCGATTAATTTTACTTTGATTGACACCAGCGGGAATACCATTGGAACTGCTAATACAGCTTTAAGTTTAACAACAAATTGGAATGGACCTTACACCGTAAATTCTCGTATAACACTTGGCCCTGGTCAAAAAATTAAACTCATACCAAAAAGTGGTTGTAACGCTGCTGGAAATTACTCAATTAAATTCCACAAATTCCACGATATAAAAATTGAAAGATCTGGCTTTGTTAGATTTTCTATTCTGAATGCCAATACAAACTCTGCCTTGAATGGCTGTGTTCTAAACGGAAGAATTCTTAACACACTCGATTCAAGTGGGAATAAAAGAGAAAATACAAATTCTGATTTTTATGAATACGATAATTTCACCGCTACCACATCTGAAGATAAGCTAAACTCATTAGCAGTTCCGGTAATTGATTCTTCATCTCAACAATGGTCTAATAGAGTTTATGTTCGCAAAGGACAAACCATCAGATTTTCTCCAATAAGTTGGAATAATACTTTTAGAACCAGCACTGGCGTTGATAGAATGTGTGGTGTCGGCATGGTAATGCAAATCACACCAAGACCAGCGCTACTTTGCAAAGGTTATGCCACAGCCTCTGTTACAACTAATGACACAAATTGCTTAGCCGATAACGCAGATAATGGAGCTCTAATAGGCTGTCAAGCCTACTCATCAGAATGTAGTAATATTTCCAATAGCTCTGCTTATTGCCCTTACCAAGCCTGCCAGGCAACCATAAGCTGTGCTACAATAGGAAGTGAAGCCAATAATTACACCAAAAGTAATTGCTCAATCACTTCCAATAAAAACTCATCCGCATGCTTAGCTGCGCTCTCTGGTCTATCTGCTTCAAACCGCACTAATTTCCAAAATTCTTGTGATACTGGCTCGACCGGAACTAATGGCTGCTCCTACTACATGAAACAAAATGCTGAAAGATCAGCCAAGATGCAAATCCTACAAGATGTTTGCTATGATTTAGAAAGCTATACCGGTCGTGTCAAAAATATTCCATTAATTCAGGGAGGAGCACTACCTACAATACCTGAAAACAGCGGATACAAGTTACTTGAGTTTTTCAAAGATGAATATGGAAACCTAGAAAAATTCAAAGATACCAATTCTAAAGATACTACCTACGGCGGAAATGAAATATATCAAACCACTGAACCGATCATCATAAATAAGAATTCTAGACTAAGATTCATGTTTCTTACTAATGATGCTGATTTTAATAACATCGATCAAAACTATTCTTCTAATCCTCTAAGCCCTTCAACAGTATATAATTACAGCTCACTTTCTAGTAAAGGATCAGCCTATAATGGTTCTAATGGTTTCAAAATCAGTTTAAGTGGTCCTTTACAGTTCAACAACGGTGCTTGGCTTGAAGCAAGGCTATGTAGAGAAACTTCAAATCATAGTTGCCGAGGTTTAACTATAAGTGTACCAGCTGGAACAACTGGTACTAATATTACATTAGACTCAACCGACATTGCAGATAAAAAAATTGATCAACAACCACACATTGTCGAATACCTTGATTCAACAGAATCAAATTCAACTCCAAGTCTTTCATCAGTTGCAAACTATAAATTTGATGCGAATGGAACTCTAGTTCGAGCTACACCAACAAATAGCTCTAGCCAAGCAGATTGCTCAGTACTTAATCAAGGATTATCAACCGATGTTGGAAACACTTACTATTGTCACTCTTATTTGAACAGCAATTCACTGTACGTATATGATGCTAGTAAATCTCCTCCTTTCTCCGACTCAGAATATAACGAACTCAACAAACTAAGGCTAAGTTTTAAAATCAAAGATCCAGAAACTCCTAATTGTATAATCCCAACTCAGACTAACCCAGATCCGAATACTTCAGCCTGCGGTGGCACAAATCAGCCGAAATGTACTGGCATCAAACTACAAAATCCTGCTTACCAAACTAATGTCTGTTACAGTGGTGCTAATTGTTCTGTTTCCAGTAACTCAAATTGTAGCCCAAGTTCTGTCACTTGTTCTGGTTATAAATCTGGCTCCTCTTGTCTTCAAAGCACTAGTGCAATGTTTGATGGTTATTTCAATTCAAACCAACAATGTGTTGTAAATACAAGCACCAACAAAATATGTAATTTCAATGAAGTACCTTCTATAACAGCTGCAGAATCTTCTAAATGTACAAAACAATTCTATTGTGGCAGCGTCTATTCCAACAACAAAGGCAACTATACTGTTAATATAAAAGTTACGAATCCATCGGGCAGCAACATTTCCAACATAATTGGAGGAGTTATTCAGCCAGTCATTGAAACTATGGATGGAAAACGCACTATCGAGGCTGATGGCACAACAACTCAAACTGTAGGACAAGCTGAAAGAATTTATACATTAGTAGTTCAAGATTCTAGGTACCAAGCAATACTTTCGATATCGATGAGCTTGATGTTGGTTTTTTACGGCACTACCTACCTAATGGGACTCACAAGTTTGAGCAGCTCGGATTTGATAAATAGATGTATCAAAATCGCATTAATTTACTTCTTTGCCAGCCCAACAGGATGGTATTGGTTTAACATCATAGTAGTAAAATGGTTCAAGGACGGAACAGACTACCTTGCTTTCATGATGGCATCCTCTTTTGATGACTCCCCAGCAGTAACTAGAGCTCTTTCAACCAACAACTACTACGATAAATCAGTGTTATTTAGTAGTGTCGATACAGTTTTTGGAATGTTCTTCTCCCAAGCTGTTCAGAAAAAAATCTCAGCTCTGCTTTTCGCCAGCATTTTTGGATGGGTCTATTTGATGATCATCTACTTTGCTTTTATGCTTTATGTTTATGCTGTTGGTTATGCAGTTATGTATTATCTAACTGCACAAGTTTTTGTATCCATACTATTCATTCTTGGTCCAATTTTCTTCATTTTTACTTTATTTAACCAAACTAAAGGGATGTTCGATAACTGGTTAAACCAAATAATTGGTTTCTCCCTGCAGCAAATATTTCTTTTAACGACATTGGCATTCTTCAATATGATGATGTATGAAGTTTTAAAAATGTCTCTTGGCTACAGAATATGTTGGGATGAAGTTTGGACGATTAACATAATAACACGTATAACTTTATTATCATTCTGGACCATAGCTTCTCTTCCTCCAAGCCTAAATAGCCAAACTCAAATAGGTGAAATTGGTCATCCAGAAGGAATACCTTCTCTATTTTCTATCTTATTTATCTGGGTGATTGCTTCTTTGATGAAACATTTCATCACATTTATGACAAATCTCGGTGCATCTATTGGCGGCAGCATGAAAGCAAGCGACTTAGCAAAAGATGCTATAGCAACCATTAATGGATTACAAAAATACTCTAGTGATCGTTTCAACGATATCTATAAAGGAACTATAGGTGAACCAATTAAAAGACTTGATGCCGCAATTTTTGATTCAGGAGAACATGCCGAAAAAGCACGAAAAGAACGCGAGCAAAAAAATAGACAAAATGCTTCAAAGAAAGATGCTTTAATTAAAGCCGGAAATGAAGCCATGTCTAGATATAAAAGAGAAAACCTTCATGAATATTCACAAATCACCGATGAAAAGGAAAAAGAACAAGTTCTCAAAAAAGCAAAAATGGAAGGTATTGAGAAAAAAGCAAAAGAGCTAGGAATTCAAGGTGAAGAGCTGAAATCTTTAATGAAAGATAAAGGATTAAAATATGAAGGATCAAATCTTTTGGTAGCAGGACTCCAAGCAGCAAGACAAAAAGCGGGATATGGTGGTGCTACATTATCAACTTCAATTAAGGACAGTAAAATCAACACATCAGTTGATTTCCAAGATTCCGAAGCTGGTATGAAATTGATGAGTGGTGATCAAAGAAATAATTACATGAAAAAACTCAACTCTGGAGAAGTACAAGTAAATAGTAGCATCTCCGAAAAAGTAACAGCTTTACCAAAAGCCTTACTAGGTGGAGTTGCAGGAGGAATATTGGGTAGCGGTAAACTAGTTAAAGCAAGTGCTACTGATATTGCTCGTGGCGACTTATCCTTTTCTAAAACTGCAAAATTTGGTGAATCAGTTAGAAAATCAGCTGGTAGATCAATTAATAACATCAAGGGTGAAGCGAAAAAAATTGGCGGTAAAATAGGAGACAAAGTTGGGTTAAATAGATATTCAAGAGCTGCACAAATTTTAGAAGATACAGGCCAAATCAGAAAAATGGGTGGACTTACTTCAGTGTTCAGAACTGCTTCTGAAAAGAAACAAATCGCTAAAAAAGCTGAAGAAATAAGAAAAGCCGAAAAAATAAAAGCTCCTGTCAAAAACAGCGCTACTACACTATCCAAACTATCAGCACTTAATAAAGGATTGAATACTGATGCGAATAGAGACTCAACATTAGCAAAAATTGACTCTGCTGTATTTGGAGCTGGTGGTATTGAAAGAGCTTCGAAGAGTATTGCTGGAAGAATTTCCGGATCTTCTCAGAAAAAACAAAAAGAGAAACGTTCTCAGGCAATGTTAGAAAGAGCTGCTAATACTACAAATTTGACAAATCAGATCTCTAAAAAAGAAAATTTAGAAGCTTTATTAGTCAAATCTAGCAATGCTTCACAATACCTTCAGGACTACAAAAATTCACAAGATGCTTTAAGAAATAATCCAAACTTATCTGCAGACGAAAGGTTGTTTCATCAAGCAAAAATTGACGATGCTCTAGATAAAGATAAAGTTGAAAATGGTGGATTCGGACATTTACAAATGAAAGAACTTGAAAAACAATTATCCGAAGCAGCTCCAGATGATAAGGCAAGAATTGAGACAGAAATTGGCAGAGTTAAAGCACAAGGATACACAGATTTAGGAGAAAATCCGGTAGATCGCGCTAACGCAATATTCCAATCTTCGAAAAATGAGAAACAATCTGTCGAAAAAGTTTTATCAAGACTAGAACCTTTAAAATCATCTGCAGAGCAATCTAAGCAAACATTCGAAACAATAATGAGCTCTCAGGCTACAAAAGATAAAATACAAGCTTATGAAAATTTATCGGCAGCTAAAAAACTTCCATTTGTAGGATCGACTCTAACAAATGCGGAGGAAAAAGATATAATCAGAGATTATAAAGCCATCCAGCAAATGAAATCTGACTTTAGAAATCTAAGTAAAATTAGCAGAAGCGAACTTAAAAATGATCCTAAGGATAAAAATTCAAAAAGCCGCGCAGTCAAAAGACATGAGAATTTCAATCAAAAATATGGAAATCTAGATAACCAACAAGGACAAGAAGTTAGTATGATTGCAAATCCTATTACCCAACCAGAACAAGAGGTGAATATGACTGACAATACTACAACTCCTCAAAACCCAATAAGAAATCCATACCCTGCTCCAGAAAATAATCCTGAAGATGCGAGCTAGATCCATAGCCTAAAGAAATAACAACGGCAATTCTCTAAAAAAATTAATGGGATATTCCAACTTATGAAAACAAATATCTCGCAAAGCACTAGATCAAACAAGAAAAGTAATTTTACTATAATTGAATCTCTAACTTTGTTTTCTGTACTAGTAGTAATTTTAGTCGGAATTTATTTTACTAAAAACTTATTCATGGCCAATGATATCAAATCTTTGGCCATGCAAATAAGAAAATATGACGATGCAGTTTCAGCATTTGCTGACAAATATGAAGCGTTACCAGGAGATATCTGCAAAACTCAGTATTTCGGAATTACTAAAGAAAATACTGACGGAAATTGTGATAATATCGTCAATGATGCGAACGAAAAAATAGTTAGCGCTAATGGAGAAATTACAAAGTTTTGGATGCACTTATCGCAAACAAATTTATTAGAAGAAAAATTCGATGGTTCAGATAATGAAAAAGCAGAGATCGGAACTAGTTTCCCAATTAGTAAAATAGGAGATAAAATTGGAATAATCGCATACGGAGATGAGGGTAAAACATTTTATCAAATTGGCTTTAAATATTCTAATTCTCACAATATCATAATGTCTGATAAGAGTTTAAAACCTTATGAAAGTTATTTGTTTGATGAAAAAATTGACGATGGAAACCCTAAAAAAGGCAGAGTAGTAACAGTTGGTGGAAATCAGCCAAATCATAAGGAGAATGAAGAATGTGTTAAAAACTTCGTTTATAACCAAAGTAACAACCACACATCTTGTCAACTTCGGATAGAAATTCAGTAAAAACAAAAATCAGAAAATGGACTCAAAAAATTACATGACATTGCAAAATCATCTTGAAGAGCTACGTAATCGTCTGATTTTTTCGGTGATTTTTTTTCTATTTATCTTTGCAACATGTTATTTTTTTTCTGCAGAAATTTATAATTTTCTACTCAAACCTTTTAGTGAATTTTCAATTAATAATGAAAATCGAAAATTAATATACACCAGCCCGGCTGAAGCCTTCACAACTTATTTAAAATTATCTTTTTATTCCTCTTTATTTTTTTCTTTCCCAATTTTCGCAACACAAATTTATCTTTTTCTAGCACCAGCTTTGTATAAAAATGAGAAAAAAAATGTGCTAAAAATTTTATTTTCTGCATCGTTTTTATTTCTATTTGGAGCAGCAATGGCATATTTTTTTATTTTGCCTCTCGCAATAGAATTCTTTGCAAGCTTTGAAATCAAGGGCTCAGAATCATCTATTCCAATTCATCTTGAAGCACGTGTCAGTGAATATTTAAATCTTGTACTAAATTTGTTATTTGGTTTTGGAGTTGCTTTCCAACTACCAATCTTCTTGCTTTTTTTAATTAGAGTTGGTCTGTTATCGCCGTCTGACTTAAAAAATAAAAGGAGATATTTTATTGTAGCAATTTTTGTAATTTCTGCAGTTCTTACTCCCCCAGACGTTTTGAGTCAGATAAGCTTGGCACTTCCGATGATTCTACTTTTCGAAATTGTCATCCTTATAGGAAAAAATTTTAACAAAAAAAAATAAAATTATGGCTATCGCTAAAAAGGCTGCTCCTAAAAAAGCTGCTGTAAAAAAAGCTCCAGCTAAAAAAGCCGCTCCTAAAAAAGTAGCAGTGAAGAAAGCTCCAGCTAAAAAAGCTGCTCCTAAAAAAGTAGCAGTGAAAAAAGCTCCAGCTAAAAAAGTTGCTCCTAAAAAAGTAGCAGTGAAGAAAGCTCCAGCTAAAAAAGTTGCTCCTAAAAAAGTAGCAGTGAAAAAAGCTCCAGCTAAAAAAGTTGCTCCTAAAAAAGTGGCAGTAAAAAAAGCTCCAGCAAAGAAATCTCCTGCTAAAAAATAAGTAGAAGATCTAAAAAGTAAAAAATAGGGCGGAATTCTAACCAGAATTCCGCCTTTTTTTATAACTTTTTTTCAATTTTAGGTCAAAAATATGGCCAAAATTTATAAATAATTTACTGAGATTTAGAAAAATTTTGCGAAGCAGCAAACTGTTTGACAACCACGCGAACCGGTGATTTCGAAGGAGTTCTAGCATTATTTTCTGTATTGACGACATCACATAAAATATCGAGAGATATCCCACCATCAAAGCACATACAAATCATGTAAGTTTTTTTATCTAAATTTTCGATCATTTCACGATTGATAATTCTGAAACTACTGCTTTGTTCTTTCTTGCGCGAGAATCGAAAAAGACGATTTAAAATTTTTAAATATCGGTTAATTTTTTCACTTTTATGCGGTGGAATATTACCAGAAATTACAGCTTCATCAGCAACCTCAATTAGGTATTCAAAAAGCATTTCCGCGATTTGCGCTGATTCTTCTTCGATTTTTTTAAAAACTTCAGCGATCAATTTTAAATTATCAGCAACTGATGGATTGATAACTGACCCCGAAGGAACTTGCGGAAAATCTGAATAATTTTTATTAGGCATATTTAAATAAATTTTCGCAGCAATTGAGATATTTCAGAAAAGATTGGATTTGCAGAATTCAACCTAGAATCAACAAAACCAAGGACTCGCGGAATTAAATTTAAGTAATGATGTTTACCATCACGCATCGAAAGACGTGCAAAAATTCCAACAATTTTAATATTTCTTTGCAAAGATAAAATCTCGTAATCACGCAAAAATGCTGCTTTGTCGCACGATGAATTATCGAGATAATATTGCAAAAGCTGCTGACGATTTTCTTCATTTAAATCACGTCGCGCATCTTCAAGCAATGACACTAAATCATAAGCACTTGAGCCAATCAAAGCGTCTTGAAAATCAAGCAAACCAACTTTTTTGAAATCTTCTCTTTGCGGCAAAATCATTAAATTATCGGCATGATAATCACGCAAAACTAAAACATTGTTATTACTACTTTTGAAATTGCTTTTACTAGCTGATGAAGTGCTTAGTTGATCAAAAAGTTCGAACCACAAACTTTTAAACTGAGCTTTTTCGATCCCCGTCATTTCTTTCTTTTGCAGTGGCAAATACCAATCAACCAATAACATTACTTCACGGAACAAAACCGCGTTGTTGTAGTATGAAACGTCTTTTTCCGGCTCAATTTCTGCCAATTTAATCAAGCAATCACAAGCTCTTTTATAAAGTTGTAATTCGTTATTTTTTAAATCATCACCCTGCTCTTTTGCCAAAACTCGGCCGTAAGTTTCATCGCCGAAATCTTCGAGCAAAATAAAACCATTTACTTCATCAACTGCGTAAATTTTTGGCGCTGAAAAGTTGTGCGATACCAAAAACTGATCAATCTTAATGAAAGGATGAATATCTTCGTGAGTTGGCGGCGCAAACATCAAAATGCGTTGCTCACCGTTGAAAAAAACACGATAATAAGAACGAAAAGACGCATCACCCGCAACTTTTTTAATGTCGCAATCAACAATATTATTTTTCGCTAAAAAGGCGCGCGCTTGGTTGTAATCAAGTTCAATCATGTTCTTAAAAATCGAGTTTAGAATACCATTCTGGCGGATTTATATTAGCGATGCGATCGCGCAAAACATCATTAAAGATTTTGTGAGATTTCAACAAGCTGTACCAATCTTTCACCGACGAATAATGATGCCAGTTGATGTCGCCAAAATAATCTAAAACTGAAAGTTGTGAAGCGGCAGCAAAATCAGCAACAGTAACTTGATCTCCTGCTAAATATTTTCTGCTTTCTAGCAAATATTCGATATAGCTCAAATGCACATTTAAGTTATTGCGTGCAATTCTCAAAATTTCTGAATTTGGGGCTTTCGCGCCAGGCAAATAGCGATTAAAATAGCGCTCGTTTAATATGTGTTTTGCAACTTCATTGAAGAATTTTACGTCAAACCAACTTTGAATTTTACGAACTTCAGCACGTTTAGCAATGCCGTCACCCAAGAAACTTCTGGTTTCGTCATGCTTTTCTTCAATATATTCAATGATTACAGCACTTTCTGAAACCACGGCAGAATTACTATTATCAAACAAAACCGGAATTGTTCCCGCCGGATTCATGGCGATGAATTCTTTTCTTCTTTCCCAAAAATTTTCGGTAACTAATTCGACACCAATTTCTTTCGCTGCCAAATGAACTCTGACTTTGCGCGAAAATGGGCAGATCGCATGATGATAAAGACGATACATAATAGGATTTTAGAATTTTGATTTTACAATTTTGACTCGCAGCAGGTTTTACAACCTAAATCTAAAATCTTAAATCTAAAATTATGAAAAAGATCGCTTTGATCGACGGTTACGGCTTTGTCTTTCGTGCTTATCACTCTTTGCCACCACTTACCAGATCAGATGGCACGCCAGTCGGAGCCGTTTATGGCTTCACCAACATGTTGATAAAATTGCTCGCCGGACTTGATGTTACACACGCTGCTGTGGTGTTTGATTCTGGTTCAAAAACATTCCGTAACGATATTTTTCCTAATTATAAAGCCAATCGTCCGCCTTGTCCCGAAGAATTGATTCCGCAATTTCCGATTGTTCGTGAAGCTGCAGAAGCTTTGAATTTAACTATTTTAGAAAAATCTGGTTTTGAAGCTGACGACATTATCGCCACAATGGCGAAGAAATATTCTGATCAAGAAAGTAAAGTTTTAATCGTTTCTTCTGACAAAGACTTGATGCAGCTAGTCAACGACGACGTTGTGATGTATGACGCCATGAAAAATAAAATGGTTGCTGAAGCTGAAGTTTTTGAGAAATTTTTTGTCAAACCTGAAAAAGTTTTAGACGTTTTAGCCTTGATGGGCGACACTTCCGACAATATTCCCGGCGTGAAAGGAATTGGTCCAAAAACTGCTGCGGAACTGATTCATCAATTTGGTAATTTAGAAAATATTTTTGCTAACCTAGACCAAATCAAACAAGACAAGCGTCGCGAGCTTTTACGTAGCGGCGAAGAAAATGCCAAACTTTCAAAAATTCTCGCTGCTTTGAAAGAAGATGTCGATTTAGCGATTGGTATTGATGACTTAAAACTTAAAAATATTGATCCTCACAAACTAGTTTCGTTTTTAGAGCATCAAGGTTTCCGCTCTTTAGTTTTGCGGGTTCGTAAAGAATTTGGTATTTCAGATGAAATTAAATCGACATCTAAAATTAATGCCAAATCTAGTGCAGAAAATTACGCTACAGCAGATTCTCAAAATCATAAATCCGTAAATTTTAGCCAAATAAAAACTACTGAAATTACTGCACAAAATATCAAAGAAATCAGCCAACAAGCACTGTTAAACGGCTTTGTTAGCGTTGATTATCATGATCATTTTTTAACTATTTCGACGTATAAAAAAGATGACTCCGTACAAGAAATTTTTTACTGCGAAGTTAGCGGTAACCAAAAACTAAGCGAAAAAAATTGCGCCACTGATTTGTTCAGCACTGAAGAATCAACGTCGCAAGTCAATTCCGAAAATATTTTTATCTTAAATGACTTCGCCGAAATTTTTGCAAATGACGCGATCAAAAAAGTTTTTTTCGACGCTAAATCTTTTCTAAAAAATGTCGCCTTGACAGCTTATGAAGATGTTTCAGTAATGAATCATTTGTTGAATTCAGTCACCAAAGCTGACTTACGCGAAATCATTAATTTGAACTTAGAAGAAGATTTAAACGAGTTAGGATTTAACCAAATTTTTGACGAATTAGAAAAAAATAAAACGCCGCAAGCTTTCGCGGAAAAATCGAAAAAAGTAGAATTTTTCTGCTTCAAAAATTTTGCCATTACACAAATTTACAAAATTTTTTCTGATAAAATTTTTTCCAGTAAACTTAATTTCGCTTATTTAGGAGTTGAGCTGCCGTTGCTTGAAGTTATTGCTCGTATGGAAAATAATGGCGTGTCTGTTGACATCAAAAAACTTCACGATTTATCACAAGAATTTGCCGCAAATATTCAAAAATTAAGCAAAGAAATTTACGAAATTGCCGATGAAGAATTCAACATCGCTTCCACTCAACAATTAGGGAAAATTTTATTTGAAAAACTCAATTTAGATTCTTCAAAAAAATCGAAAAAAACTGGCGCACTTTCAACTAATTCATCTGTTTTGGAAGAGTTGGCGCTGCAAGGACACAGCATCGCGCAAAAAGTTTTGGATTTCCGCAAATTCTCGAAATTAAAAAACACCTACAGCGACGCTTTACCAAAAGAAATTAATCCGAAAACCAATCGCATTCACAGCAATTTTTCAACCACTTCAACCAGCACGGGAAGATTCAGTTCAACCAATCCGAACTTACAAAATATTCCGATCAAAAGCGAAGAAGGTAAAAAAATCCGCCAAAGTTTTATCGCAGCAAAAGATCATTTATTAATTTCTGCTGACTATTCCCAAATCGAGCTGCGCGTTATTGCGCACGTCGCTAAAATTCATAATTTAGTTCAAGCTTTCAAAGACGATAAAGACATTCACCGCATTACTGCTTCTCAAGTTTTTCACATTCCAGAAGCACAAGTAACCGATGAAATTCGGTCGAAAGCGAAAGCGATTAACTTTGGTATTATCTACGGAATCAGCGCTTTCGGCCTTGCCAAACAGCTTGATATTCCAAGATCAGAAGCAGCAATTTATATCCAATCTTACCTCGAAGCTTATCCGGGAATTGATGCTTACATGAAAAATTACATCGAAGTGGCTCGCCGCAACGGTTTTATTACCACAATTTCGGGCCGCAAATGTTTTATTCACGAAATTAACAGTAAAAATCCGATTCTGCGTCAAGAAGCTGAACGCTTGGCGATCAACGCTCCGATTCAAGGAAGCGCCGCTGATATTATTAAGATTGCCATGATTAACCTTGATCGCAAATTCCGCGAACTCAATTTGCGCTCAAAAATTATCATGCAAATTCACGACGAATTAGTAATTGAAGCGCCGCAAGACGAAGTTGAAATTGCTCAACAAATTCTCAAAAAAGAAATGGAAAGCGCCTTTATTTTAGATACGCCGCTCAAAGTTGATTTGTCGGTTAACCAATATTGGCAGTAATCCTATTTTAACAATTTACTAAACGTGAAATACGACATTGTTTGGTTTAAACGTGATTTAAGAATTAGCGATAACACAGCACTCAGCTTGGCTTGCCAAAGCAATAATAACTTGATTTTGCTTTATATTTTAGAGCCCAAACTGTGGCAGCAACCTGACATGAGCAAACGTCATTATGAGTTTCTCTGCGAAAGCTTAAGTGAGCTAGAAAATGAACTTAAAAACTTAGGGCAAAATCTCGTTATTCGAGTCGGTGACACGTTGGAAATATTGCAAGAAATCAACAATGAATTTCCGATTAACAATATTTTTTCGCATCAAGAAACTTGGAATTATTGGACTTTTGAGCGCGATAAAAAAATTCTCACTTGGAGCAAATCACAAAATATTAAATGGCACGAACCAGCGCAAAATGGCGTAATTCGTCGCTTAAAAGATCGTAACGGTTGGGCGGCGAATTGGAATAAATTAATGCAGCAAAAAATTTTACCAATTCCGCAATTCCAAGAGTTAAGCAAAAAATCAACAAAACTTATTTCCGACAAATTACCCACTTTTTCTGAACTAAATTTAGCCGAAGATAATTGTCGATTACGCCAAAAAGGTGGACGCAAAATCGCTTTAAAATTATTGGACAGTTTTTTGTACAAACGTGGCGAAAATTATACTCGCGAAATGTCTTCTCCCCTCACCGCTTTTCGCAGCTGTTCTTTGCTTTCGCCTTACATATCTTTTGGTACAATTTCTTTGCGCGAAATTTTTCAAGCCGTTGAAAAACGTCAAATTGAACTGCAAGCAATGTCGAAAAATGCCAAAGGTAATTGGCCGTCAGCTTTGAGATCATTTGGTGGCAGATTACGTTGGCATTGTCATTTTATCCAAAAATTAGAAGATGAACCAAAAATCGAATTTGCAAATTTCCACCCTGCTTACGACTCGCTGCGTTTGCAATGCAACGATGAATTTTTACAAGCTTGGCAACAAGGCAAAACCGGATTTCCGATGGTTGACGCCACAATGCGCTGTTTGATTGCAACTGGTTGGATTAATTTCCGTATGCGTGCCATGTTGATGAGTTTTGCCAGCTATCATTTATGGCTACCTTGGCAAAAAACAGCACTTCATTTAGCACGACTTTTTACCGATTACGAACCGGGAATTCATTACAGCCAAGTGCAAATGCAATCAGGCACAACCGGAATTAATGCTGTTCGAATTTACAATCCCATCAAGCAAAGTTTCGATCAAGATCCACAAGGAATTTTTATTCGTAAATGGATTGCCGAATTAGAGGAAATGCCCGACGAATTTATTCATACTCCATGGCAAAAACCCGAGCTACTAAATGGTTATCCTTTGCCAATTGTCGATGAAGCACAAGCCCGTAAAGAAGCTGCTGCGAAAATTTATACGTTACGCAAAGATACAGAACATAAAATTACGGCGAAGAAAATTGTTATAAAACACGGCAGCCGTAAATCTGGTTTGAAGCAAAGTAGAAATGCTTCTGAGATCAAAACGAAAGTTCGAAAAGGCAAAAAAGCAGTTGGAAACGACGAATTACAGCTCGATTTATTCAGCGAAAACTAATTATTTACAAATCTCGCGCATTCTGGCGTAAGCTTTGGCGATTCCTTTGGTGGAATATTCATCAATGGCGAAGCTGCCGATTGCGGAATCGCTACGAATTTTGATTTTTTTGGCATTCAACATGCGCTGAATAACTTCCACATCTTCCATTTTATTTTTGGCCCAAGCCATGTCACCTTTTGTTGGAAAACGATATTGGTATTCATCGTCAATCATGAAAAATATTTTGCTGTTCAGCTTAAATTCATAACCGCCAAACACACTGACTTCTTCTTTGCGCTCTCTTTGGAAACGCGTAATCATAATGTATGGACGTTGTCTAGTTTGTTGATCAGATTCAACATTTTCGGGATGAGCCACGATGTAACATTGTTTGTCTTGCAACTCATCTTCTTGAAGCTCGTAAACTGTCCAGCGATAAAAACGGCTATCGACAATCTGCGCAAATGCTGGATTGGCGACTAAAAACACAACAAAAACAACAGCGATTTTGGCGATTTTTTTGAAATATTTTTTCAAAGCTGCTCTCAATTTTTAAAAAATTCGCGCCAAGGAATAATCAAGAATTGTCAACAAATCTTGCTTGGCTTCAAGGTTACAAGAATTGTTGTCGGAAAAGATTTCCAAACTTTTTATCGCCAAATCACGATAAAATAACGCTTTATTTTTTGACGCGATCAGACCCTGATTTTTCTCAATCAAAGCCAGAATTTGCGCGAAATCTTGCGGATTTTTTTCAGTCGCCATCAAATTTTTAGCAAAAAGATCTGCAATAATTTGGCGATCCGCAGCATCAGCATTTTGGTAAGTTAAAATAATTGGCAACGTTACTTTTCCTTCAAAAAAATCGTTACCTAAATCTTTACCTAAAACGTCTTCTTGCGCTGAATAATCAAGCATGTCGTCCACAATTTGGAAGATAATTCCCAAATTTTTGCCAAACTCACGCAAAGCTTTTATTTCGACTTCTGAACGTTGGTTAAACAAAGCGCCAACTTCCGCAGCGGCGGAAAATAAAACTGCAGTTTTGCCGAAGATAATTTCCAAATATTTTTCTTCCGAAATTGCTAAATCTGTTGAATTTTCAAGCTGCATCACTTCACCATCAGCCATAATGCTCGAGGCTTTAGCCAATAAATCCAAAATTCGTAAATCGTTGGAACGCACCATCAACTGAAAAGCG
This sequence comes from Alphaproteobacteria bacterium, assembly GCA_021151765.1. Lineage (GTDB taxonomy): Bacteria > Pseudomonadota > Alphaproteobacteria > Rickettsiales > UBA1997 > UBA2645. The sequence goes on from JAGKWR010000011.1 coordinate 25,910, forward strand.
ATCGAGAACAAATAATCACCAACCAAAATGCTAGCTTTATTGTCCCAAATCGCGTTCGAGGTTTTTTTACCGCGGCGAATCATGCTGTTGTCAACAACGTCGTCATGCAACAAGGTTGCGGTGTGAATCAATTCAACGGCCGCACCTAAATTATTATAACCAGAATCAGCTTTACTGCCGCAAAGCTGTGAGGACAAAATTAAAATTGCTGGCCTGATTCTTTTGCCGCCAGAAGAAACTAAATGGTTGGCAATTTCTTTAATAAGCGGCGATTTACCGATCGAAAATTCCAAAATAATTTCATCAATCTTTTTTAAATCAGGCGTGATTTTGGCAATAGTTTGTGAAAAATTTTGCATGTGAGAAACCTATAAAACTATTCTTCCGCTTTGTATAACATCATCGTTTTAGCGCGGCATTCTTCGATTTTAGTCATGATGTCGTTCAACGCGCGGCGAATTGCTTCAGAATTTTTTTCTGATTCACCATTTTTTACAAAATCAATGTATTGAGTTGTCAAAACGTCAGCACAATCTTCCAATTTATTTACAACATCTTCAACGATCGAGAATTGTTGTGACGCAAGTTCGTGAGTGTTGTCTTCAATCGCGCTGAGCAAACGATCAGCGTAGTTATAATATTCAACGATCTCATTATAAAGCTGCTCTTGCTTGGAAGTTGCCATTTTATGAAATGAATTTTTAGGAAAGAAATGCCGCCAGATGTGGGCCGACGCAAGCTATTTTTGGTGAGATAAAAGTCAATCGAGCTTTGTTTTACTTTAGCATATTGATCAAATCAGATTTTTGCAAAATGAAGTCACTCGCAACCCACAAATCTTTAAGCTTCTTGAGCGCTGCTCCCAAATCTTTGCCGGCGTAACCTTTTTCAGATAAATCTTGGCTTACAACTGGAAATTGCGGTAACACAAAATTTTGCAACTCGCTGTAATTTTTTTGCAATTTCTCAAAATCAGTAAATTGTCCATTTTTTACACAGTTCAAAAAATAAAGTTCTAACACCAAATTTTGCGGTACAAAATCAGCAATTAAAGCTTTGTAAGGCTTTATTTCTTCACAAGTTTGATGGTGATTTATTGCAAAAAATTCAAGCTGCTTTTTCTCGGCGTTAGTAGCACAAATTTCTCTGAAAATCTGCGAATTATTGTAATTATTTACAGTTAAAATTGTTGCAAATTTTACGATAAAATTGGCGCTGATTTGTAATTTCTTTTCCCAATCAATAAAATTCTCAAACGCTTTCAAATCAAGCTCTGAAGAAAAAATTACTGAAGCGATTTTTTCTTTTTGCATCACGTGCAAAATAGCGAGCAAATTATTGTGATTTTTCGACATCAACATCTTGCGAAATTCTGCTCGAATTCTTTCTCGCGATAATTTTTGTAAATTTTCTTTTTGCGCAATACAAGCTTGCAAACCTTCATTATCAAGGCTTTTGGCGTATTCACAACTAAAGCGAAAGAAGCGCAAAATTCGTAAATAATCTTCTTCGATTCTGTTTTGAGCAACGCCGATAAAACGTATTTTTTGTGCTTTTAAGTCAGAAATTCCGTCGAAATAATCTGTAACTAACCCTTCAGCATCAAGGTACAGCGCGTTTACAGTAAAATCACGACGCGCCGCATCGAAATAAAAATCATCAACAAATTGCGGATTGCAATGACGGCCATCAGTTTCGTTGTCTTGACGCAAAGTCGTAATTTCAAAATTTTTATGATTAATCACCGCCGTAATCGTGCCGAACTTCACTCCCGTTGGCACCGCTTTGATTGCGTTTTTTTCTAAAATTGCGATCGTTTCATGGGGCAATTTTTTGGTGGCAAAATCAAAATCATTAAGCTCTTTTTGCAAAAGCAAATCACGCACACATCCGCCAACCAAGCGGATTTCATCACCAAAAACTTTAAAAATAGTTTGTACTTCGATTGGCAATTTCTTTGTTAATTCTGGATGTGAGGCAACTTTTGGTTTCATTAAGTGTGAGTTTTTATCATTTATATCGCCTTTTTTTAGCGTTTAAGACGAAATATTATTCGTTAAATTACTGTTAAAAATAATCCCAACTCATCAGCTTTTTTGATCACTTCTTCTTTTTGCAAAACCAGAGTTGAACCAGCTTGAATCGCGATTCCGCTAATTTTTGACTCAAAACAATTTTTGATCGTTTCTACACCAATTGTTGGCAAATCGGCTTTCATATTTTGTTTGGCTTTTTTCATCTTAACCAAAACAGCATTTTTGACGTAATCAGCTTGCAGATTTTTGCATCTTTTGATCATTTCGTCAGTGCCTTCCAAAGCTTCAACTGCAACGATTTGCTTTTGAGCGATCACCAAAGATTGGCCAACATCAAATTGTGAAAAGCTTTTTATGGCTTTCACGCCAAGAGCAATATCTTCGAGGTTTTCTTTATTTGGTTTGATTATAGTGAGAGTTGTTTTTTGCGAAACCACACAATCAAGCAGCTGATCAATTCTTAAAATACGGAAACCTTCTTTTTCGAAAAACTTGATCACAGTTGTCAAAACTGCATCATCGCCTAAAATTTTATTAGCCAAAATTTTTGCCAGCAAACCGGCGCCGCGTTTATCAACTTTCAATGACGCAAAGTTTGGTTTGGTAACGCCACCAATAAAAACGATGTTTTTGATCTGATTTTTTTGTAGCTCAGATAGAAATCTTTCGAGTTCACCATAAGCAATTTTGATGGGAGAAAAAGCTGAATAATCAATTTCGTAATTTTCTCCGACCAATAAAAATAATATAAATTTGCGACCTTTTTTTTGACAATCTTCAATCAACATCATCGGCAAAGAACCACGTCCGGCAAAGATTGCTAAAGGTTCGTTTAAAAATTGCTCAGATGATTTCATAAATGATTTTATTTGCTTTGTGACTGTTGTGTAAAATTTTCCAACTTTTCAGCATTAACTACTTTGATTGAAGCATCTGGAATATCAATTTTAGTACCCCATCTCTCTTCTAATTCTTTGGCGAATTTAGGATTTATGTAAAAATCTTCATCTCCAAAATGATCTATATCCTCATGCGGTAAATTTTTAAATTTTTCCTTTTCTCTCTCTTCCTTCTCTTGTTCTTCTTTGGTTGTTAAAGTATGAATATTTTTAATAGCTGGAATATTTGATTTAGCTGCATTGGTAGCAATAGATGGAACTACTTTCGAGATTTTAAAAAAATTTCGCATAAGCACCAATAATTAATTTTTCTTCTCGGATAATCTGCGATTTCTCTCATCACGCATTTTAGCAAAATCATCACCAGCGTGATATGAAGAACGAGTTAATGGGCTTGAAGAAACCATCAAAAAACCTTTGTTATAAGCCATTTTTTTGTAAAATTCGAACTCATCAGGATGAACATAACGATCAACCGGCGCGTGACGCAAAGTTGGACGCAAATATTGACCAATTGTCAAAAAGTCGATGTCAGCACAACGCATATCATCCATAACTTGCAGAACTTGTTCTTTAGTTTCACCAAGACCAACCATCAAACCCGATTTTGTAAAAATTGACGGGTCAATTTCTTTAACGCGCTTCAATAAATTTAAAGAGTGGAAATAACGCGCACCAGGGCGAATTGTGGTGTAAAGACCAGGAACAGTTTCGATATTGTGGTTAAAAACGTCGGGCTTTGCAGCGACAACTTTTTCTAAAGCGCTATCAGGTTTACGTAAAAAATCCGGGGTTAAAATTTCGATGGTGGTTTGCGGCGATTTACGACGCACATTTTCGATACATTTAACGAACTGATCTGCACCGCCGTCAGCTAGATCATCGCGATCAACCGAAGTAATCACAATATGTTTCAAACCCGAAACTTTGGCAACATCACCAACATTTTCAGGCTCGTGAGGATTTACCATGTCTGGCTTGCCAGTTTCAATATTACAAAATGAACAAGCTCGCGTACAAACTGAACCCAAAATCATCACAGTTGCATGCTTTTGCGCCCAACATTCTCCAATATTTGGACAAGCAGCTTCCTCGCAAACTGTGTGCAATTTCTTCTCATTTAAAAGCTCTTTGGTTTCGTAATAACCTTTCGATTGCGGCGCTTTAACACGAATCCAATCAGGTTTACGCTCCATTTTTTCTTTCGGAAAATTTTGAGCAAAACCCATCAAATCTTTATTATCTTTTTTTGCGATCTGTCCGGATTCGCGTTTTTCTTCTCTAGTTTGCATGGAACAACTTGTTATTTATTTTCACCAGTTTCGCCGGTAACAACGTATTTAGTGATTTCAGCGATATTTGTTGAGTGATCTGCCAAACGCTCAAAACTTTTAGCGATGAACAAAATATTAATGATTTTTTCAGCTTGTTCTTTGCTGAAAGAATCAGCTTCCAAAATGCTAAACAAGCTGCTGTAAATATCGTCAATCGTATCATCTTGTTTTAAAACTTGATCAGCCATTTCAACATCTTGATCGTTAAATGCCAAAATCGAATCACGCACCATCACTTTCGACAGCTCAACCATTTCAAGCAAAGAATTTTTTACATTTCCTTCAAAAGATTTTACGCCAATACGATCAATTTTTTTGATAATACTTTTAGCTTGATCGCCAACACGTTCTAGGTTTGAAGAAACTTTCAAAGCCGAAACGATGTAGCGTAAGTCAACCGCCATTGGTTGACGCAACGCCAATAAAGTTGTGATTTTGCGTTCAATCAAAAAATCCAAAGAATTGATTTTGTAATCATGAGCTGAGATTTTTTCTAAATAATTCTCATCACCGCCGCGAATCATTTCCGCCACCATTTCAACCGAAGTTGAAACTAGAGACATCATTTCATCAAGCGTTGCCGCAATTGCTTGCAATTCTTTGTCGTAAGATTTGACGGTATGTTCTTTTAAGCTCATGATTTTTATGGATTTAGGTTTTGATTTTTGAATCGCGCTAGGCTTAAGATGTTAAATCGTAAATTTAAATCTAAAATCACAATTCTTCTCCAATGAAAAAAATTCTGGTTATCGGCTCTGGCGGCAGAGAACATGCAATTTGCGAACAATTTAAAAAATCTGCTAAACTAGAAAAACTATTTTGTTTGCCGGGGAATGCCGGAATTGCTGCAGTGGCGCAAATAGTTGAAGGAATCAAAATTGATGAACATCAAAAAATTATCGACTTTTGTCGTGAGCAAAAAATCGATTTCGTCTTCGTTGGCCCTGAACAACCTTTAGTTAACGGGCTTGTCGATGATTTAGAAAAAGCCAATATCCGCGCCTTCGGCCCTTCAAAAAGAGCTGCTTTGCTTGAAGGTTCTAAAGTTTTCATGAAAAAAATCGCTGTCGATAACCAAGTTCCAACCGCTGCTTACGATGTATTTTTCGACAAAGAACTGGCAATTCGTTTCGCCAAAAAAATTGGCTTTCCTTGCGTTATCAAAGCTGATGGCTTGGCAGCCGGAAAAGGCGTAATTATTGCGCAAAATATCAAAGAAGTTGAAGATGTTGTTGAAGAAATTTTCTTAGGAAAATTCGGTGAAGCCGGTCGACAAATCATTATCGAAGAATTTCTTGATGGCTTTGAAGCAAGTTATTTCGTGTTGTGCGACGGCGATAATTTCGTACCACTTGGTTTTGCTCACGATCACAAAAAAGTCGGCGAAAATGAAACCGGCCCAAACACTGGTGGAATGGGCACTTTCGCGCCTTCGCCATTGATTGATCACGAGATGGAAAAAAATATCATCGAAACCATCATTCGCCCAACTTTGGATGGCATGAATAGAATTAAAGTGCCGTTTTGCGGAATTTTATTTGCTGGCTTAATGATCGGTAAAAATGGCGCGAAACTTTTGGAATTTAACGCGCGTTTTGGCGATCCGGAAACTCAAGTTATTTTGCCTAGAATCAAAACTGATTTCATCGACTTAATCGAAAATGCAATCGATAAAAAACTCAATCAAACGACAGTCGAATTTGATGAAAATAAAAAGTTAGTTTGCGTTGTAATGGCCGCCAAAGGCTATCCCGAAAATTACGAAAAAGGCACTGAAATCAAGAATTTAGAGCAAGCCGCACAAGTTTCTGGCGTTAAAATTTTGCACGCTGGAACTGCAAAAAAAGACAACAAAATTGTCGCAAACGGCGGACGCGTTTTAAATATAGTTGCTGAATCTGACAGCTTCAAAGACGCTCGCAACAAAGCTTACGAAGCAATTTCTAAAATCGATTGGAAAGAAGGTTTCTGCCGAAAAGACATTGGTGCGAAAGCGGAGTAATAATTATCTTTCGTTGCTTGAATTCGGTGTTTCTTGACTTGAAGATTCTGAAGTCAAAGCAACCCAAGAAGTTTTTTTACTTTTAACTTTTTCTATTCCTTTTTTTGCCAAAAACTCTTTTCTGTTTTCTCTCACCTCTAGATATAAAGATTTTCTTTTCTCTTGATCACTTATTGCTTCTTCAGCAATTGGCTTAGCTTCATTTTGAATTCTTCCTGACAAAAAAAATCCACGCACGTCTGTACAAGAAGGAATTTTATCTTCCGCAGACATTGCAGTAGTTTCTTTCGCAATTTCTTTTTGCTCTTTTAAAGCCTCATCAACTTTATCTTCGTCAATTCTAAATTGACCATCGGCTCTATCTTCAGTAAAAGATTCCAGAGGCAAATGTTCTGGATGAATAAAATTAGCATATTTTTTCGGACCTTTAGGATGATCATTCCAACGATTCTGCAAGCTATTTTCTGTAAAACGATCGTTCCACATTTTGGCGTAAGCTGGCAAATTAAGCGCATAATTAAATTCTGAGCCATCAGCTTCTAAAGCATTGGCAGCCATAATCGAAACTGTGAATTGAAATGGCGCTTCCAAACCTTTTCTTTTCGGATTGACCATCATCGTCATAAATTTATCAAAACCAGCTGAAAAAAGACCTTTACCGCGATATTCTTCAGACATCGCGATTGAATCAAAAAATATGAAAGTCTTAATTTCGTCAGAAACTTTATAATTAGTTCTCTGCCACTCTTGGTTTATATTCATCAACATCATGCCAACAAACTTTTGATCACCATTTTCCAAAACCAACATAATCTGATTAGAACCATAATAATTCATTGATTTAACCAAATAACCTGTCGCTAGATCAAATACTGCATCTTTATCAAAGTCAGGGGCAAAGTTTATCCCAGTCATAACTCGTGACTTACCTTCTTGATCAATTTTTTTTTGTTGTTCTGCAAGCGCATCTTCATTGATGTGAGAAATAGCAATAATAGCTTCCGGATGCTTTCTCGCTTCTTGAGAACTTGTTACGATCGACAAATAAAAATCTTCATCACCAATACTACCAATATACTTTCTTTTACCGTCTAACTTTTCAAATGCGTGCAACATTATTAGGCGAGTTTGAATTAACTAAAAAGAAATCGATTTATTGATTTCATTAGATGCAACGCTTTGCTCTTCAACTTTCTGATAGTTCGTCAAATAATATTGCTCTAACTTATCTTCACCTTTGATTTGGCTGGCTAAAGCGTAGCCGTTATCTTGCAAATAATGCGAAGCCAAAGTGCGCAATCTTTCTGGTCTGGTTAAATAAACCCATTCAACTTCCAAAAGCTGAATTTTGTCGCGATAAGCCACGATGTCAGTTTCAGTTTTAGAAATTTCATCTTGCAAAGCTTCAACTTTAAACTGCACTGTAAACATCAAAATGATGCTGAAGAAAATAGCAGCCAGCAGCGTTGTATTTGCTAGATAAAAACCATTAATTTGATTGCGTAATTCTTGCATTCCTAAATTAAAGTTTGATCGCAACACGCATCTTTGAAGAGCGCGAACGAGGGTTAATAGCAATTTCTTCAGCTGTTGGAGCAATTGCCGACTTAGTTACCACGTGAAAATTTTTATGAGAATTGTCGCAGTTAGATTGCGGCTGATAACGTGAAAATGTTTGATCCAAACCCGCTTCTTTTTTTAAGAAACTTTTCACAATTGAATCTTCCAAAGAGTGAAAGGAAACTACTACAAGTCGGCCACCTTTTTTCAAAAGATTTGAACTTGCAGCCAAAGCAGCTTTTAGCTCATCTAATTCTTGGTTCACAAAAATTCGAAGTGCTTGAAAGGTTCTAGTTGCCGGATCGGTTTTTGAATATCCGCGATAGAGAGATCGAACTATCTCGGCTAGATCGCGGCAACTAGTGACTGGAGAGCTCTTGCGAGCAATAACAATTTTCTTAGCGATTTGTTTCGCTTTTGGTTCTTCACCAAATTCTTTGATAATTTTTGCGAGCTCTGCTTCTGCAAATTCGTTTACTAATTCGTAAGCACTAAACGGATTTTGTTGATCCATGCGCATATCTAAACGAGCTTCTGAATCAAAAGAAAAACCACGAGATTTATCATCAAGCTGCATTGAAGAAACGCCAATGTCCAAAACCATGCCATCTAGTTCAGTGACGTTTTTTTCCGCCAATAATTTTTCACTATCAGAAAATTTACCGCGCAAAAATGTGAAATTTTTCGGAAAAGATTTTTCTAAAACTGCAGCGAATTTTTTTGCCGATTCATCGCGATCAATTGCGTAAAGATGACAATTAGCAGAATTTAAAATCGCTTTGCTGTAACCACCTGCTCCGAAAGTTGCGTCCAAAAAGACTTCGCCATCTTTTGGCGCTAAATGTTGAATTACTTCATTAATCAAAACTGGTTTGTGGAAAGCGAGATTATCCATTTTTCTTTAACCTCACTAAATTCAGTTTGGTTTTGGCTTCATTACGCGATTTCGCCATGTAATCTTCAAACTTTTTTGGATGCCAAATTTCGAAAGTGGCGCCTTTTCCCACGAAAACTGCCTGATCTTTAATTCCCGCTTTTTTCAACAAGCTTTCCGGCATGATAACGCGACCTTCATTGTCGATAGTTAATTGCACAGAACCACCAAGCAAAGCAGTTGCCAAAGCGTCACGCTCTTCAGAAAACGGATCTAAACTGTCGATTGATTCAGAGATTTGTTTGATGCGCTCAATGTCACAGCCTTCGATGCAGTCATTTACGAAAGATTCGTAAACAACAACTCCAGAAAATTCCTTATTCACTAAAGACGAACGAAACTGCGCCGGCACTGATACGCGGCCTTTGCTGTCGATTTTGTTTGTGAATGTTGAAAGGAATAATGCCATTTGGCTTTATGGAAATATTTTTGGATTTTATGGGATCTCATGGAATTTTGTGTAAAATTATGGAAAAGAATGACTGTGTCAACCAAAAATAATCAAAATCCCAAAAAAATTTCTGTGGCAAAAATTCGAACTCGGTTTAGCTTGCAAAGCCTCGTATTTCCTAATCACTTTCAACTTTTCTAAATGACAAATTTTCAAGCCGATAAACACGGCAAATTCGGACAATTTGGTGGACGTTATGTTGCAGAAACTTTGATGCCTGCAGTTTTGGAATTAGAAGCCGCTTACAAAGCAGCGAAAAAAGACAAAGAATTTCAAAAACAGCTGCAATATTACTACGAATATTATGTTGGTCGTCCGAGCCCACTTTACTTGGCTTCACGACTTTCTGAAGAAGTTGGCGGCGCTAAAATTTATCTAAAAAGAGACGAGCTGAACCACACCGGATCGCACAAAATCAACAATTGTATTGGTCAAATTTTGCTCGCCAAAAAAATGGGTAAAAAGCGCATAATTGCTGAAACAGGAGCTGGTCAACACGGTGTTGCAACTGCTACAGTTTGTGCACTTTTCAATTTGCCTTGTACAGTTTATATGGGCGCTAAAGACGTTGAACGCCAAGCCCCGAACGTCTTTCGTATGAAACTTTTAGGTGCAGAAGTTATTGCTGTAGAAACTGGTTCAAAAAGTTTAAAAAATGCCATCAACGAAGCGATGCGCGATTGGATTGCAAACGCTCGCGACACTTATTATTTGCTTGGCACAGTTACTGGCCCGCACCCTTACCCATCAATGGTTCGTGACTTCCACTCTGTGATTGGTCGCGAAGCTAAAAAACAAATCATGAAAGCTGAAGGAAGACTTCCTGATGCTCTGGTTGCCTGTATTGGAGGTGGTTCAAATTCTATTGGGTTGTTTTACGATTTTTTGAAAAACGAATCGGTAAAAATGTACGGCGTCGAAGCTGCCGGACATGGGCTTAACACCAAAGAACACGCTGCTTCAATCACTGCTGGCGAAGTTGCAGTTTTGCACGGTAATAAAACCTATTTCTTGCAAGATTCTGACGGCCAAATTCAAGATGCGCACTCAATTTCTGCCGGACTGGACTATCCAGGAATCGGCCCAGAACATGCTTATTTACACGATATTGGGCGCGTTAATTACGTAGGAATTACCGACGATGAAGCGATGGAAGCTTTTAAAATGTTGTGTCGTTTTGAGGGAATTATTCCAGCAATTGAATCTTCGCACGGCATTGCTTACGCCTGCAAATTGGCCAAAACTATGTCCAAAGATCAAATTATTATCGTTAATCTTTCTGGCCGCGGCGACAAGGATATCAACACTGCAGCTAATTATTTTGGAGATAAACTGTGAGCAGAATTAAAAATAAATTTCAGCAACTAAAGAAACAAAAAAAAGCAGCTTTTATCGGCTATCTTTGTGCTGGCGATCCTGATTATTTAACGTCTCTGGCCATTTTAAAAGAAATGCCAAAGTCTGGTGTCGACATCATCGAAGTTGGCGTTCCTTTTCTTGATCCTGCTGGCGATGGACCAGTTATTGAAGCGGCAGCAAAGCGTGCTATTGCTAACGGCATGACCTTGAAAAAAACTTTGCAAATGGTCAGCGAATTTCGTCAAGAAAACCAAGAAACACCAATCGTTTTGATGACATATTTCAATCCACTTTTGAAATATGGTCTGGATAAAATTTTTGCTGATGCAGCAAAATCGGGCGTTGATGGCGTTTTGATTGTTGATTTGCCGATGGAAGAAGAAAGTGAAATTGTACCGCACATCAAAGCTGCGAAGCTTGATTCAATCAGATTAATCGCTCCGACAACCGACTCTGCACGCGCTAAAAAAGTCGTCAAACATGCTGGCGGTTTCGTTTATTTAATTTCGATGCTTGGCATTACCGGTACTAAAACTGCTGATCCGCAAGAAAATATTGCTAATCTTGAAAATCTCAAAAGCGTTTCAAAGCTACCAATTGCAATCGGTTTCGGAATTAAAACGCCCGAGCAAGTTCGCAATTTTTCAGCAATCGGGTTTGATGGCGTTGTTGTTGGCTCAGAAATCGTCAAAACAATTGATCAAAATTTTACTGCAAAAAAATCTGCCGATGAAATTGTCTCAGCTGTAAAAACTTTATTAGAAACTTTTCGTTAAACCTAACCAATTAAGTGTTCCTGAATATGAAAGGCGTTAAAATTTCCACCATCAATTGCGGTATCAAATACAAAAATCGCGACGATTTACTTTTAGTTGCATTCGACCAACCAGCCAATGTTGCCGGCGTTTTCACGCAATCTTCAATGCCTGCCGCTCCAGTAACTTGGTGCAAAAAAAATATCGTTAATGGCAAAGCTGCAGCCTTGATAGTCAACGCTGGAAATGCCAATGCTTTTACAGGAAAAATTGGTGAAGAAATCGTCAATAAAACTGTCGATAAAGCTGTTGAAGTTTTGGGTTGTGCACCACAACAAGTTTTCATTTCTTCAACTGGCGTGATTGGTGAAATCTTAAATGTTGATTTGATCACTGCTGCTTTACCAAAAATGGCGCAAAATTTTGCAAGCGATGATGCGGCTTTCAACCGCGCCGCTCAAGCGATTATGACTACTGACACTAAACAAAAAATGATCAGTGTTTCTTGCGAAATTGCTGATAAAAAAATATCGATCATCGGCTTCGCCAAAGGTTCGGGAATGATCGCTCCGAACATGGCAACTATGCTTGGCTATATTTTCACTGACGCGAATATCTCTTCCGATGCTTTGCAAAAATTACTTCGTGAAGTTACTGAAGACAGCTTCAACGCCATCACTGTCGACTCAGATCAATCAACGAATGATACCGTTTTAATGTTTGCGACTGGCGCTGCAGGAAATGTAGAAATTAACGATTCTGAAAGCATTGAGCTAGCATCTTTCAAAATCGCCTTGAAGCAAGTTGCGCTTGGATTGGCCAAAATGATTGTGGTTGATGGCGAAGGTGCACAAAAATTAATCGAGATTGAAGTTGGTGGCGCAACAACAAAATCACAAGCTAAAGAAGTAGCTTTTGCGATTGCTAACTCTCCTTTGGTTAAAACTGCAATTGCTGGTTGCGATCCAAATTGGGGAAGAATTGTCATGGCGGTTGGTAAATCTTGCCGCGAAACTAGTCCAGAAAAAATCGTCGTAAAAATTGGCGAATATCAATTAACTAAAGATGGCGGCAAACATCCAGAATACATTGAAAAATTGGTTCACGAATATTTAAAAAATTCGGAAGTGAAAATTTCTGTAGATTTAGGAATAGGATCAGAAGCGTCAACCGTATGGACTTGCGACCTCAACGAAGAATATATCAAAATTAACAAAGATTATCGCAGCTAATGTCAAAACCAGATTTCGAAATTAGATTTGATAAAGCCAGAATACGCTTAAACACTGCTTTGAAAGAGTTGGAAAATGCAGTGACGGCTAAACATAATTCTGAATCACAACATCATGTTGTGCACGCTCCAGCCAGCAGTGAAGCCCGTGAACAGCTTTCCGCTTTGCAAGATTTAACTAACGAGATAACTAGATTGCAGCAAAGCGTTACCAACATTGCTCGCGAACGTGATTTGTTGATTAAAGAAAATCGCAATTTACTCGATAATTTGCACAAAATTCGCAGCGAAGGAATTAAAATCTCACACGAGATCGAGCAAGATTTGGCGTGGATCGAGACCATTATTAACGGAGAAAGAAATGAGTAATATTGAAATCGCCATTGGCAAATCAAAATATCTAATTCCTTGTCATGAATCAGAACAACAAAACTTGATTGATGCAGCAGCACGTCTTAACGAAAGAGTTAATAAACTATCTTTTAGCTTACGAGGCGTCGATGAAAAAACTTTGCTCGTTATTGCAGCTTTGTCTGTAGAAATGGGATCAAAAGTCGACCCTGTTAATTCTGAAATCAGCGAACGTGATGTATTTGATGCTGTAAGCGAAAGCATGGAAAATGTCGCTACTTATCTTGAAAAATTGATTGGCAAAATCACCAAGTAATGGATCTTCTTTCTCAACAAAAACAACAACTCCGTACGTTAATACGCCAAAAAAGATCTGCATTAAGCGCATCAGAAGTTATAACAAAATCGCAACTTATAAATCATAACTTCCTCACCAATCTACTAAATAATATACCTCATCAATCACACGATATTTTTTCATTGTATCTCGCTTCCTATAACGAAGTGACAACTACTCTGATTTCAAAGCATTTTATCACTAACAATATTAAGTTTTGTTATCCAAAAATTATCGCGCCAAATCAGCATTTACAGTTTATCGCAGCACAAGAAGGACAAGAATTTGTAGCTAATAATTTATATCCCAAAATCCTCGAACCTAAGCTAGACAAGGCTAGCGAGGTTGTTATTCCTCAATTTATTATATTACCAATTCTTGGCTTCGATCATCACCGGAATAGACTAGGAATGGGTGGAGGCTTCTTTGATAGAACAATTAATCACCTAAAAAATCTCAATCATAAAATAATTACAATAGGTCTGGCATATGAATTTCAAAGGGCCGAGACAAACATACCAGTCGAAAATACCGATCAGAAGCTTGATTTTATTGTAACGGAAAAAAACATTTTTTCGGCAAACTAACAGTGCGTTAATCTGGAACACCAAAACTTTTTACAAATTAGTAGTTGCTTTCAAATTTTCTAAATATAATTTCCGCCGCCGACATTGTTGTGCAGGCAGCTTCCACGCGGCTTGACAGCATGTTTAAATTTCTAATTATTAATTTAAAAGAGATCTAACAATGCACAAAACAGATTTAATTAAAGAAATTGCTAACCAAACTGGTCTATCTCAAAAAGATGCTGGCGCTGCTTTGGAAGCTTTCTTGAAAGCTACTGCTAAAGCTTTGAAAAAAGGTGATGTAGTTACTTTGATCGGTTTCGGTACTTTTAAAGTAGTTAAAACTGCTGCTAGAAAAGGTCGCAACCCACAAACTGGTAAAGAAATCCAAATTAAAGCTTCAAAAAGAGTTAAATTCTCTGCTGGTAAAGCTTTGAAAGATTCTGTAAAATAGTTTCTCTAAACCCTTACGTGAATTCGCGTAAGGGTTTTTTGTTGAGGTCAACTCTCTGTAGGCTTCAAAAAAAAATGTTAGTTTTTTTAAAAAATTTTTAAAAAAAGTGTTTAGATTTAAAAATTCTTTAAGAAAATAGCTTTCAACAAATTCCCTAAAAAACTTATTTTTTTTAAAACGTAAAAAAATAAATTTTACGTCAAGAATTTTGTTTCCTTATTTTTTGAAGTGGGTGATTAGCTCAGTTGGTAGAGCATCTCCCTTACAAGGAGAGGGTCGGCAGTTCGAGCCTGTCATCACCCACCACTTCTTCCCTTTTTTAAGGGGGTGTAGCTCAGTTGGTTAGAGCGCATGCCTGTCACGCATGAGGCCGCGGGTTCAAGTCCCGTCACTCCCGCCATTCCCATCACCTTTCTAAGGTATTCTTTTTATTTATACTTCACGCAACTTCTAGCTTCCAGATGGAATTAGAGAAACTCCTGTTTCGCAAATCAGTTTATAACTTAGCAATTAGAATCTTGACCTCTTCTAACTTCTCTTGCAGATCCTGAATATAGTCACCTTCTATTTCAACTTTGTTAGATACGGAGTAGGCAATACGACTTACTAAATCAAACATTCTTTCAGCTCCAATATTTCCTGAAATTCCTTTCAAAGCGTGCATCGCCAACAGAAACTCTTCTTCATTCTTATTTCTAAAAGAATCGTTAATCTTATTAATTTGATTTTCACAACCTTTAAGAAAAACCTGTAAAAATTCTTTGCGATCATCTTCTCCAAACTGCTCTAACTTTTCCTGATTAATTACTTTCAATTCCGAACCACTAACGTCTATTTTGTTAGTCATTTTATGATGCAAAATTTCATCTTCTTTCTTGTGGTGTAAGCTTTTGTAATGCTTATTAGGATTAAGATAAATAACGAGTAACTTAATTAACTTTTCTATATCTGAACCTTTTACGAAATAATCGGTCATTCCTACGCGTAAAAAACTCATTAAATCTTCAATTTCACCATCACCACTCAAGGCAATAATTGGAATACGTTTTCTATAAGAAATAGCATGTTTAATTTCTAAATTACGAATCTCTTCTGTTGCCTCAACTCCAGAAAGCAAAGGCATATTTACATCTGTCACTATTATATCAAAAGACGACTTAGTGACATTATCAATATTTTGCAAACTATCCACATAATGATTTAAAAGCTCTTTACCGTCTCTAGCTTGAATAACTTCCATTCCTAACTTTTGTAACTTACGGGCAAAAATCGATAAGTTTAATTCTTGATCATCAGCAATAAGAATTTTCTTGGCTTTAATATCAGGCAAATACTGCTCCGCATCACCTAAATAATCCATATCATCCACTAAAGTTGGAATAAGCTTAGCAACAGTTCGGTATAAAATGTGTCCAACTATCGGCTTATTTAAATGATCATTGAAATAATTGTGATCATCTTTCTTTAAATCTTCATATTCCAAAGAAGTGAGCGCAATAATTGGAATTTTTTTGTTAAAAGATCGAATATTGCGCGCTGCAATAATGCCATTCATCGCCGGCATTTGTATGTCGGTTAAAACCAGACTGTGATCTTCAACATGATGACGCTCAATTTCAGCAGCTTCATCACCGTCATGCGCCAACTCGCACAGAATGTCGAGATTTTTTTCGATCATCGATTTCGTGATCAACAAATTAGTTTTTTCATCATCAACAATCAAAATTTTGAACTTACCCGCATCTTTATTAACAGAAATCAACGGCTTTTTAAGATTTGCCTTCACATCATTTGCAACCGCAGGCAATGCCGAATCCGACTGCTCAACTGTTTTGATTTTAGTCAATTCCTCCGGTTCTAAAATCGGAAACAACAAACTAAATTTGGTCCATTTCCCCAGTTCAGATTCACAAATAATATCACCGCCAAACGCTTTCATATTGCGCTTGCAAAACGCCAAACCCAAGCCGGTTCCTTCCTTCTTGCCAGAAGTATAAAAATCGCCAAATAGCTTAGAAATATTTTCCTCAGAAATTCCGGGGCCGGTGTCTGAAACATAAATTGAATTGTAACGATGCGAAATTCCTCTTTCATCTTTAACAATCAAATTTTCTTTAATTCCAACTTCAACAATAGAATCAGGATATTGCGCCAAGTAGAACAAAGCATTTTTGATCAAGTTAAACAAAATGTACTTACAAGTTGTTTCTTCACCTTTGAACAAGAAATCACCATGGAATTCACCAGTTGACAAAGCATCCGAACCAATCTGGGTTTCCAACTTATCAATTGTATTTGCTTGAAAAATCGCCTGACCAAAATTAGCAACTACTTTTAACTTCTCAGCTTCAGATTTATAGCCATAAATCAACAAAGCCTCGATGATTATTGATTTCGCCGATAAGCACTCAAAATCTTTTTTATCAACTTCTTTGCCGCTTAACTGCTGCAAAGTCATGTTAATAATCTCATTTGCCAAAGAAGTAATTTTCCGAGTCTGTTTCTTAAAACTCAAATTTTCTTCGTTATCACTTAAAGTCTCAGTTGATAACATTATGGCGTTGATTGGATTGCGTAATTCGTGGGCGATAGATCCGGCGATTGAAGTTAATCTTTGATGCTGCTTTTGCTGACGAGCCAACCAAGTAGTTCTATTAGTATGAATAAATGCCATACTCGAGAATGTCGCAAATGAGAAGACTAAGAAATAACCAATATAATCAAAACCTAGTAAGATTTTCAGTAAGTTAGGTTCTGGTGCGTAGATGTAATAACAAACAATCGCCAAAATAGTTGCTATCAAAAGATTTGCCGTAGCAGCAAACCAGTGAGGAGTATAGATGATCATCGTGATCACACAAAATATTTCCCAGTAAAGATATGAGTGATGGAAATTGTTCATCAACATCAAGAAAGTGCACTGGAATGGCAGTTCCATCATCACCATGAAATGCCAATAAAATGGAAAATATTTTGTTCTTATTTTGTCAGATAAAAATTCATGAGAATAGGACATCACACACAGAAAAGCCAAAAACAGCCTGAAATACAGATTTTCAAACTGCATTGGGAAAAAATATGTGTACAAAATCCACAACGAAATATGAGCAAAAGGCCCTATAAAAGCAGCGGCAAGAATATTGTATCTTTCAATATTAGTACCTTCATCAAAAGCTTTTTTGATAAAACTTATAACTTTAGACAAACTTTTCTCCTAACTCTTAAACTATAAATCGAAATCTTTTTGCACGACAAAATCCATCAGCGCTGTAAAATTATCGTGATCAACTGGCGGACAACTAAAATTGTGTTTCTGCTCCAAAACTCTGACGTTACTATTATCAAACAGAATCGGCTTCATGGTAATGTAAGGAGTATAAATCATACCTACAGTTTTATAGTAAAGCTGCTCAAGACGATTCAAATCTTGTGGCATTTCCTCACAATGTTTTACACCTGTAATATTTATCGATTTCAGCATCAAATCTGTATATAATCTGTGAGGAGTTTCATGATTATTTACCGCATAATAGGTTTGCTGATTATCTCCCCCAAAACATCCATAATAAACCACTTTAGCTACGTAGTCGGCAGGAACTATGTTAAGTCCACTTTCATCTGAATGATAAAATCTCAAATCGACATCTAAATGATCTGCAATACAACTTTCTTTCTTCAAAGTCTTTTTCTTATAGCGATAAAAGAAAGCGCACCATTCGTAGAAAACATCAATCTTAGAAACACTTCCCATCGGCTTTTCAATTAACCTGCCAGAGATTGTTGAAGGTCGGAAAACTTTCAAATTAAGTTTTTGTTCTTCACAGAAATCACGCACCGCAATTTCCGAAATTAGTTTTGTTTTCTCGTAATAATTACGGAAGTCTTGATTCAAATTAATATAATCAACTGGTATTACTCCAGTAGTCATGCCGCACACATAAGCTGAGCTTACAAATCCAAGATTTTTGACTTGTAATTTTGATACTAAATCCAAAACATTTTTTGTACCACCAACGTTGATTTTATCTAACTCAGCTCTGACTGCTTCGCCACCTCTGAAATCAGTTAAAGCAGCAATATGAATGAAATAATCAATTTGTTGTGATTTTAAATAAGACAAATCTTGATCAGCAATATCCAAACCAACTACATCTAATTTGTAATTGATTGATTTTACATTACTTGCGAACCACGAATAAACTTTTTTCTGATCAAAAGAATCATCATCCAAGTAATCTGTGAGCTCTTCTTGTAAGATTTTTTCAATTCGAGATTTGAGGTTATCGCTAGCAGAATCTCTTCCGAAAAGAATAAGTTTAATTTGATCTAAGTTGTTTTTGTTATTTTTTATAATCTCCAAAACGAGATTTCTTCCCAACAAACCAGTAATACCAGTAATAGCAATAAGCATAATGAATGTATTTATTTATTTTTGATTTTTCTTGGTTCATACGTAACAGAACCTTAAAACAAAAAGCCTCGACCAAAAATAAATTGCCAACATCAAAAAATATTCGTCTCAAAAAAATACTCGCTGCTGGAGATTTTTTTACAGTTCTTACTCGTAAAAATTGCCTTTATGTCAGAAATCCTTCACAAATAAATTCATTACCAGCTCAAGAAATTTTATCCTTTCAGAACATCTCCTACGATTTTGAGATGATTCTGTTGGTATCGAATTACCAATCACAAAACATTGAGTTAAACTGCAAAACGGCACAATATCAGTTAAGTCATAAGTTGGGAAAGGCAGCAAACTTAATTTTGGAATTCTCTTACTTGAAGAGCCGCCATAGCAAGCTATTTTGGCGTGTTGTCCAAACATAAATGGCTTCGGAGGTTTTTTATTGATAATCTCAAATATCTTCTCACCCAAATATTAAAGCTGAAAACTGTCGTACAAAAAATTTGCGAAAATTATTTAAAACAACCTAAGTCCCACAAAACGTCTCCAAGACCTTCTCCTCTTCCTTCGGTGGATTCTGATAAGGAATTTTATCTTCGCTTTCTTGGTAAACATTTTGCAAAGCACTTAATAACTCTTGAAAGCTTGACAAATCGCCATTTTCAGCATCCGCCAGCGCTTTGTTTACTTGATGATTTCGCGGAATAATCACCGGATTATTTTTTCGCATTAAGTCTTTTGAAGACTCGATTGTTTGATTTTTTTGACGACGCGATTGCCATTGCTGTTGCCATTTTGCTAGTTGCGGTTGCGCAAAAGCTTTGTCGGCGAGCAAATCGCGGAAAAAATTGGTGTAATCAATTTTATTGCTTTGCATCAACTCAAGCAGCACTGCAATCATTTTATCATCACCCTCTTCTGCCTTTGAAATTCCTAGCTTCGCCAGCATCATGGTTAAATATTTTTGCTGATAAATTACGCGAAAATTATCGATTTCTTCTTCAGCAATTTCACGCGCTTCATCAACATTATCGGACAAAAACGGCAATAAAGTTTCAGCCAACCGCGCCAAATTCCATTGCGCTACAATCGGTTGATTTTCAAAGGCGTAGCGCCCGTAATAATCAATCGAGCTGAAAACTTTTTGCGCTTCATATTCATCGATAAAAGCACACGGGCCGTAATCAATTGTTTCGCCGCAAAGCAGCATATTATCTGTGTTCATCACGCCATGAACAAAACCAACACGCAACCAATTAACTAACAAATCTGCTTGGCGATTGATCACCATTTTCAACATTTGTCGCGCTTTATCTTGTCGATTTAGCAACTCGGGAAAATGACGCTGAATTGTGTAATCAAGCAACGCGGCAACTTCTTTTTTACCGTGCAAAGCTGCTGCTAATTGAAAAGTCCCGACACGAATGTGCGAAGAAGCAACGCGAGCGAGAACGGCGCCCGGCAACAAATTTTCGCGATAAACCACCTCGCCAGTTGCAACCACGGCCAAGCTGCGCGTTGTTGGAATTTGCAATTGATGCATCGCTTCTGAAATCAAATATTCTCGCAACATCGGCGCCAAAGCAGCGCGACCATCACCACGGCGCGAATAAGGCGTTTGACCCGATCCTTTCAATTGAATATCACAACGCTGATTATTTGGCGTCAAATGCTCGCCAAGCAAAATGGCACGACCATCACCCAAAATCACAAAATTGCCGAATTGATGACCAGCGTAAGCCAAAGCCAGCGTCTCGCAATTTGGCTGCAAAACATTGCCACAAAAAATTTGCGCCAATTGTTGTTGCGACAAATTTGCAGCATTAATTGCCAAATCTTGCGCTAAATTGTGATTAAAAATTATCATCTGCGGGTCAGCAACTTGCGCCGGCGCAACTTTGCTGAAAAAGACTTCCGGCAATTTGGTGTAGCTATTTTCGAAATTTAAAAGACGTAACATCGGCGGTTTTATTATTGATTTATCTATTCCTGCTGTTGGTTGAGCGAAGTCGAAACCTTGTGATATTCTTGCTGCGGAAGTAAGCAGATAAACTCACGAGGTTTCGACTTCGCTCAACCAACAGCAGGAAATATAAAAATTATATTTTAGCCAACAAACCGTTTCTTATCCATCTGGCAAACCAACTTGATAAATTTTGTGCCAACTCTTCTTCGGAAATTTTTAATTGGCTTTGTAACTGCTCTAATGCCTTTCCAACTGGAATTTTTTTAAACAATTTCTGCAGCAATAAAAACTCGTTCGGCGCCAGATCCATACGCCACATCACATCATCATGACGAAAAACTGCTAGATAAGTTTTTTGTTCTACAACCTCACTTAAATGTTCTAAATAATAACTATTGATCGCGTGATCAAATGCCAAAAGTTTTAATGCTGCACGCGGTTGTAAAACTAAATTTTCCAACTTTTCTTCCGTAATTTTTGCTAAATCTTGTGTAGTTAAAACCTGAGTTTCTTTAGCATCCGCAAGCTGTGAAATTGCAGTTTCTAAATCGCATAATTCGATAGCAAATTTATCATATTTTTTCTGCACCAGAAATTGCGATAACTTAACAGCAAAACGCCCGATGTTGAAATGATCAGAATTATTTTCTTCGACAAAATCTTCAATTAACTGACTGAATTTCTTTTCACCTAAATATTTTTTCAAAACTGGATAATCTTCAGAAACCACATCAATCAAGCGCAAACGATATGAATCAACATAAACACTAAGTTGGTTTTTTGGAGCAAAATTTTTTTTAGAACGAATCCAGTTTGCCGCATCTTTTTTATCGCCAGAGAAAATTGCTTGCTGCATGACACTCTGTGCCTCAAAAAGCGGAGTTGTAAAGTTGCTGTATGACTCTTCTTTTTTTTCCAATTTTGGTAACAAAAAATCCGCCGCATTTTTCGCAGCACGTTTAGCTTTTTTGAGCTCATCATTTAAAATTGGAAAACTTGGAATATTACCATCCCATTCAATCATCGTATTTGGCACACGCCCTGCTTTGTGCACCACATATTTATAAATTTGCCACACTTCATCAACCACATGATCGTCATGAGTATCAATAATGTACGTACCTTTATTAGTGTGACCAGAAAGATGAATTTGAATTACGCGATCCAGCGGTAAAGCATCAATATAGCCTTGCGGATCAAGGCGATGATTAAAACAAGTTACGTAAACATTGTTCACATCGAGCAACAAATTACAGCCCGATTCTTTCGCCATTTGTGCAATAAATTCACTTTCCGAAATGTGCGAAGTTTTAAACTCTAAATAAGTTGAAGGATTTTCCAACGCGATTGGTCGACCCAAAAAATCTTGCACTTGTTTAATGCGCGAAACTATATGCTTTAAGGCTTCTTCGGTGTAAGGCACAGGCAATAAATCGTGAGAATTTTTGTGAGCAATTCCTGTCCAACATAAATGATCGGAAATCCACGCGGGATTTATCCAATCAATCAAAGCTTTTAATTTGCGTAAATATTCTGAATTCAGCGGATCAACTGTACCAATCGACATCGCTACACCATGCATCACAATCGGATAACGCTCTTTAATTTTTGCCAAATTTCTTTTCGGCAAACCATCAGTATCCATGAAATTTTCTGAGATAATCTCAAACCAATCAATCTTGGGCTGATAACGCAAGATATGTCGATAATGTTGTGGACGTAAGCCTAAACCAAAACCTAGCTGTGGAAAATTTTTCATAAATTGCACTTTTATCTCTTCGTGGCACAAGCCACGCCACGCCTTGCGGGGATCCCGTCACGTATGTCAAAAGGACATAAGTGAAAAAATTTTAAAGAGACGGAGCCTTTTCTTCTCCGTCTCCATTATCAAAACCTAAAATCTAACTAATTATTTGCTGCCGTCAGTTGCGCAAGAACCTTGAGCTTTACAAGAATTTTTGCCGTCTTTTCCATTTCCTTTGCAAGAATTTTGACCTTTACAAGCATGCTTCTCTGAATAGGTATTACATTCGCTCATGCCTTTACAAGCATTCTTACCGCTAGGGCTGTTACCTTTGCAAGAATTCTGACCTTTACAAGAATGTCTTTCTTTTATTTGAGTTGATGATGCATTTTTATCAGAACCTGAAGATGCTTGTTTAGCATTAGCAACAGTTGAAATCGCAGTCATGCTTGTAGTTAGAATACCAGCAAGCGCTGCAGTCATTAGTTTTTTATTATTAATCATGGGAAGTGATTTTTAGTTTTAAAAAAAATCGAGTTAAAAACTTAACTCACCCATTTATTCGCAAAACTTTTTACGATAGTTACACAATTTAGAAAAAATTTTGGAAAATCTTAAAACTACCATTTCAAAAAAGATCTTCCGATCACAACACCCAAGGCAGCAAAAATTATAATTGGTAAATAATGCCACACTAAAATATGCGAAATCAAATCATTTGGTTCTTGTAAACGCAGAATCAAATAACCCAAAGAACTCGATGATAAAACTGTCAGAGAACCAGCATAAAAGGGACTTATCGTAGCACCACGACATAGAATTATAAAAATTAGAACCGCCGGCACTATTGATGCAATTGCTACAAAAATCAGACATTCTACTTTGTGAGATTGAGCATTTGGCATCAGCATCAATGGATCATTTTCCATAAAAAGTTGGCTAATAAAAAAGCACAAAATGATGACAAAAATCAGGTAAGGAATTTTTACTAAAAAAGATTTTTGGTAAAAATCCGGATAAATTGTTAAGACAGCAGCAACATTACTAGCAAGGCATAAGACAACCATTAATACAATTTCAATCGCAAACAACGGACGAACAAATTGTACAGCAATATCTGAACGCAAACCAATATTCATCTGCAATATAATGGCATAAATTATCAACACGAAAAACAAACAACCAGTCCAAAAAGCCGGAGTTTTGATCGGCTTAATCGGATGAGCTTCGTTACTTAGTTGGGTAATTAATTCTTCAGTAATTTTGGTCATTTCAAAAATTTATTTCGTATTTTTTTAATTGCTCGATGCGCTGCAACTTTTACAGCCGATTCACTCATATTGATTTTTGCTCCAACTTCTTTGGCAGTGTATCCTTCAACATGCAGCATGGTTAAAATTTTTTGGTGTTTTGTTTCAACATCTATAAACAAGTCATCGAGTAGTTCGTTTGCAGAATTGCCTTCCGTTACATCAGATAAATCATATTCTAAATCAGAAATATCAGAAGTTTTGTGCCGCATTTGGGAATAATATTTACGCAAATAATCAGTAATGCGAAACCGTGCAATTGCCATAATCCACGGTAAAATATCACGCTTACCGTCATAAGTGTGACGCGCTTTGTGAATGGAAATAAGAATTTCTTGCAATACATCTTCAACGTCCGCACTAGCAATTTTTTTCTTCAGATTAGAACGCAAAAGAAATGTGATTTCCTTCAAAAATTCAGCATAAGCAATTTGATTGCCCTGCAGCGCTAAGGACATCAAGTCTGATAGTAATTTATTTTTTTCGCTGGTTGTAACCATTAAGAATTTTTTAACGAATTAGCCTGAGTCCACTTCTTAAAACAAGAACAAGAAATAATTATTCAAAATCAATAGACTAAACATCGTTATGCAAAAATTAATCAATCTGCTTTGCCAATTTTTACTGATAACACTTTGTTTTAATATTGCCGAAAGCAATGCTAAAAATCTTTTCAGCACCTCAGAAAATAAATTACAAGACGGGCTATACGATCCTTACGTAGCACCAGAAATAATTGGAATAAATTCTTGGATAAATTCTCAACCACTGAAAATTTCTCAGTTAAAAGGTAAAATTGTGCTGATCGATTTTTGGACTTATTCCTGCATAAATTGCCTGCGCACTTTACCTTATATTACAAAATGGGATCAAGATTATCGCGACAAAGGTTTAGTAATTATCGGCATTCACGCGCCGGAATTTGAGTTCGAAAAAAATCTTGAAAACGTCAAAAAAGCGGTCAGCAAATATAACATAAAATATTCTGTGGCGCTTGATAACAATCTTGCAACTTGGACTTCATTTCAAAATCATTTTTGGCCAGCGCATTACTTAATCGATAAAAACGGCCAAGTAGTTTACACACATTTTGGCGAAGGAAATTATCAACAAACTGAAAACAATATTCGTCAACTATTAGGCTTAAATAAGAAATCGGAACAAAAAGCTGAGGAATCGACCTTAAATTACAATCAAACACCTGAAACTTATTTAGGCTATTTACGCGCTGCAAATTTCGCTAACGAACAACATAAGATCGAAAATGATTACAATTTCACTGCACCAAAAAATCTTGACCGCAACGATTGGTCACTAAACGGTAAATGGAAAATTGAGAAAGAAAGAATTATCGCCAAAGAAGCTGGAGCAAAGCTACAGATTAATTTCACCAGTAAAAAAGTATTTCTGGTTTTAGGCACAAAATCCGCCAAATCAATTAAAGCTGAGTTAAAATTAAATGGTCAGAATTTGTACAATAATGCTGGGAAAGATGTCACACAAAGCAGCATCACTGTAAAAAATTACGCTCTTTATGAGTTGGTAAATCAACATCAATCTTCCAGCGGATTATTGGAAATTACTGCCCAAAATAGCGGATTAGAAGCTTACGCTTTTACTTTCGGGAATTAGTAATTACTGCGTTTAACACTGAAAATATATTGAGAATTTCCATTTTGCTAAAACGACCAACTTGCGACTTGCAAGACGAGCCGGCGGTCATCACCACATTTTGCGGATCTTGCGCAAGTTTTTGCAGCGTTTCTTGCCAGTTCATTTCAAACAGTTTTTTTGAATCGTCAAAATTTTGTACTTCCATTCCGAAGCTGCCGCTCATGCCGCAGCAACCCGTTTTGATAGTATTTAATTTGACGTTGAATTTGGCGAAAATTTCACTCCAAGTTTCAGCGATTCTGCCGACATTAGTTTGCTCTGAGCAATGCAAAATTAAGTGATATTTTTTGTCGCTGTTGATTGGTTTTTGCGGCGCGATTTTTGCTAAAAATTCTGGCAAATACAGCACTTCAATTTTGTCGTCATTAAAACGGCGATACTCGTCGCGATAAGTCAGCGCAACGCTTGGATCAATGCTAATTAAAGTTGTGTTCAGAGTTTTTAGATAAGAAATATTTTTTGCGATAACACGACGGAAACGATTCAAAAAACCTTTGGCGTGCAACGCTTTGCCGTTTTCAAAAACTTTGGTAAAACGCACGTTAAAACCAAGTTTGGTTAAAATTTCGTATGCGTTTTCTAGCTCGGAAGCGTGAAAATAATTGGTGTAAGCATCGCGCAGAATGTAGATCACGCCTTCTTCAGTGCTCTTTGAATCACCAGTTGAATTTAGCGACAATGACAAATTTGAGATCGGTAAGATATCAGTCACCGCGAATAATTTGCCGGCGATAAATTTAGTAACTCGATTTTGCGTCAACAAATTAAAAAGACGCGGAAAACGACCAAAAATCAGCAACAAAAACTCAATATTACCGATCAAATAATCCTGCGGTTTGTGGAAATTTTTAGCGAAATAATGCGACAAAAAATAAGCCTTAGCGTCCGGAATGCTAACCTTGATCGGACATTGAGTGTTACACGCTTTGCAGCCTAAACATTTGGCAAAAGAATCGTAAATTTCTGATTCGAAATTTTTGCTAAAAATATTGCGAAATTTGCTGGCAAAATTTTTGAAAAATCCGTCAGAAATATCAGCGCGAATTGACGGCAATTGAGCATTTTCGCGCACCCATTCTTTAAACAACATCGCTCGACCTTTTGGCGAAAAACGGCGATCATTTGAAACTTTATAAGACGGGCACATCGCTGAAGCTTGGTCTAAATTAAAACACAGCGCGTTGCCGTTGCAGCTCAAAATATTTTCGAACTCGTCATGCATTTGCGCGGAGATATTTTCATCAAATTCGCCGCGAGTGGAAACAGCATCTACATCTTTGATTTCGCTGGTTGAACTGGCAATTTTGCCGCTGTTGAGTTGATCGAAAGGATCAAAAGTTTTTTTGATTTCACGGAAAATTTTTGTCACTTCTGCGCCCAAAAACTTTTCGCTATATTCGCTTCTGAAACCTTTTCCGTGCTCGCCCCAAATGATGCCGCGATGTTTTAAAAGTAGTTCGCAAACTTCGTCAGAAATTTTGCGAATCAACTCGCGATCACTTTGTTGGCGCATATTCAAAGCCGGACGAACGTGCAAACATCCAGCGTCAACGTGGCCAAACATACCGTAAACTACACCGTATTTTTGTAAAATTTTGCGAAAGCCCGAAATATATTCGGCCAAATTTTCTGGCGGCACAATTGTGTCTTCAACGAATGGCAACGGACGACGTTTGCCTTTCATGGCGCCAAGTAAACCAACGCCTTGTTTGCGCAAATTCCAAATGTTAGCGATTTCGGCTTTGTTTTCGATAATGAAATAATTTTCGAAGAGATATTTCGCACTAAGCAAACTTTGCTTTAAAATGTCTTGATGTTGCAAAAACTCTGCTTCCGAATCGTAGGAAAATTCTAAAATATTAACCGAAGTATCGTGGCCGTCACCAATCAAATGACCGACATCTTGCCAAATTATGTCGTTGCGCGCTAGACGAATAACATTTTCATCAATCGTTTCAATCGCAGTTGGCTGAAGTGCAATCACGTTGCGTGCGTCTTGCAACGCGGCATCAAAATTTTTGTAGCGCAACAAAACCACACGTTTTTTCGCCGGAAGTTTTTTGAGTTTTACAGTAATTTTGCTGACCAAAGCCAAAGTTCCTTCTGATCCAGAAATTAAATAATTCAGATCAACTTTATCATCTGCAAAAGACTTCTCGATATTGTAGCCCGTAGCGGTGCGCGCCAAATGTTTGGAAGAATAAATGCCGCGCGCTTTATCTAAAATTTTGCCGACTTGCGATAAAATCAACGATTCTTCGGCAAGCAAATGCAGCGACAAATTTGCAATATTATCTGAGGTTCGACCATGCGTGCACGAACCTTTGCCACAAGCATCAGTATTGACCATGCCGCCAATTGTAGCGCGGTTGCTTGGCGAAATGTTGGGTGGAAAATACAAGTTAAATTTTTCAAGCTCGCGGTTTAATACGTCTAAAATCACACCGGGTTCAACTTCAGCGGTCATGCTTTGCGCATCAATTTTTAAAATGCGATTCATATAGCGCGAATAATCAACAATAAAACCCGAATTGATTGATTGACCGTTGGTGCTTGTGCCGCCGCCACGCGCCGTAATTTTGATTTGGTGGAATTTTTTCTGACGCAGCAATTTAAAAATCAGCTCAACATCATTTTGTGACTTCGGAAATATCACGCCATCTGGCTCAACTTCGTAGATCGAGTTGTCGGTTGAGTAAGTTACTGTGACTGATTTTTCGACCGAGATATCGCCAGCAAAACCAATGTTTTGTAGTTCTGAAAGAAAAATTTTAGCTAACTGCATTTAAACCATCTTATATTTGATGTTGAAAAACTATTGGATTTGAAATTAGGCAATTTCCTGACCTTACTGAAGGTGAATCTTTAGGAGATTCTCTGCGATCTAGAGAATCGATTTCGCTAATCGGAGCTTCGCTTTCGATTAACTCACTCGCTGGATTATTGATTGAGTCAATTATGTAACTGACTTCACTCAATCTATTACTGGAAGCAATATTGGCAAGTGTATGTCCATTGTGATTAGTCCAATCTAACCCAAAATTGTGGCTTACCAAATAAGGAATAACAAGGCTAGGAATTGGAGATAAGCTAGCTAAATGAATTGGGCTATTTCCTGCATTATCGCAATGATCCAAATCAAAGTTTGGACTTTGTTCCACCAGATAAGAAATGATGTCCAAATTATAGTTAAAAATACAAGCTAAGTGCAAAGAATTTCTACCAGCAAAATCAGTCGAATTTATATCAAAATGATGTTCTTCTAAAAGATACTTAAATAACTCAAAATGACCTATACGAGCAGCAAATAAAAGTGCATTTTGACCTTCTGAATTTACCACAAATTTATTAAAATCCGGATTTTCCTCTAAAAAATCAGCGATCTCGGCAATTATGCCTTCAAAACACAAAGAAAAAAAAGCGTATTTTAGACCTTCGAAATAAATATCGATTCCATCAGACATAATGCCATAATTTAAGTTTTAGTTAAAAGAGAACCATCCTGTTTTGGCTGATAAGACTTACTGTTTGATTGCTTTGTTTTTGGATAAGAATTCAACCAATTGATCAACGCTGTAGAAAAAATTCTGCGCTTCTTTGATTACCGATTCTCTGGCCGCGTGTTCACCAAAACCACAAAAAGTTACTTTATCGTTAGCTTTTGCCACTTCTAAATCTGTGTAACCATCGCCGATCATAAAAACTTTTTGGTAAGATTTTCGCGCCAAAATTTGCGCAACAATTTTCGGCTTTCCGCCATTTTGCGCTAAAATATTTTCCGCTTCAAAACCAACTACAAGTTCGCCGTCATACACAAAATTATTAGCAAAACAGTTAGCGCGATCAATTCTCAAGGCGTCAGCCGCCGGATAAATAATTTCCAAAAATCCGCCGGAAATAATGTAAAAGTCGAAATCGTTTTTCAGCGAATCTAAACCAGCAACGAAGCCTGTGGTGATGTAATCGCAGATTTCAGATTTTAGCTGATCAATATCCGATTTAGTGAGTTTGATGTGAGCAAAACGCGTGCGCAAAGAATCGGCAAAAGTCATCTTGCCTGACATCGCCGCGTTAGTGATTTTCTCAATTTCGTCTTTTTGGTTCGCAGCAGTTTTTGCGATCAAAAAATCCAACGTTTCAATTGAAACTAAAGTCGAATCAAAATCAAAAATGGCGCAGTTATTTTTCATTTTATTTACCTAATCTATTACAAATCTTGGGTTCTAAATTCGCTGTATCCTTCATAATAATAGCTGATGTCGATGCCTTTCATGAAAAGTTCGCAGTCGTTAATTTTATCGGTGAGCGCATTTCTTAGCAGATGTTTTATTTCAATATCTTTAACCGTGCTGCGCTCCATCGCCGACAGATATTCTTCTTTATCAACCAAATTCCAATCAATCACTTGTTTGAGCTCTTTTTTCAAAACTAGATCCAGCCAAATTCTAGTAGCGCGGCCGTTGCCTTCACGAAATGGATGAGCAATGTTCATCTCAACATATTTTTCGATAATTTCTTCGAAGCTGTTTTGCGGCATTTTGTCAATGTGTTCAAGCGATTGCGTTAAATACATCAACGGAGCAAATCTAAAATTTCCTTTGGCAATATTTACCTCACGCAAAAGACCGGCAAATTCGTAAATATCGCCAAACAAAAATTGATGAATTTGCGCCAAGCCTTTGAAAGTGCCAACCTCAACTTTATCAATTTCTCCGCTTTCAAAAAGTTGTTTGGCTTTTTGTTTGCTGATTTTTTCTTCAGCTTTGTTGAGCTCAAGCTGGTTGGCGAGATTTAATTTATTTTCTAAAACCATTTTTCGCTTATTTTAGATTTTCTTAACACGCTGCTATATTGCAGGCATATTCAAACCACTCGCACAAAATTTTGATGTCAGCTGCTTCAACGGTCAAACCGCACCACACGCGAAATGATGGTGGAGCGGAGTTGTAACCTTTGATGTCGAAAGCGACTTTTTCATCTTGTAAAATTTTAGCGATTTTGTCGATAAATTTGCGCTGATCGGCTTCCGCCAATTCTTTAAACCAAGCTTGTTTTGGCTGGAAACACACGGATGTGCGCGATTGGAATTTTTCGTCGGCGCATAAATTTTCGAAATTTTGCGAAGTTTTTAAGAAGTTTGAAATCGCTGCAAAGTTAGCATTTACGCGGTTGTACATCGCTGCAATGCCGCCGCTTTCTTGAATCCAATTCAAAGTATCCAACGCATCTAAAATACACATTGTTGAAGTGGTGTTAATCACCGATCCTTCAAACACGGCCGCGCTGAACACGCCTTTTTTCTTCAACTGATAAATTTTAGGAAGTGGCCAAGTTGGAGTATATTCTTCGATTCTTGCCACAGCGCGCGGACTTAGAATTAAAACGCCGTGCTGCGCTTCGCCGCCCAAAGATTTTTGCCACGAATAAGTTGTAACGTCGAGCTTGGAAAAATCGATTGGCATCGAAAATGCGCCAGAAGTTGCGTCGCAGAAAGTAAGACCTTTTCTATTCTCAGGAATAAAATCGAGATCGTTAAAACACACGCCAGAGGTGGTTCCGTTCAAGGTGAAAACAACGTCGCGATCAAAATCAACTTTTGCAATATCTGGAACTTTTCCGAAATCTGCCGCAAATTTGCGCACATCCGTTAGGCGCAATTGCTCAGTAATCGCCTTGTACCATTCCGCGCCGAAAGCTTCGAAATAAATCACATCAACACCGCGCGCGCCAAGCATATTCCACATTGCCGCTTCAAACGCACCAGTGTCCGATGCCGCCATAATGGCGATTTTGTAGCCTTGCGGTAAATTCAAAAATTCCGCACTCAAAGCATTAACTTGATTGATCACCTGCAAAACTTCTTTGCTGCGATGCGACCTTCCGAGTAATTCAGTGTTGTTCAAAAACTCAGCATTCCAATTCGGACGCTTGGCGCACGGGCCGCTGCTGAATTTGTTGTGTAATGGTTTGGTAGATGGTTTCATATAATTTACTATTTTCTAAAATGATATTGAGCGCCTGGAACCAAAGGAATTTGGCAAGAAGCACGAAGTGAGGTCGATGGATTTTCTTTTGAAGCCGAATCAACTAAATCCATTTCATCTTCTGTTATTTTTGGTAGCTCTATATTGGATTTTATTTCTCCTACACACGTACTGCAAGATAACTTTTCATCACATGCAGCTTCTACTACATCATGTTTTTTAAGCACAGTGGCTAAAGTAGGATTAGAACCTTTGTATTTTTCATCAGATAGATCGACCTCAAAAACTTCTTCTCCACCATTTTTATTAATAACTTTTATTACAACTTTATGACATGAGGTAGCCCCTTGCGCATTATCATTACTAACAACACCTTGTATTACAGCTGATGCAGCAGCTTTTCTAAGATGTTTAATGAATGAACCACTTTCTTTTTCTATCTCTTCAAGAATTTGTTTACCTTCTTCTGAAACAGCTCTTTGTGCTAAATCTTTAGTAAGCCAATAAACTTTCTCACCTTCATCAAGTTTAGTGTGATCTATTTTTACTATAGTTTTATCTTGCTTATTGGAGTTAACATATCGGTTCAGCCTAAGCAAAATATTATCACTCTCCATACCAACTATTTCTACCTTTCCATATTCTGTAGACATCACTAAACGAGCATGGTTTTCTATTCCAGAAAGGCCATTCTTTGCATCTTCAAGCAAACTATACTGTCTTTCTAAAGTATTATCTTCTCTGAAATGAGCACTACCTCTAATTTCTCTGCAGGCATAAACATTATGCATCGATATTCCTAAACGGTTTGATTGATACATCAACAGTCTCAAAACCGGAACTGAATCATTAACTCCGGCAATGATTGGAAACTGATTATGATGACCAATCCAATCTCTCTCTTTCATAGCATGAAGAGGGTAAACCAAATCTTTTCTAACATTATAACGCTCTCTCAAATCGTAGAGATAATTACCACTTCGATCAACTTTAGGATCAACCAACTCATAAGGATGAGTGTAATGTCCTACAAACTCAACTCTAGTGTCCGGATATTGTCTGTTGAACATATCCATCATCTTCCAGAAATCTTGATCAAATCTTGTGGGATTAAATGACAATTCTTTTGTTCCAATTCTAAGAGAAGTAATTCCAGCCTCTGCCATCAAAGTCATGTACCTTGCCAATGTTGCATTTGGCAAAGTCATTGGATCACCACCAGAAAATAAAATTTCTCTAATGTTAATTAACGGTTCCTTTGTTTCTCTGTGTAAATAGAGACCTTTCTTTTCGTCCCAGAAACCATAATCAGCAATCGCTTTATCAATTAGGTTATTGTAAGTCTTAATATAGGCTGCAACTACGTTCATATCAGCTTTTGATTTATTCGATGAACCATCAAATAAATCGAGCCTATAGCAATAACGACAATGAGAAGAACAATTAATCGAAGTATAAGCCAACAACATCTCGTATTTATGCAATAAACCTGGAAGTGGCGAATAACGATTCTGATTTGATGGATCAACTTCACCAGCTAGATCTGCTATTTCTCTAGCATCAGGCATCACAATTTTTAGAATCGGATTTGGTTCTTTAGCAATTGCTGGAACATTAAAAGCATGGTGCAAAAAACTTTCAGAGACTTTGACACGCATCCGATCCTGAATTGATCCAGCATAAGACAAAACATCAGCAACTTTTTCTTCACTATAATATTTATCTGACATCATTTTTACGACTTCATCTACCCCCACAAAACCTTCTCCTGCTTTTCCACCTCTAGAATATTTTTTGTTTAAATGTTGAGAATTAACATCACGCAAAAAAGCTTTTCCACTTTCAGAAAGGCTAAAAACATGAGACGTACCACCTAAGAACAATTTATTTTCTTTAGCTAAACGCTCTCTTAATTCTGAAACTCTGGAGTAAATTGTGGTAGATTCTGTAGAATCTTGAGATGAAGAATAGCTGCGTGACCATTTACAAAAACCACTCAATTTTGGATCGTGCTGAAAAGCTCTTGATAAAAATTGTTTAGATGAAGCTAAAACTTGTCTGGTCATTCTTATCTAAAATTTTGATTATGACCAACATGTGCCTCAATTAAAATATCGGTCTTTAGCATTTTAATAAAATCGTTTAATAGACCGTGGTGTTTTTTTCCTTTTTTAACCAAAATTCCATACAAAATACTTGGAAAATATTTCTCCAAAGATTTTACAGAAAAATCATCTTTGTTTTTATCACCTTCTAAGCAGATACTTGATAGAGCAGCTATCCCAATATCTTCACGAATAAAACTTTTCAAAATTTCATAATTTCCCATCTCAAAATCTATCTTGGTCTGTAATCCATAATGTTTCACAACCTGTTCAAAATTTGGAATAGTCACAAATTTATTATCCAACTTAAGAAGCTTATAGCGTTTGATATCTTGCATATCGATATCCTTCTTTTTTGCTAATGGGTGATTCTTACTTGTAAGTAATATTGGCCTGTATTCAGCAACTGGAGTAAAATCTAACTCATCAGGAATTTCATTTACCTGCATTGAGTATAACAGCATATCCACTTCATTATTCATTAATCTAGAAACGGCATCTGCTTTTGTAATATTTCGTATCTCAAATTTTACATCGACGTGCGTTAATTCAAACTTTCTAATATATTTTGGCAGTATGTGACTTATTCCAACACTGTTAGCAGCTATGTTAATTGTTTTCGATTTTTCTCGTTTCAAAGCTGCTACAAAATCTTCAAACATCTCATCCGCACCATACATATGAGGAACCGAATAAGTATAAAACATCTTACCTTCTTTAGTTAAAACAGCTTTATTACCTTCTCTAGAAAAAAGATGAACACCCAAATCTCTCTCCAAAGACTTAATCTGTAAACTTACTGCACCCTGACTTAAATTCATTTTTTTTGCTGCCGCAGACATACTTCCTGTTTGCACAGTATAACAAAATCCACGCAGTTGTTGAAAGCGATTATTCTTATAATGAAATTGCTGAAAACTTTTGGGCATCAGTTATTAGTTTTATTAATAGTTAAATTAGTTTTATTAAGATAAATCGGATTACTTATTACAAATTCAAGCACAAACTGCGCCACGAATTTTTTAAATAATTAATTTTTAGGAAAATTATACACCCTCATTCACCAATAATGAAAAACTTATATTATAATTCTCTTCATCCTAAGTTTGACGAAGAGTTAATAAAAAATCCGAAACTCAAACTTTTATTAAGTCGTCTACTGCTGACCAACTGAATAAATATGAAGACTATGCGGAAGAAATTTCAGAAGCAGTCCTAAAAATTAACAAATTATTCGAAAGTCTGTTTATCAGCAACAATCGTGGAATACTACACGAATAAAACCGATAAGATTTTCGCAAAGTTTTTAAAACTTGATAAGAACAAAAAATAACAATTGATGTTAACAGCTCACCACCACCCGCAAACGCAAAAAGACTAAAAACTTTTAGCGTGTGTAGCCAGCTTCGGGCATTAGAAATATTGCTCGAAGTTTCTGACATAAAAAAACTCCTTCGAAAAATTTTCGAAGGAGTTAAGTATTTTAATATCGGGAGCCACCACCACGCAAACCCGGCGTGTGTAGCCATATTCCCCGTGAAGGTCTTTTATTCTGGTACACTCCCGACACCGCCTAATTTGGTGTTTAAAAAAATTTAATCAAGTGCTTAGACAAAAAAAATTTAAAATATTTTTCACCATTTTTTTGGGCATATTTTTTTTGCTGCTTCCATGCTAAAACTCAGGGGTTTTTTAAACTATTTGGCAAGATTAAACTCTGAATAAATAGTCAAAAATCCTTCGTTTTGCTCATTGTAAAAGCAATGAGACTTTCAAAATAACAGCAAAAACCACCACAATTACTAGGAAATTCTCAACGAAACAGTTCCAGCAATTGCTTTCAAAGATTCTGACAAACCTACTGGAACTTCTTTGGTTTCAACGTCTAAAACCACGTAACCAATTTCGGTATCAGTTGAAAGAATCTGAGCCTGAATATTCAAAGCAAATTTGCTGATTTCATGGTTAATCGCTTGCAACATGCCCGGCGTGTTAGCATGAACGTGAGCAATTCTGATGCAGCCTTGGCGCGGTTTTTGCAAAGACAAATTCGGGAAGTTCACCGCCATTGCCGTTGAGCCAATCAAATGATTTTGCGCCAATTTATTAGAAACTTCGACTGCAATATTTTCTTGCGCTTCTTGCGTGCTGCCACCGATGTGCGGTGTTAACAAAACACTGTCGAATTTACGCAATGGTGAAACAAATTCTTCGGCGTTGCTTGAAGGCTCGCTTGGGAAAACGTCGATCGCAGCGCCGGCAACATGTTTGCTTTCCAACGCTTCTGCCAAAGCATCAACGTCAACTACGTTACCTCGCGAGTTGTTGATGATGAAAACGCCTTTTTTCATTTTGGCGATCGTGCCTTTGTTGATGATATTGTTGGTTGAAGTGTCTTGCGGAACGTGAAGCGTGATAACGTCAGCAGCTTTGAGCAAGTCGTCAAGCGAGTTCACTTGGCGGTTTGAGCCAAATGGCAATTTATTTTCAACATCGTGATAAATAACATTCATGCCCAGCGCATCAGCGATAATACCGACTTGCGCGCCGATATTGCCGTAGCCGATAATTCCTAAAGTTTTGTTTTTAACTTCATTGCAACCCGCAGCGTTTTTGCTCCACATACCTTTGTGCATTTCAACGTTGACAATGTGCAAACGACGATAAAGCGAAATGATCTCGCCAATCACCAATTCAGCAACTGAACGAGTGTTGGAAAAAGGGGCGTTGAAAACAGGAATGCCTAGAATCTTGGCAGCTTGCAAATCAACTTGATCGGTGCCGATACAAAAACAACCAACGCACGACAAATTTTTGAACTTCGACAATATTTCTTTTGTTAATTTACTGCGTGATCTGATGCCTAAAATATTAGCTTCAAAAACTTCGGCCGGAGCTTCTTCAATACTGGTTTTAAGTATTTTTACGTCGGTAATACCGAATTTTTGGAAAGTGGCAATTGATGCTTCACTGATATTTTCAAGGAGAATTACTTTTGTCATTGCGAGAGATTTTTGGTTGAAAAACAGAAAAAATCTAAAATCTCAAAGGCAATATGTAAATGAAGAAAATTGAAGAAAAATTAGAATGGCAGTAACTAAAAAGCCGACTGTTTTTTAGGCAATCGGCTTTTAAATTTTGCAAAGATTTCTGCTAACTAGATCGCTAATTTAATATTCCATTTTTGCGCTAAATATTTCTCAATCGATTTTCTTTCTTCTTCGCTTAAAACTTTGTTGTAAACTATAACTTCTCCTATCTGGCCATGCAAAGTATTTCCTTGAGTAGCTCCAAGTATTAAATATCCGGGATCACATCTTAAATCATGTACTGATCCTTTATATTCTCCAGAAAGCCAAGCTCTAAAAGTATATGGAACTGAATTATTTTGTTCTAAAATAAAAACTTC
The DNA here is from genome assembly GCA_021151765.1 of Alphaproteobacteria bacterium. Taxonomy (GTDB): domain Bacteria; phylum Pseudomonadota; class Alphaproteobacteria; order Rickettsiales; family UBA1997; genus UBA2645. The sequence goes on from JAGKWR010000011.1 coordinate 62,776, forward strand.
TGCTTCTTCCTTTCTATTCTCAACTATAACACGAGAACCAGTTCCATATACGTTATATGCACTTCCCACAAAATGATATGTTTGGTTTCCATCAGTATTTCTAGTAAAGAAAGCACAATACCCATATGGAGCCAACATAGCAATTGTTTCAGTTCCTGAATGATTTTCTGAAGGAATAAAATTTGCTTTTGCCACAACAATCAAAGTAGCATTTTCATAAGTTAAAGACTCATTTTCACCGGCATCGATATATTTATCATCGCCTGAAAAATAAACTGCTGGTAATCCATTCAAATCTGATTTTTCTTTGTATTGAGGCTGATGATCAGTGGATTGCGTTAAATAAGTACGATTCACATTTTGGGGATTAATATCATACCAAGTACTTATCAAACCACCATCAACCTTTTCAGATTCTATAAAACTTTTATCAGAAGTTGATTCAAACCAATAATATAAACCTGAAATCGAAGCGACAGGAGAACTTTCCGTCAATGACTGCGCAGTTGACAGTCTAAATTTACTAACCAGCTTTGATCCTTGCGACACCCCAGCAATCAGAATTCCTACAATCAGCATAACTATTGAAATTTCGATCAAAGAGAATGCTGAAACTTTTGCGTATTTTTTCATTTTTTAACAAAATTGAATTCTTAGATTACTTTCAGGCTCTCATTATCCGAAAAGTAATATTGGTAATTGTTAAGATATTTTTCTTTGAGTTTCCCAAAAAGATTAATCGAAAATTCACATGATACAAAATCAAGAAATTAAAGGAATTCTACTAGTTGCTGCATCAGCTTTTTCTTACGGATTTTTATATTATTTTGGCATCAACATAATTCGTGAAGATTACTCACCTTTCGTCACAATGTTTTGGCGTTTTTTGATAGCGGCAATTTTTTTGTTTTGGCTCCTTTTTCCTCAACTTAAAAAACTTTTAGAACAATTTTCTCTCAAGCAAATTGCTGTACCTTTAATTTTGAGTGCACCTCTTCACGGAACTGCTGCATCTCTTTATTTCGTAGCCGCAAAATTAATTGGTGGTGGAGTTGCAGAAGTTTTATTGTTTACCCATCCAATCACCGTAATGTTTTTTAATCGCTTTTTTTACAAAACCGAAATTGCCAAATCCTGTTACTTTGCAATTTTTGGAATTATTCTCGGAACAATATTTTTAGCGGATTTTAACAATTCACGCTTCGATCTCCGCGGAATTTTGATTGGATTATTGTCCGGAGTTTTATTCGGATTATACATTGTATCGAGTAAAAAGAACCAAGTTAATCCTGTGTTTTCCGCCTTTTTAATTTGCTGCGGTTCTGTTGTCGTTTGTTTGATTTTTGCGGTTGCAACTCACAGTTTTGCATTTCCAACAAAACTTAACGTATGGTTTAATATCTTAGCGCTGGCATTGATTTGTACTGCTTTACCGATTTTTCTTTTTCAAAAAGGTTTACGCTTTCTGGCTTCCGAGAAAGCTGCTATTATTTCAATGATTGAGCCTCTAACCGTGATGCTTGTAAGTTTTATTTTGCTTAATGAAAAAGTAACTTTTTACCAAATTTGCGGCAGTTTAATAATTCTAACTTCAGCCATCTTCGTAGCGTTTAAGAAATCTTCTTCTTAAACCGAACTCTCTGACTTTGCAGCGATTTTTTTGGGGTCTTTCATCAATAAAGACAGAGAATTAAAAGCTCCGAGTAGAATTGACAGAGTTCCCACTACAACAAACGGAAAATTTTGAGTCCAAGGACCAAAATTACCACACAAGACACAACCAGCGCCAACAATTAAAAATATTTTAACGAATACTTCCTGTCTGATTGCGAAAGACAGAAAATTGATTACTCCAACTACAATAAAAAATGCGCCGACCCGCAATAAAGCTATTGGTGCGATTGTTTCATTGGTAATCGGTCCGACATATTCGATAATTTTGTCTTTAACCATAAAGCAGCCAACTCCAAAAGAAAAAGGCACGATTGCAAAAACTAACAAACAAAGAATTAGCTGATATTTTTTCATATTTATTAATTTGATTTCGAGTAAATTTTGGCAAAATTTTTTACAAATAATACACTCAATAAAGACAAAGTTTTTTGTCAAATAATTGGTGATTCTTAATTTTGTGAAATAGGTCATGCCTCAATTCTTTACAAATTAAAAACCATTAGTTTAGCTAGCTTTCGTCAGTAATTCTCAATTCTAAAATTCACTTCCTCATGCCAAATTTTTCTAAACTTGTTAGTGGCTTCAAAGTTTTCAAAGCCACAACTTACCAAAACAAGAAAGATGTAATTCATCATTTGTTGGAGCAAGGACAAAAACCCACTACAATGGTAATTTCTTGCGTTGATATTCGCGTCAGCCCAACTGAAATTTTTGCAACCAATCCGGGTGATCTTTTCATTTTGAATAATTTGGGTGGTTTAGTTCCAAAGTATGAAACGACAGGAATTCACGGTATTTTGTCAGCAATTGAGTACGGAGTTACTGTTTTAGAAGTTGAAAACATCGTCGTGCTTGGCCACGCCAAATGCGACAGTATCAAAATGATGTTGGATGATCAGGGCAACAAAAAGAATAAACAACTTTCTGAATCAATGCGTACTTGGCTCGAAGTTGCTAAAGAAGCACGCGAAGCTGTGCAAAAGAACATGGCTGGACGCACGCTGGAAGATCAGCAACAATATTGCGAACACGAATCTTTAGTAGTGTCAATGCGCAATTTGTTGACCTACCCTTATATCGTTGAACGCATGAAGAAAAACAAAATCAACGTTTATGGAGTTCACTTCAACATCGAAAGCGGTGAAATATTAGGATTTAACCCTCACACTCAAGACTTTGAATCTTTATCTTAATTAAAATTATGAAAAAAATCGTCGTAAAAAATCCGGTTGTAGAAATTGATGGTGACGAGATGACTCGCATCATTTGGCAAATGATTAAAGACAAATTAATCACACCTTACATCGATGCACCAATCCAATATTTTGATTTGTCGGTACAAAATCGTGACGCAACAAACGATCAAGTTACCATCGATTCAGCCAATGCCATAAAAGCTTGCGGCGTTGGTATCAAATGCGCCACGATCACTCCTGACGAAGCTCGTAAAAAAGAATTCAATCTCAAAGAAATTTGGAAATCGCCAAACGGCACCATCCGCAACATTTTAGATGGAACAGTTTTCCGCGAGCCAATTGTTTGTCAAAATGTGCCAAGAATTGTGTCGAACTGGACTTCGCCAATTATCGTTGGTCGTCACGCTTTTGGCGATCAATATAAAGCGACAGATTTTGTAGTTCCCGGTAAAGGTAAATTAACTGTCAAATTCGAAGGCGAAAATGGCGAAGTGATCGAACACGAAGTTTTCAAATTCAAAGGCTCTGGCGTTGCTTTGGCAATGTACAACACTGAAGAATCAATCCGCGGTTTTGCTTATTCTTGTTTCAACCTCGCTTTGCAAAAAGGCTGGCCACTTTATCTTTCAACCAAGAATACAATTTTGAAAAAATACGATGGCCGCTTCAAAGACATTTTTGCAGAAATTTATGAAGCTGAATTCAAAGAAAAATTCGCTGCTGCCAACATCGTTTACGAACATCGTTTAATCGACGATATGGTCGCTTCCGCTTTGAAATGGAACGGCAAATTTATTTGGGCATGCAAAAATTACGACGGCGACGTGCAATCAGATTCAGTCGCTCAAGGCTTTGGTTCTTTGGGTTTGATGACTTCAGTTTTAATCACGCCAGACGGCAAAATTATGGAAGCTGAAGCCGCTCACGGAACGGTTACGCGCCACTTCCGTGAACATCAAAAAGGCAAACCAACTTCAACAAATCCGCTCGCTTCAATTTTTGCTTGGACGCGCGGACTTGAATTCCGCGGCAAACTTGATGGCAATCAGGAGCTGATCGACTTTTGTCATCGTCTTGAAAAAGTTTGTATTGAAACTGTTGAGTCCGGCAAAATGACTAAAGATTTAGCAGTTTGCATTCACGGACAACATGTTGAACACGGCAAACATTATCTCTACACCGAAGAATTTTTGGATATGATTGCGCAAAACTTAAATAATCCAAGCTTCCTAAATTAGTAGCATCAGCGATTTTGGAAGCATCAATTGCACCTATTTCTTAAACGAGATAGGTGCAACCTATACTAGAATATTTATCAATCACGATAGAAAAATACTCGTATCAGTTGTGCTAAAAATTACACAAAATTAGTCTCTCCATAAAATTTATTTCAAATAATTGGAGGAATTATGAAGCCAAATAACACAGCTAACAACACATCCCTAGATTTCACAGAATTTGCCAGCGCTGTCGAAACAACTTCTACAACATCATTAAAAACAGGTAACAATAATTTTACCCTAATTGATGTAATCGCCCCAGATTCTTCACGCGAAGAAAATTCATTTGATTTGATTCGGGATTGTTTCTTGTTTGGTGACTTTGCAGAAAGAAATATGGCTGTTGATCAAGATAATAACCATGCTCTTATTCTCGCTGTTAAAAATAATAATTTGGAGGAACTTAACCAAATAGTTCATTGCTCCTTAATGTACTCTGATCATTTGACGGATAAGAGTCTTCTCAAAAATTTCATATCACACGTTAATGATTCTGAAAATACTGCCTTTCATGAAGCTATTTTAGGCAATAATATTGAAGCTTTCCTAGTTTTAATGTATCTTTTATTGCAGAAACCAGATCTGCAGGAAGATATCATCCAACAACAAAACTTCATGGGTGAAGATTTAATGGCTTTGGCTGCTAAGAACCAAAATCCTCAATTTCTCGGAACTCTTTTAACAATTTATAAGCTGAGTGTAGAAGATTTGAATCATTACACCAATTACATTCCACGTGAATTTATTAAAAATATTACAACAATTCACCAAGAAGTAAGGAACATAAAATTCATTAACTTAGTCAGATCTTATGAAAGAAATTCTGATGAACAGTACTATTTGGAAAATATGTTAAAATCAGAAATTGTCGAAGTAGATATAAACTACGTCGATTATTTGGGCCAAACAGCATTGTTAGTTGCCTACCAAAATAACCTTTTAGAAGTTGTAAGATTTTTGCTTGAAAAAGATGCCAAACTCGTTCCTTTAAAAAATAATCCTAATATCGATGAAAACAGTATTTCTCCCGAAATACGGTTATTAACTGATGAATACGTCACTAGCCTTAAATCCTTTTTGCTAGAGATGATCCCTTCCCATAATCCTGAAGAAAAGGAACAATTATCCAGATTGAGTGAGTTAGATTTATTTAATGCGACAAGAAGAGATTTACATGCTTTCGAATATTTTTTGAGTTCATTAGCATCATATGATCCTGATTCATTTCCTTCATTTGCTCATCTTTTGTTTAAAAAGGCCTGTGAAGAAAACGATTTATTTACTCTAGACTTCCTTCTGAAAAAAACTCCAATTGCTGATTTTTCTGAGCTTTATGATCAAAGCTACCCAGTTTTTAATTACGCCTCTTATCAATTTATAGATATACTGAAAGGCAAAGTAAAAGATGACTTTATTGAGGATTTAAGTGTCAAAGCCGTCAGTACACCAACTTTATTTACTTCAAAACTGTTAGCAAAAATCTATTCTCACAGCACAAAAAAAGAGTTCTTAGAAATGGTTAACGAAATGCAAATTCCGATTAAACAACAATATGAAGGAATTGATGATAGGTTAAAAGACATAGAAAGACAAAGTTTAATTCCAATTACACCAACTTTAGAGATGCAAACTGGCTCTTTAAGATTTCTATCTACGGAACTTCTAGTTGAAGAACGTCTTTTAAAAAGACTTGAAGAAAAAAACAATTACACAACAAATCTCTTTTACTTACCTGCAAAAAGACCGACTAATACACCAAATCCTGTTACTCAGCAAACCTTAATCACAACTGCTAATACTATTCAAAGTTTACCCAAATAAATTTATTTAATTTCATGACTTCGATCCCAATCATTTTCTACACCATTCCCATAATTTTCATGCTGTTCTTAATCAAGAGCCGCCAAAACATGACTCATCGCATCGACACCATCATTGAAGATTCGCTCAACAGCGGCATTACTCAAATGATCATTATTTTTATTTTGGCCGGCGCGTTTGCCAACACTTTGGCCGGCATGGGCTCGATTGATGTTTTGAAGTCGCTGATTTACTACGCCATTCCAGAAAGTTTCATTTTACCGGGATTATTTTTAGTTTCCGGATTGATCGCCACCGCAATTGGCACTTCGGTTGGAACTGTTGCCACAATGGCACCAATTTGCTTGGCAATTTCAGGAGACAATCACGCTAACGCCGTTCTTGCTGCATCCGCTGCTGTTGCTGGCGCTTATTTGGGCGACAATTTATCGATGATTTCCGACACCACAATCGCCGCTGTTAAAACGCAAAATGCCGAAAACGACAAAAAGTTTTTCCTCAACTTAAAATTAATCACGCCGGCAATCATCATCACTTGCTTGATTTACGTGATGCAAGATTTCCAAATCGTCGCTGTTGAAAATAATTACCAACCAGACTTACGCGATTTTCTGATCATTGCGCCCTACATTTTGGTAATAGTTTTAGGCTGTTTACGTTACCACGTTTTGTTCGTTTTAATGTTGAGCATTTTCATTTCGTTTTTGATCGGAATTGCCATTAATTTGCCAATACGCGACCTTGCGGAAGCAATGGTTAAAGGCATGTCCAGCATGTTTGAAATTTCATCTTTTGTGGTGTTGGTTTCAGTAATCAATTCGGCGATCAAATATCACGGTTGGATGGACAAAATGGAAAACGCGCTGAAACACACTTCGCAAAAATTCGGCCGCGGCGCTTCTTACTTCGTTTTGTTTTTCTTCGTAACTTTGGCCAATTTAATCACCGCCAACAACACAGTTTCAATCATCATGTGCGGCGACTTGGCGCGAGGCTTGAGCGAAAAATTAAAACTAAGCCACAACAAAATGGCTACCTTCATCGACATGTCGTCGTGCTACGTTCATTCTTTGGTGTTCTACGCCCCACAACTAATTCTGGCGAGCAGCATTTGCAAAGTTGAGATTTGGTTACTGATTACACATTCTTACTACAGCTTCTTGTGTATCGCCACCGTGCTTGTTTATTTCGTGGGAAGTTTTCAGTTTAGAAGAGCTAATGCTTAGGAAAAAATTCACATTTTTCCCCAAACATTAAACACATTTTCGCGCAAAATTTATCTTCCTTGTAACTCTTTTTTTATTAAAAACTGTCCGAAAAATGTTAGGCACTCCATAGTCATGCCAATCTAAGAAATAACACATCCACTATTTGTTGCCATGGGAACAATCGGCGATGATTGAGATGGATTAGGTTTTACTTTACTTGCGGGGTTTT
>JAGKWR010000012.1 GCA_021151765.1 Alphaproteobacteria bacterium
TTTGAGATGGATGCAAGGCAGACAAGGCGAAAGCAACGAAAATGTATGCAAATACATTGAGCTGCTTGAGTCCGCAGTCTAACGCAGCAGACGCTCAAAAGACGACGAGCATTAGCGATCTACTTCACCAAATACAATATCTTGAGTCGAAATAACCGTAACCACGTCTGCCAACATATGACCTTTAGCCATGAATTCCAAACCTTGCAAATGTGCAAAGCCTGTTGATCTGATACGACAACGATGTGGACGATTTCCGCCATCTGAAATCACGTAAACACCAAATTCACCTTTCGGTGCTTCAACTGCAGCATAAGCTTCGCCTTTTGGAACGTGATAACCTTCAGTGAAAAGTTTGAAATGGTTAATCAAAGCTTCCATTGAGTGTTTCATTTCTGATCTTTTCGGCGGCGCAATTCTGGTATCTAAAGTTGAAACTGGGCCTTGCGGCATTTTTTCAACACATTGCTTGATGATTTTGATCGACTCGCGCATTTCTTGCACACGGATCAAATAACGATCATAAGAATCACCATTTTTGCCAACCGGAACGTCGAAATCCAACTCACCATAAACTTCATAAGGTTGTGATTTACGCAAATCCCAAGCGATTCCTGAACCGCGAATCATCGGGCCAGAAAAACCATATTGCAAAGCTTGCTCTTTCGAAACCACGCCGATTTCAACCATACGTTGTTTGAAGATGCGGTTTTCGGTCAAAAGATTTTCCAAATCGTCAATTAATTTCGGGAAATTTTTAGCGAATTCAGCGATTTCTTCGAGCAAACCATCTGGCAAATCTTGATGAACGCCACCTGGACGGATATAAGCCGAGTGCATTCTTGAACCAGAAACTTTCTCATAAAAACCCATCATTCTTTCACGTTCTTCAAACATCCATAAAAGCGGAGTCATCGCACCAACGTCCATCGCTTGTGTTGTGATCGCCATAATGTGGTTTAAAACACGAGTAATTTCCGAAAATAAAACACGAATAAATTGACCACGACGTGGAATTTCACATCCCAAAAGTTTTTCAACTGACAAAGCATATGCATGTTCTTGCGACATCGGCGACACGTAATCCAGACGATCGAAATAAGGCACTGCCTGCAAATAACTTTTATATTCGATCAATTTTTCGGTACCACGATGCAACAATCCGATGTGCGGATCAGCACGAGTAACAACCTCGCCATCCATTTCCAAAATTAGGCGCAACACGCCGTGAGCCGCAGGATGTTGCGGACCAAAGTTTATCGTAACGTTTTTGGTTTCAGTTTGAGCAGTCATATTTGCTTGATTGTTTTTACAAAGAGAAGGCGCGGCTTTTTAAATTTGAGAGCAAAAAAAACCAACTAAAATTTTTGCAAAAAAACGCGATCGGCAGAAATAGTGGCTTCTCGCCCCAAAACAATTGGTAACATATTTTTAGAATGCCCTAAACATCCGCTTTTTTCCTGAACCACGGCAATCGGTAATTTTTGTTCAAGAATTTTTTGCACTAATCTTCTAATCGCCAATTCAATATTTTTTCCTTTTGGTGTTCCGTGCGGATTAGATTCCAAAAAATTTCCAAGCAAAATTGCTTTGGGGAATTTTTTTTGCTCAATACTGATTTGAAGAATTTGATGAAAATAGCGATCCAACCTTTCTCCGGTCTCACCCTCATCTTCTAGAAATAGAATTCTTTTGTTCCAATCAAGCTGATTTTTAGTGCCGAATTGACCAACTAAAACGCTGATGCAACCACCAACGACCAAAGTAGGAATCATAATTGAGGAGTTGGGAGTTAGAGGTTTTACGCTGTACTTTAATTCGGTTTTTTTGCCAAAAATTAAATCGCAAATTGCTTTTGTTGATTTTTTGGAAACTTTTTCCAAGGCAATTTGAGCAAGCATTGGCGCTGTTATAACTTGCCATCCCCATTTTTCGATTAGTAATTTATTCAAAGCCGAAATATCAGAAAATCCGATGAATATTTTGGCTTTTTTAGGCTTAGGCATTTTTTCTAAAAAAGGCAAAATTTCTGCGCTTCCGTAACCTCCGCGAGCGCACCAAATTATTTTAGAATCTGATTCAATTGATTTCTTCAATTGTAAAAAACGATTTTCAGCTGCAAACGATGGAAATTCATGGTTTACCGACTTTTTTAAAATCGTTTCTTTTTCTAAAAAAACGTTCGCTGATAAATCGATTTTTTTTAAGAAATCTTTGATTTTTTTTACTTCCAAAGAAGTTGCAGAAGTTCCAAGAAATACAACGTCAACCACATCGTTTTTTTGCACAAATTTCAGATTCATTTTTTCAGGAGAATTTAGTTTACAATTAACCGCGCAAATTTGTATTTTACTGCAGAAATTTCCAACCAAAAAATCTCCGCTAAAAATGACAAAAGAAAAAGTCATCATCTTCGACACAACTTTACGCGATGGTGAACAAGCACCCGGTGCAACAATGAATTTAGAAGAAAAATTGTTGATCGCCAAAAATCTCGAAAAAATGGGCGTTGATGTTATCGAAGCTGGTTTTCCTGCCGCTTCAAATGGTGACTTCGAAGCTGTAAATCGTATCGCAAAAATTATTAAAAATTCTGTAATTTGCGGTTTGGCACGCGCTAAAAAATCAGATATTGAACGCACTGCCGAAAGCGTAAAACCAGCGGCAAAACCGCGTATTCACACTTTTTTAGCGACTTCACCAATTCACATGAAATACAAGTTGAAAATGGATGAGGCACAAGTGCTCAATGCCATTACAGAAAGTGTTTCATTGGCGCGTAATTTCGTCGCTGAAGTTGATTGGTCGCCAGAAGATGCCACACGTTCAGAACGTGATTTTTTGTTTAAAGCAATCGAAACTGCAATAAAAGCCGGCGCCAATACTATCAACATTCCAGACACTGTTGGCTACACAACTCCTGAAGAATATTTCGATCTTATCACAGCAATTCGCAACAATGTTCCGAACATTGATAAAGCGATTATTTCAACCCATTGTCATAACGATTTAGGCTTGGCAGTTGCGAATTCACTTGCGGCAATGCGCGCTGGTGCTCGTCAAATTGAGTGTACAATTAATGGAATTGGCGAACGTGCCGGCAATGCTGCCTTGGAAGAAATTGTGATGGCGATTAAAACTCGCGGCGATTTTTACGGAGTTGAAAGTGCAATCGACACTACAATGATCACTCGCGTTTCAAAACTTGTTTCCAGCATTACGGGGTTTCACGTGCAATACAATAAGGCCATTGTTGGTGCCAACGCTTTTGCGCACGAAAGCGGCATTCATCAAGATGGCGTTTTAAAAAATCGCGAAACTTATGAAATTATGACACCAGAATCAGTTGGTTTAGAAAAATCTTCACTGATTTTAGGAAAACTTTCTGGTCGCGCCGCTTTCAAAGATCGTTTAAAAGAATTAGGTTATGAAATTGACGAAGAAACTTTGAATGAAACTTTCAAAAAGTTTAAAGATTTGGCCGACAAGAAAAAAGAAATACTTGATGAAGACTTGGTTGCTTTGGTTGATGACTCAATCGTTAACCAAAAGTCACGTTACCAATTACAAAGCCTCGAAGTAAAATGCGGAACAGATGAAGAGGCAGTAGTTAACGTCAAAATAAAAATTGACAATGAGGTGGTCGCAACTAATTTCCGCTCCAAAGATGGTCCTGTTGATGCGATTTTTAATGCAATAACTCAATTAATTCCGCACAACTCCAGTCTTGAGTTATATCAGGTTCAAGCAGTTACAGAGGGAACTGATGCTCAAGCCACTGTCGCCGTCAGATTAAAACAAAATAACAGGATTTTCAGCGCAAACGGTGCAGACACTGATGTCTTAACCGCGTCTGCAATTGCCTACATTAACTGTCTTGATAAACTTCAATCAAATCTGAGATAAAATGTTTTCTAAACTCTTTTCATTTTCTTCAAAAGACATAGCAATCGACCTTGGTACAGCGAATACCTTAGTTTACGTTCGTGATCAGGGCGTTGTTTTAAATGAGCCTTCAGTTGTTGCCGTAATTAATGAAAACGGTAAAATGATCCCATGTGCTTTCGGTGCTACTGCAAAAATGATGTTGGGTAGAACTCCAGCAAAAATTGATGCGATTCGTCCTTTAAAAGATGGTGTAATTGCTGATTTCAAAATTGCTGCGGAAATGATTAAACATTTCATCCGTGAAGTTAATCAAACTAAAAGTTGGTTAGGACCTCTGGTTATTATCTGCGTTCCTTCTGGTTCAACTCCTGTGGAAAGAAGAGCAATCCAAGATGCTGCTGAAGGCGCTGGTGCTAATGAAGTTTATCTAATTGAAGAACCAATGGCTGCCGCGATTGGTGCTAATCTTCCTGTTACTGAACCCACTGGTTCAATGATTGTCGACATTGGTGGCGGTACAACAGAAGTTGGTATTTTGTCACTTGGTGGTATTGTTTACTCACGTTCTGTGCGTGTTGGTGGCGATAAAATGGATGATGCGATTATTTCTTATATTCGTCGTTACCACAACTTGTTGATTGGTGAATCTACTGCTGAACGCATCAAAAAAACTATCGGTGCTGCTTGCCCTCCAGTTGAAGGTGATGGCGCAACCATCGAAGTTAAAGGTCGTGACCTTTCAAATGGTATTCCAAAAGAAATTATTTTAAGCGAAAGACAAATTTCTGAAAGCTTGATGGAACCTGTTGAACAAATAGTTGATGCTATCAAAGTTGCTTTAGAATGCACTCCTCCTGAACTTTCATCTGATATTGTTGAAAAAGGTATCGTTTTGTCTGGTGGCGGCGCTCTTTTGAAAAATCTTGATGTAGTTGTTAGACAAGCAACTGGCTTACCAGTTTTTGTTGCGGAAGATCCACTTCTTTGCGTAGTTAATGGCTGCGGTAAAGTTTTGGAAAACATCAAAATGTTCCGCGCTACTTTATTTAGACAAGATTAATTGCAGGTGAAACTTCACTAATCAAATGAAGCAATATCTTAATTTTTCTCAAGCAAAGCCAAATTATAGTCTACAACACAATTTCAGTCAGGTTTTTAAACGGATTGAATTGGCTATTTTTGGCTTTTTATGCGTTATCTTATTGATCACTTCTAAGATCAATAAAGATTTCACTGACGAAGTTTCAATGAAATTTGTTTCAGTATCATTACCGATCGTCAAATTTGCCGCTTTTCCCTTCAACGCTACCATCAATCTTCTAACTAATTTTAGCGAACTTGTTGATGCTAAAGAAGAGAACCAAATCTTAAAAGAAGAGAATGAAAAGCTTCGCAGCTTCTATATCAAATCACTCAATATTAATCGCGAGAATAAAGATCTAAAAGATACTTTGCGATTCGTTACTTCCAAAAGCTCTAACTTCAAAGTTGCTAGAATTATTGGTCGTTCTCATCAAATGTTTAATCAAACTTTGTTTATTGACGCCGGAAAAGATCGCGGAATAAAAGAAGGAAGCATCGTTACTGGCAACCATGGTGTAATTGGAAGAATTGCTCAAGTTGGCGAAAATAAATCACGTCTTTTACTAGTAACTGATGCTAACTCTAAAATTCCTGTGTTAGCTTCAAAAGCCAGAGTGCGTGGAGTGCTAAGCGGAAATAACAGCTCAACAATGGAAGTTATGTATTTACAAAAAAATCATAATATTCGTGCCGGCGATTGGATTTTCACTTCCGGAGATGGTGACACTTTACCTCCAGGATTACTTATCGGAATGGTAAAAAAAGTCGATAAAGGTTACGCTGCAGTTGCGATGGTAGAAAATATAAACAACACTGACATCGTTACAATTATGGAGTACTAAACTCCCCATTTACTACCTTACTGTTTCTCAAACTTTTCCATTTCTCTCATTAGAAAAGGCATCTGCGATAACATAAAAATTATCGAAATTGGCATCATACCAAATACCTTGAATTGTACCCAGAAATCAGTTGAAGAGCTTCTCCAAATTATTTCATTAAGAATAGCTAAAAAGGTAAAGAATACAGCAAACCTTAAGCTCAGTTGCAGCCAAGATTTTTCGCTAATCTGTATTTTAGAACCTAGTAAATTAGACAACCAAAGCTTCTTAGCAAAATAGCAGTAAAAAAGAATAATTGAGAATGTCAGATTCACCACCGTAGGCTTCATTTTAATAAAAATATCATCATGAAGAAAGATGGTCGCAGAACCAAAAAAAGTTAGGATAATTGCAGAAAATAAAGCGACTTTTGCCACTTTTTTAGTCAATAAATAAGAAGCTAGAATTGCGACTAAACTACTGATAACCAATGCTATGGTCGCAGTAATCAAAGGATTTGAGCTGGGAATAAATTTATAAAAAATAAAAAATATTACCAACGGAACATAGTCGCACAAAATATTGGCGAACGATTCATGAGATTTTTTTGTCATTATTTGCAGTCTAAATTTGTTGCCAGTGTAGCTTGGTTAATGGTTTTCAAAGTTATCAAATATTTTAGATCTGAATCACTTTCTCGTAAAATCTTAGCAATTTCTGGGCTTCTAACGGAGTAATCACGCGGAATTCTAATTTCTCTTATTCCGCCTTTTTTCATGTTATAAATGTGCGGTTCAATTAACTCGTTGACGTTACTCCCAACCACAAAAGATGTTTCTTGATTATTTATAAATTTCGCACCTTTCTCAGATGATAAAGAGACTAAAACAGAAACCTGCGTTCCGCACAAAACTTGGTCTTTACCACTACCTAAAATTATGTCTTTATGTGAAATATTTATTTTATTCTCCGACAATACTTTATCACTATTCTCAGCATAATCTTTTGCCGCTCGAACGTTTGTTATGATAAACTTACTCTTTTCTTGAGCTTCACTTAAATTCTTTTTGATTTTTTCAGAGGATAATCTGTTTCCCAAACTTTCTGGGCTTTGTTTATTAGCAAACAAACCAAAATAAACAATCGCAACGATAGCTATTATTTTGAATAAGGGGTTTTCTAAAATTCTCATAAAATTGATCTTATAACTGATTCTGAGATTGCTCCATGGCGAAGTATTTCAATATTCTGGTTAAAAACTTTTATCACTGTTGAGGCAATTTTTGTATGCAAAGTTCCTCCATCAACAATCAAAGACAAGTTAGAATTTGCAAAATAATCAGCAACTTCTTGGGCGTTATTTGCAGCATCTAGACCTGCAGGATTGGCACTAGTAACAGCTAAAATACCACCAAATTTTTCAAGAAGCTGAGCAATAAATTGACGATCCACTATTCTAAAGCCTAAAAACTGGTCAGCCGCAAAATTAAGATTTTTAGCTATTTTATCAGTTTCTAACTTTTGTTTTAAAACCAGTGTGAGAGCTCCAGGTAAAAATTTCCGAGAAATTTTTTGAGCCTTCTCGTCAAATTCAAATATTTCATGAGCTTGATCAATTTTTGACAAGAAAACCGCAATTGGTTTCTTAGGATCACGCTGTTTCAAAAGGTACAATTCCTCAATTGCTTGTGGATTTGAAGCATCAACCGCCAAACCGTAAACTGTATCAGTTGCAATTGCGATTACTTTGCCAGCTTTCAAGGCTTTAACTGCCTGTTCAACTGCCTGTGGATTTTGTTCTGTAATTATTGTTGGTGCCATAATCGTATTTTAACAAATTTAACATTAACTAAATCATATTCTTAATTGGAGAAAATGATTTTCGATGAAACTGACAAATACCGAATTTCTCTATTGCCTCAACGTGTGATTTGGTTGGATATGCAGCATTTTTGTCCCAACCGTAATGCGGAAATTTTTGATGCAAGTCACGCATTATTTCATCACGTATTTCTTTGGCAATTATTGATGCCGCGGCAATCGATAAACTTTTCTGGTCACCTTTTACAACGGGTAAAATTTTTGTTATTTGATCACGCAAATCAAAAGGCGCAAAATTGCCATCAACTAAGATTACATTCGGTGCTAATTTATGTTTATTGCACATATCTTCATAAGCCAAACGCATCGCTAGTTTGGTAGCTTGCAAAATATTTATCTCATCAATTTTTTGTGCATCAACAATTCCTACTCCAAAAGCTAAATTTCCATCAGCACCATTTTGCTTTAATTCTGCAAAAATTAAGCGGCGATTTTTTGCCGATAATTTTTTCGAATCATTAATTTTTTGCGGATAATTATTGCGATTCAAAACAACACAAGCTGCTACTACTGGACCAGCTAAAGGACCTCTTCCTGCCTCATCAATTCCAGCAACAATTGCTGCATCAAAAGAGTTTTCAATTAAAAAATTTGGAGAGCTGATCTGTTCTTGCATTTAACTATCTGGTTAATTTTAATTCGATTACTTCGTCATTTCGGCCAAAAAGCGCAAATGACATAGTTTTTGGCCTTTCACTTTTCAATAACTCAAAATTTCAAATTATGTCGTTCCTCAATCAAAGCAATTTTAATAACAAACCTTCTTTGTTGAAGCCAATCGCAGTAATTGTTGTACTATTACTTTTCATCGGTGGTCTTTACTCTTTCTTTGGTAAAAAGGATGAGTCTGCTGAAACTGCAAAAGGTCAAGAAGAAAAAGTTGAAATTCAATCAAGTGGTTTAGATCAAGATGCTGATGTTGACAATGTTGGTGACGTTGAGAAGGTTATCGCGAAATGGATCGAAGCAAACCCACAAGCAATAATTAATGCCGTTTCTAATATGCAGAAAAAAGCTATGGAGAAACAAATGCAAGATGCTCAAAAAAATATTGGCAGCAAAAAAGAAGAACTTTTCAATGATTCAAACTCTCCAACTTACTCTCCTGCAGATGCTGACATTACAATCGTAGAATTCTTCGACTATTCTTGTGGCTACTGCAAAAAAGTTCAAAAAACTGTGCAAGACTTGTTGGATCAAGACAAAAAAGTCAAAATTGTTTACAAAGAATATCCAATTCTTGGCCAAGCTTCTGTTGAGATGTCACAAGTTGCTATCGCTGTAAATTTGGTTGACGCATCTGCTTACAAAAAGTTTCACGATGCTATGATGAAATCAAATGCTCACAGCAAAGATGACGCTATTAAAATTGCCAAGTCTGTTGGTATTAATGGCGAAAAATTGGAAAGCACTTTGAAGAATGATGCTGAAAAAATTGGTAAAATTTTACAAGCAAACGCAGTTCTTGGATCTTCAATCGGCATTTCTGGAACTCCTGGTTTCGTGATCGGCGAAGAACTTATTCCTGGCGCAGTTGATGTAGCGACTTTCAAAGAAAAAGTTGCAGCATTACGTGCTAAAAAATAATTGAACTTAGACCCGCATTTTGCAAAAGATGCGGGTTTTTAGTTGCCAAAAAATTAATTGCCCAAAATGGGCTTGATATGAACACCAACTCTCTCGATTTCTCTCTTCTTTCCGACCAGCAAAAATCTGTCATTTCATCATTTGAAGATGGAAAGAATATCTTTGTTACTGGCGGTGCCGGCACTGGCAAATCTTATTTACTTAATTATCTCAAACGCAATTATCCAATTTCTCGTTTAGAAATCACTGCAAGCACTGGAATTGCAGCGCTCAACGTTGGTGGATCAACAATTCACTCTTGGTCTGGAATTGGTTTGGCAAATATGCCGATTGAAAAAATAATCGAAAATATTTTCTCTCCTAAAGCAATGCGTGCAAGACGTCGCATTCGACAAGCCCGCGCATTAGCAATTGATGAAATTTCGATGATTTCTTCTGAGGTTTTTACAATTCTTGACCGAGTTTTCAAAGCCGTACGCGAAAATGATTTGCCGATGGGTGGCATTCAAATTATTTTATTTGGCGACTTTTTGCAGCTTCCGCCAGTAAATCGCGATAGCCAAAATCATAATTTTTGTTTCACCTCAAAAGTATGGCATGAACTTAAGTTTGAGTCTTTCGTACTTGAACAATCTTTCCGCCAAAATGATGAAACTTTTATACGAATTTTAAACGATTTACGTTTCGGCGAAATTAGTAAAAAAGGTCGTGAGATCTTAGAATCAAGAGTGCGCGCTCAAGATGAAAATCAAACAATTCGTCCGACAATTTTAACAACTCACAATTACAAAGTTGAAAAAATTAACGAAGAACAACTCAAAAAAATTCCGACTCCTGAAATTTCCTTTCAAGCGCAATACAAAGGTACTGCCGAGAAAATTGAATATTTACGTCGCAACTGTTTAGCCCAAGACAACCTCAAACTAAAAATTGGGGCGCAAGTGATGATGATTAAAAATACTTACCAAAAAGACGGAATTATTAATGGCTCACTTGGAATTATTCGTGGGTTTTCGCCGCGTAAAAATTTTCCAATTGTAGAATTTTCCGACAATAAAATAATCACTGTCGGACCTGAAGATTGGCTACTAGAACGCTTTAACGACACTAACAAACAAACAGTAATTGATGCAGAAATGCAGCAAATTCCGTTAATTTTAGCTTGGGCAATTACCATCCACAAATCGCAAGGTCTAACGCTGGATAAAATTTCGTGCGATTTATCCGATAGTTTTAGTGCCGGACAAATCTACGTAGCTTTGTCACGCGCTCGTTCTTTGAGCGGTGTTTTTATCGAATCTATTGATTTTAGTCGTCTTACTTCAAATGACGAAGCGATCAGATTTTATCGCAATTTAATTTGAAGAAATGACCAGTTTACAAAAAGTTTCCAACAATAGTCAGGGCATAATTTACGCCATAGTTGGATGCTTTCTAGCCTCAGTTCTAATCGCAATTGTACGCCATTTATCCAGTGAATTTCACATATTCTTTATTGTGATGATGCGTAACTTTTTTGGATTAGCTTTCTTTTTACCGCAAATATTACACGACTACAAAAAGGTTCTTTATACCACCAAAATAAAAATGCATATTTTCCGCGGTGTAAATGGTTTGGCATCAATGATGATATGGTTCCATGTTGTCAGCGTCTTACCACTTTCTGAAGCTGTTTCTATCAGTTTTATTATTCCTATAATCACAACGATTGTAGCGATTTTTTTCCTCAAAGAAAAAGTTAGAGCACGCAATTGGATTGCGAGTTTTCTAGGTTTAATTGGTATTTTGATAATTTTACGTCCCGGTTTTAAAGAATTTAATCCAGCTTATTTTTATTCTTTTGCCTCAGTCATTTTATGGGTCATTTCCAATATCATTATTAAACTCATGACAAAAACCGAAAAGCCCCAAACTATTGTCGCTTATATGTCTTTTGTGATGCTGATTTGCTCAATTCCTTTTGCTATGCCTTACATAGAGACCATCACCTTTAATAACTTTTTATGGTTCGCCGCACTAGGAGCTGTTTCTAATCTGTTGCATATCGCTATTTCTTTGGCCTACAGCAAAGCAGATTTATCTTATGTACAACCTTTTGATTTCACTCGTCTAATTTTCACCGCCATCATTTCTTATTTCGCTTTTGGTGAAATAATTGATAGCTGGGTTGTAATTGGATCTCTGGTAATTTTATGTGGAGTACTCATAATGATGCCAAAGCGACAAATCACAAAATAATATGCTCGAATATTTCAAACAAACTATTACCGATTTAAAGAACGAAAATCGTTACCGCGAGTTCGTTGATATTTCTCGTCTCAAAGGACAATTTCCTTACGCGATTAATAATCAAAATGGTCAAAAAATTGTAGTGTGGTGTTCCAACGATTATTTAGGAATGGGACAAAATGAAGAAGCAATTAAACAAGCGATTTCCGCACTACAAAGCTACGGAACTGGAGCTGGCGGGACACGAAATATTTCCGGGACTAATCATGAAATCGTCAAACTAGAACATAAAATTGCCCAACTTCATCAAAAAGAAGCCGCACTTACTTTTACTTCTGGCTATACTGCTAATGATACAACAATTCAGTCTCTAGTTAAAATTATTCCAAATTTAGTAATATTTTCTGACGCAAAGAATCATGCCTCAATCATAAGCGGTATCAGAAATAGCAAAGCCGTAAAGGAAGTTTTTAATCATAATGACATCGTACATTTGGAAGAGTTGTTGGAAAAATATTCACCTTCCCAACCAAAATTAATCATCTTCGAGTCAGTCTATTCAATGGATGGCGACTTCGGAAAAATCAGTGAAATTTGTCAACTCGCAAAAAAATACAATGCTTTAACTTTAGTTGACGAAGTTCACGGTGTCGGACTTTACGGTAATCAAGGTGCCGGCCTTGCAGAACAATTAAATCTGGGTCAGGAAATCGACATTATTCAAGGCACTTTTGCCAAAGCTTATGGCACAATTGGCGGCTTTATTACTGCTAAAACGGAAATTATCGATGCCATTCGTTGCGTTGCTTCCGGTTTTATTTTCAGCACAGCCTTACCTCCAGTAATCGCTGCTGCAACCCTAGCCAATATCACACATCTACAAAACAGTAATGCTGAACGTCAAAAGATGCATGAAAATGTCGCTAAGTTGAAAAGTGAGCTGCAAAAAATCGATATCAAAATCGTCGATAACCAATCACATATTGTATCTGTCAAAATTGGCGATGCCGCCAAAGCCAAAGAAATTTCGAAACGACTTTTAAATGAGCACAATATTTATGTTCAGCACATTAATTATCCGACAGTTGCAAAAGGTGATGAACGTCTGCGTATAACAATTACGCCACTTCACACTGAAAAGATGATCAATGATTTAGTTTCAGCTTTGGCAAAATTAGTTTAGATACTGTCTAAAAAATGCTGTAAAATGAAGCTAGCGGCAATGTCATCAATGTGACGTGTTCTTTTTTTGCGTGATATTTCCGAAGTGTTAACATCACGCGCTTCCGCGCTAGTGTAACGTTCTTCAAACAAAAATATTGGAAATTTAGACTGCAAAAATTGATCCAAATTTTTGGCAAAATTTTCTGCAAAAAACGTCATTTCGTAAGGATTATCTTGCAAATCAACTGGTCTTCCGATGACCAATCCAATCACTTCATGTTCTGCAATAAAATTTGCGATTTTTTCGAAATCTTTAATTTGGGCAACGCGATGAATGATTAGTTTTGGTGATGCGATGAAGCGCGAAGCATCAGAAAGAGCTAATCCAATACGTTTGGTGCCAACATCAATACCAAGAAATCTGCCAAACTTTGGTAATTCTTTTAGCACTTCTTGATTTGTGCACTCTTCAAAGTTAAAAATTGTCATTATTCAAAAGTTTCTCAAAAAAATTTCATAAATTTATGGCTCAACTTAGCGAAAAAGACATCAAAAAAGTTGCCCGTTTGGCAAAAATTGCAATCACAGAAGAATCTTGCAAACAGCTTACAACACAAGTTGGAAGTATAATTGATTGGGTTGAGAAATTAAAAGAAGTCAACACAGAAAACGTTGCTCCTCTGACTAACGTTCATGAAATGACTTTACGCCTTAACCAAGACATAATCAGCGATGGCAACAAATCAGAAGAAGTTTTGCAAAATGCTAAATCAGCGAAATATGGTTATTTCACGGTTCCAAAAGTAATTGAATAAACCTTGCAACAACTCAGTTTCATACTCCAGAATCAATGCGATTTTACGGAAGAAAATTTCTTAATATTTCCGGAAAACTCTTCAGTGCACGGTTTTTTAGAAAAATTCTTTGCACAAGAAGAATTCTCTAGCGCACAATTTCCAGCCCTAATCATCAATGGCCCAATAGCTAGTGGCAAAACCCATTTGCTTAATATTTTTGCTCAAAAATCTGGTGCGAGATTTTTACAACTCAACTCTGAAATTATTTTACAAGAAGATCATTTTTATATTTTCGAAAACATCGATCAAATCAAAGATGAAGAATTACTGTTTCACCTTATAAACAAAGCTTTCGTGGCCAAATCTTACTTGATTTTCAGCTCTACAGAAAAACCACAATTTAAATTAAAGGATTTGCAATCACGCATCAAAAATATCGTAAATATTGAGATTGAAAATCTTCAACCCTCTTCAATTGAAATGTTACTGGTTAATCGCTTCGGACGCAAACAACTCAATATTTCATCACGCATCACTAATTTCATCGCAACCACAATTGCACGCGATTATTCAAGAATAAATCAGGCGGTTGAGTTGATAGAGAAATTCTGTTTCGATTACAAAAAGTCACCAACTTTAAAAGAAGTTGGCGAATTACTTTTACTCAGATCTTAGAAAGATTTTTTTGAAATCTTCGACTTTTTCTACTCTCTTTGCGTCACCTTCATTTACTATTTCCATTGCCGCAATCTGTAAATAATCTTCCAAAATTTGCGTTTCCAAAGATTTGATTGCTGCTCTTACAGCCTTTAGCTGCATCAAAATATCGACACGTTTTTTTTCAGCCTCAATCATTCTGTGAACGCCTCCCACTTGGCCAACGATACGGTTCATCCTATCTGTATAGTTATATGGAATTTTTATTTCCTTAGCAGCGGCTTTATTTGGTTTAGTAACTTTTACTGGTACTTTCTTTGTTGTCTTAACAGCTTTTACTACTTTCTTTGCTACTTTTTTTACAACTTTCTTCACCACTTTTTTAATAGGCTTTTTTACCGCCTTTTTTACAACTTTCTTCGCCATTTAAACCTCATAAAAGTAAGCTGTGGATTCACCCCAGCTGAATTCATATTTTTCACTGCCCAAGTTTTTAAAAGCACTATTATCAAGGGCTCTGATTGTCGTTACTATTTTCGTTCCGCTCTTTAATTCAGATAACATTTTGTTTTCCATCGCTACGAACAAATCACGATCTTTAAAAGGATGATTCATAAAAATAAAATCAACCTCCGTTAAATCGAATTGCATAATATCTTGGCACAAAAAACTCAGCTCGCGATTGCCGATGTGATTGGAGATTCGTGGTTGCACTTCACGTTCAAATTGCTCTTTCACTTCACAAGATTTTTGATACAAACCTTGCAAAAGCTCAACGCCTAAAGATTTTTTAAAATCACCAAGCAAGTGCGACAACACCACAACGCGACCAGTTCCAGAGCCGATATCTAAAAACACACCATCCATTTTCGGATCAACGCGAGTCATAATTTTTAGCCAAGTTTCTGGCGGAACTTCACCGTATAAAACTTCATTTTTATCGTTAAAACCAATGCGCGCTTGATGCGAGACTGAGTATCCATCGATGCTGTTGTAAAGATAATTGAAGTAAGTGTACGCAATAGTTGGATCGAGCATTATTTCTCCAATTGATCGATATAGCCAATAATCACATTCAAACCGGCTTGCCAAAATTTTGGATCACGTGCGTCCAAACCAAACGGTTCTAGCATTTCTTTGTGATGTTTAGTGCCGCCAGCTGTCAACATTTCTAAATATTTTTCTGAGAAATTTTTGATTTTACCGGAAGCGTAAACGCCGTAAAGTGAGTTCACCAAACATTCGCCAAAAGCATAAGAATAAACGTAGAATGGCGAGTGGATGAAGTGCGGGATATAGCTCCAAAAGAATTTGTATTCTTCATCAAATTTGAAAATTGGACCCAAGCTTTCTTTTTGCACTTCCAGCCAAAACTGACAAATTTTTTCGAGTGGGATTTCGCCTTCTTTACGGGCATCATGAACTTTACGTTCAAATTCCAAAAAGGCGATTTGTCTTACAGCCGTGTTGATCATGTCTTCAACTTTTGCAGCAATAATCAGTTTTCTTTTTTTGGCGTCTTTCTCATTTTTCAAAATTTTTTGGAAAGTTAATTGCTCTCCAAAAACCGAAGCTGTTTCTGCCAAAGTAAGTGGCGTGCCGCTCATCAAATAACCTTGACGACTTGCTAAATATTGATGCACGCCGTGTCCAAGTTCATGCGCCAGAGTCATCACGTCACGCACTTTTCCTTGGTAATTCATCAAAATGTAAGGATGAACGGATGGAACACATGGATGAGAAAAAGCACCGGAATCCTTGCCACTTCTGATATCAGCATCAATCCATTTTTTATCAAAAAAGATTTTACCGATCTTTTTCATCTCAGGATGAAATTCTTCGTAAGCAGTTAGAACCAGATTTTTAGCGTCTTCCCACTCAATAATTTTATTTTCAGCTTTGCTCAATGGCGCGTTACGATCCCAATGATTGAGATAATCTTTACCTAAAATTTCCGCCTTAATTTTGTAATAACGGTGCGAAATTTTTTTGTAATTTTCTTTAACTTTTTTGACCAAAGTTTCGACAATTTCATCTTCAACAAAATTGCTTAAATTTCTTGCGGATATTGGTTTCTCAAAACCACGCCATTTATCTTCAACCGCTTTGTCTTTTGCTAAAATATTGGTGATAAATGCAAAAGTTTTAGAGTTTTCTTCGAAAGTTTTGCCAATCGCTTTTGCCGCATCTTTTCTAACTTTTTCATCAGAATTTGAAGTCAGATCAAAAATTTCCTGCGAGTTCAAAATCTTGCCACGATAAGAAAATTTCAAATTGTTGACTGTCTCATCAAACAAACGAACAAAGGCGTTGCGACCCGTAATGTTTTTTTCTAAGTCAAATTTTTCCAACTCTTGGCTGAGCTGATATTTTTTAAATGAGCGCGTATCGCGAATAAATGGCTGATATTTTTTCAACGCCGCATCTTTCAACAAAGTAGCGATTTTTTTGTCGTCAATTTGGTTGAGCTCGATTGAAAAAAACACCAAATGCGACTCATATTCGCTGAGTTTTTCATTGGTATTTTGATAAAAAGCGATGTTGTCGTGATTCGATAAATCAGCGGCGTAAAGCAATTGCGAGTAGCAACTAACTTTGCCGATCATCTCACAAATTTTTTCATATTCAGAAATTGCTGACGCCAGTTTTTTGGCATCCAATTTTACAATTTTTCCGGCAAAATTCGCTGTAAATTTAGCGGTTTCAGCAGCAATTTTTTTAATATCTGCCGCGATTTTTTTATCTTTCGGAGATGAATAAAAATCAGATAAATCCCAGCTTGGCGGGGTTTTTAGACTTTTCGTTTTTAGATTCTTTTGGGCCATATTATTTGATAAATTTAAATCCGGTTATTTCGACATCCGTGCTTAAAAAATGAGCCTTCACTGGCTCTTCTTTACATAAGCCAGTTGAAAGATATTTCAGCGCTGAATCACAAAAAATTGTTGCTACAACTTTATCAGAACTACCTTCGGCAATCAGTTTTAAAGCTGCAATAAAATTGCCACCCGAAGAAATACCAACCGACAAACCTGCATTATTTAGCTTTTGCGCCATTATTATCGCATCACCATCATCAACTGAAACAATTTTATCCAAAGCCTTCAGATCAACAATTTCCGGAATAAAATCATCGCTAATTCCTTGAATTCTATGCTCGCCAATTTTCTTACCGCCAGTGCTCAAAGTTGGCGAATTTGCTGGCTCCATTGGATGACATTTGGTTTTTTTGCCTTCCAAACGACAATATTTTGCCAAACCCATAATTGTGCCACCAGTTCCAACGCCAGCAACAAGATGATCTGGCTCTAAATCGATAGACTCAAGTTGGGCAAAAATTTCTGGCGCAGTAGTTCTGAAATGAGCTTCAGAATTTTCATGATTAGTAAATTGCTCTGCACAAAAAACATTGGGATTATTTTTGGCGTAACTTCTCGCTTCGGCGATTGAGTATAAAAATCCGCCTTGTTCACGAGTAACGCGAATAATTTCAGCACCGAAAGTTTCCATGGTTTTATAGCGTTCAGCACTCAACCAATCAGGCATATAAATTTTTACTGGATGACCTAAGGCACGGCCCAAAGCTGACAAAGCAATTCCCGTATTGCCACTTGTTGCTTCCACAATCAGATCTCCGGCTTTAATCGCGCCTTCTTCGTAAGCTTTTTTTAGGATGTAAAATGCTACGCGATCTTTGATTGAACCACTGAAATTGAAGGCTTCATATTTGGCATAAATTTTCAAATCACGACCTTTGTATTTGAAAGAAACTTCAACTAAAGGAGTGTGAAAAAATGCGCCTTCAAGTGCGGTAATTTTTTCGATATTTTTCTTAGCCATGATTATCTAGTAAAAATTGCAATCAGTTCCAAATGCTTGGTAGAGTAGAACTGGTCGAGAGCAAAAAGTTTGGTTATCTTGAAATTTTGTGCTTCCAAAATTTTAGCATCACGCCAAAAACTTTCAGGGTTGCACGATACGTAAATAATATTTTTTAAGTTGGATTTTGCAATTTCTAAAATCTGCGGAGACGCGCCATTTCTTGGCGGATTGATAATAACAAGATCAAAATCTTTTAGCTCTTTTGCATTTAACGGAATAGCGAAAAGATCACGCTCTACTGCTTTAATTTTGTGTGACAATTGATTGGAAGCAGCGTTTTTACTGATCATA
The DNA here is from genome assembly GCA_021151765.1 of Alphaproteobacteria bacterium. Lineage (GTDB taxonomy): Bacteria > Pseudomonadota > Alphaproteobacteria > Rickettsiales > UBA1997 > UBA2645. Next base: position 18,281 of record JAGKWR010000012.1, read on the forward strand.
TCGACCATTTTTTTATCCCCTTCAAAAGCAGTAATCGATTTTGTTAGTTCAGGAATTGCGAAAGAATAAGCCCCAAATCCGGCGTAAATATCAGCGATATTTTTGTAGGTTTTTTTCTCATTTAAGAAGTCGCGAATTATTTTTATAATCGCTTGAAGCCCTGATTTTGTTGCTTGGATAAATATTTCTGAAGAGAGGTCAATCTTTACATCATTAATCACAATTTGATTTTTACGCGCTAAAAAAATCGGCGTAACGTGATTTTTAATTTTATAAGAAGCGTTGAAATTTTGCTCTTTCGCGAAAGTGATTATTTTTTGCAGCTGCGTAAAACTTGGTTCTTTGTTTACTACAAAAACCAAGTCTAGACCGTTGTCAAATAAGGTTACAGCAACTTGCGTAAATAAGTTTTGTTCTTGCTTTTGTAAGAAACTTTTAACTTTTGGAATAACTTCAGAAATCGCTTTTTCAGCAACAAAACAACTTTCTATTTCGACAATTTCTTTTGATTTCTTCGCAAAAAAACCAAGCACATTTTTTTGCGCAATTTGCAAAATTATTTTGCGACGCGAAGCCGCTCCAACCCAAATCCACTCAGCTTCTTCTTTGATTTGGCTTTGCTTTAATTTTTGATAATTTTCTTCAGATAAATCTAAAAAATCACAACCACCACATTTCGAAAAATAAGGACAGGGCGCAGAAATTTCGGCGTTATTAATTTGAGACTGGTTCATTTTTCTTTCTCTGTAAAAAACGCGATTTAACTAAAATATTCAAACTACCCGAAAAATAAGCACTGACTGCGTAAACCAAGATTCCTACCACAATCATAATTGTTAGCTGCAAAACTTTCGCGGTGTATTGCGCTTGGTGAAAATGTTGGCGCATTAAATATAAAGTCAAAGCCATCACCAAAGACGGAATCAAAATCTTCACCATTTTTTTGGCGAAACCTTTTTCAAAATAAAACTGCTGACGACGTATTAAAATCGTGATCAAGCTCCCTAAATTGAGGTAAGTTGACAAAACCGAAGCCAACACAATTCCTAAATATCCGAAGTTTAAATAGTAAAAAACTACGTTCCAAAATGCGTTATTGATCAAGCAAACAATGGCAATTTTCATCGGAGTTTTAGTGTCGCCACGCGCGAAAAATGCTGGCTCCATCACTTTTACTAAAACGTAAGAAGGCAATCCAAAAGAATAAAACATCAAAGCTTGCGCAACAACACCGCTTTCATTTGAAGTAAATTGGCCGCGCTCAAACAACGAAGAAATGATCGGATAAGCCAAAACTGTAAGCGCCAAAGTTGCAGGAATTACTAAAATCATGCCGACTTCCAGCGCAGCATTTTGTAACTGAATTGCGGCGTCATCTTCTCCGGCTTTGATACGACGCGACAAAGCAGGCAACAAAGCAATTCCGATTGCAATTCCAATCATCGCCAAAGGTAATTGGTTGATGCGATCAGCGTAATAAAGATAAGAAACTGCGCCGGCAATTGAGCTGGCAAAAATTGAATCAACCAACAAGTTGATTTGCATCACGTTAGCGCCGACAATTCCCGGTAAAAGTTTACGGAAAAACTTTTTGGTGTCAGCGTTAAACTGCGGCAATTTTGGATAAAGCAAATATCCAGCTTTGGTTGTGAAAGTGAAAAGCCATAAAAATTGCAAAATTCCCGCTACGAAAACACCCCAAGAAAGTGCGTAGGCGTAGTTTGGAACTAAAGTTCCGAAAACAAAAGTTGAGGCAATCATCGTCAAATTCAAAATGATTGGCGATGAAGCTGGAACCGCGAATTTACTCATCGAGTTCAAGATTCCGGAAAAAAGAGAAACTAAAGAAACGAAGATCAAATAGAAAATTGTGATGCGTGACAAAGCGATCAGCATCTCCGCTTTTTCAAGGTCAGCGAAAAATCCTGGGAATAATAATTTCATGAAAAACGGCATAAACATTTGCACGATAATTGTGAAAATGAGCAGCGCATAAAACAAAAGTGAAAAAATATTGCGGACGAAAAGTAAGTCAGCTTGCGGATCGGCTTTACCATTTTTTTTATCTTGAATTTTTTCGATAAAAATCGGCACAAAAGCTGAATTGAAAGCGCCTTCGGCAAAAATACGACGGAAGAAATTAGGCAATCGAAACGCTGCAAAAAACGCGTCAGACAACATACTAACGCCTAAATATTGGGCGATGGTGATGTCACGAATAAAACCTAAAACACGCGAAATCGAAATATAAAATGAGATGGTAAAAACCGAGCGAAAAATCGACATTTAGACTAATTTCTCCAAAAATTCGTCGGTTAAATTTTCTGGCACAATCGTTACCGGAACTTTGATTTTATTGCCGATTTTTTGCGCCACTTTTGGCAATAAGCTGTTGTCACTCAAAGCATTTTGTGACTTGCCCAGAACCAACATCGCCGCAGTTGGAGTAGCTTTAATTTCGTTAATAATTTCCGACATAATTTCACCTTCACGCAATGAAATTACTGGCATAATTCCGAACTCGCTGAAGATTTTATCTATAATAATTTTAATATTTTTTTCGAGCTGCTGACGTTTATCTTGCGCAATCGCTCGTGATCCAAACATTAAATTTTTGTGCGAAACTTCCATCACCGATAAAATCGTTAAAGCGAAGTTCATTTGTTTTGCTTTGATGCAAGCGTAACGCAAAGCTCGATTCGAGGCATTGGCGATATCAACGCAGGCAATAATTGTGGGAACAGCACTCTTAATCTCAGACATATTTTTATATTTTATTTGCCGAAAAACCTGATAAAGAAATAGTTGGCAAGCCAACCAATAACAAGCGCCAGGAACACTGTAATCAAGCCGTAAAGGAATGATTGCTGATAAGCGAAATCCAGTATTTTAGCACTTAAACCAACTTGATTTACGTAGATCGGAATTGACTGAAACGACGTCAAACTGTCTTCGTTGATCAAATAAATTTCTACAGTGTAAATACCGCGCGCAATATTTTTAGGAAAATGCAGCATCACTTTGAACAAAGTTTCATCCAAAAAATCGATTTTGCTGCCGGCGCTGTAGAGTTTGGTTTTTTCAAATTTATCAATTAGCTGTATTCTAAATTCATCTTTTTTAGCTTCTTCAACTTCACCAGAAAAATTGAACGATAAATTATTTTTACCGAGTTCAAGCATTTGCAATAAATCATCACTCGCTGAATTATCGCTGAATGTTGAAAATAATGAATAATAGCTGTTCAAATCCTTTACTTTGAAGCGCTCACCGTTGTGCCAGATTCCTAGAAATCTTTCTTTTTTGGTGATTAAAAAATTCTTTTTCGGGCCGCGAACTGCAATGACAATATTGCCGCTGTAACCTTTAGCACCGAACAATAAAATATCTGCTCCGCGAAATTTGGTGTCGATATTGATTTCGTTAGTTGAAATGCCTGAAATGATTGGGCTGGCAAAGCTTTCGCTAGAAAATAAAATGAAAATTATACAACAAATTTTAGCCAAAATATTTTTCATCTTTTGAGCACCTCAACTGTGTAAAGCGCTTCTGGGGCTGCGAATAATCCGAATAACATTTTCAAACAAACCATGAAAATCAACAAAGCCAAAAATGAACGCATGTTATCGGCATCGACTTTATAGCCAGCGCGTGTGCCCATTTGCGCGCCAATTGCTGAACTAATAATCATCAAAAAAGCCAACACAATATCGACGGAGTTGTTGGTAATTGCCTGCAAAAACGTAGCGTTGCTGGCAATAAAAATAATTTGAAAAAGTGAAGTTCCTACAACTACAGAAGAGGGCATTCTGAGAATATAAATCATCGCCGGAATCATCATAAATCCGCCGCCAATTCCCATCAAAGAAACTAAAATACCGATGCCGATACTTAAAACTATCGGTACTAAAACGCTGATATTGATGTCAGATTTCGGGAAGTGCATTTTCCACGGCAGAGTATCAATCCAATTCAGTAAACATTGCAAACGACCAGAATCTTTTTTTTCCCAAACAATTCCGTATTTTTTCGTCGACAAAGTTTTAATACCGTCAACCAACATCATTGAGCTAATCGCGCCCAAAAATATCACGTAAACCAACGAAATTACTAAATCAATTTGGCCAGCTTTTTGTAAAATTCGAAACAGTGAAACACCAAAAGTTGAGCCGATAAAACCACCGCCAACTAAAATTAAACCCATTTTGATATCGACTGTTCCTTTGCGCAAATGCACCATCAAACCTGAAACGGAAGAGGCAATAATTTGATTTGCTGAAGATGAAACCGCAACAGCAGGCGGAATTCCAATGAACATCAAAAATGGCGTTGCAAGGAATCCGCCACCAATTCCGAACATTCCAGCTAAAAAACCCGTAAGCAAGCCAAGCGATAAAATCAGCAAGATGTTTACCGGAATTTCAGCGATAGGAAGATAAATCTGAAACATTAATCAACGATAAAAATTTTGTGGCCGGAAAGGTCGAGTTTCGTCGCATCAATATCTGACGAATCCTTTATTAGCGCCAAAGCGTGCAATTCATTTTTATGAAAAACTGACGACAGAATTATGCCAGCAGATTTTCCTTCGCAAGCTATTTCACTGTTTTTGTCGACTGTTTGCAAGGCTTCAACTTTAACGTGAATTAGTTTTTTACGAATCTCGCCGCGATAATGGGTGCGTGCTGTCAACTCTTGTCCAACGTAACAGCCTTTTTGGTAATCAATGGCGTTTAAATTGTCGAAGCCGAACTCTAAAATAAACGATTTATCGCTGGTTAAATCACTTTCTCCTTCAGCAATTTTTAGGCTGATACGTTTGAAATCATAAATTTTTTCCAACGAATTTTCTGCCGAATTTTCTACATTGGCAGACGTGGTAGAAGAGTAAAATCTATATCCTAAATCAGCGTTGCGCGGATCGACAAACCCTTGTGCACCTTGGCTGTAAAAAACTTTCATCGCATCATTTTTTGTAATCACAACTTTCGAACGCAATTTGTATAAACTAAGTTTTTGCACAATTTCATCACGTTTGGCGGCGTGACAATCAACATATAAAATTTTGTCTTTTTCGAACAGAAAGAAATCATATAAAAAACGACCCTGCGCGCTGAGCATCGCGCAATAAATTAGCTTATCGTGACCAACTTTAAAAACATCGTTGGTGACTAAGCCTTGCAAAAATTTTTGACGATCTTCGCCAGCTATTTCAATAATCGCGCGCTGCGGCAGAAAAATTAAATTACTCATTTTTTAACATTAATTTCAGGTTTTTTTCTAATTCAATAACGTCAACAACCAAGCTGGCATGATGGAAATCTTTTTTCTGACTTCTATCTCCGACTTCACATTCCTGGTAAAAATATTTGAGATTTAAAAACTCAGCGAGTTTGAAGTAATCAGTAATTGGCTTTGAAAGATCTGGTTTGGTTGCCATTTCCAAAACTGAACTACCACGATTCATAAAAAATATGTTGGTTAATCCTGCACCGTGAGGCGCTACGACATATTTTGCTTTGCTAAAAATCGCCACTTGCTCTTGATAAGAAAGTTGTTCGGCAAACACTTTTTTGAAACCATATTTTTGCAAAACCGCCATCACTTGATCTTCATTTTCAATGAATCTTAAAGCTTGCAGATTGCGCGAAATATAAATTTTTTCTCCTAAATCAGCCGAATTTATAACGTTTTGTGTAGCTAAACGACGGATTTCGTTGAATGCACTCGGATTTTGCTGTGAACCTTTACCAATGTAGAGTCCTTTCACTTTAATGTTGGACTTACGACGCACAAAAACTATCTGATTTTTCTTAATTCCACACGCTTCCAAAGATGGCAAAACGAACTGATATTTACGATATTTTTTCGGCAAAAATAACAAAGAATCGGCAATCAAATTTTGCTCTTTCATTGCTAATAATTTTGGCAATGCAAAAACGTGCCAATGATAGTAATTGCTAGTCCATTCATCAGTTATCAGCAGAAAATTTTTTTTACTGAAATTGCAGTGCGGAAAAATGAACTTGAAGAAAAATTTAAAACCACGGCTGTATTTTTTGTAATTTTCTTCGTGGATACAAGTATCACGAAAAATTTTGAAATAGTTGAAAGCCACAGAACTAGTAGAAATACGGACATTCTCCAGTTTCTTAATTTTTACATTCTCAATTTTTTCGATCGGAATATCGTTAAAAATCGCAAATTGTGAATTATTTGCATCAAAATTTTCCGGTTTACGATATTGATAATTGATTGTTTGGTCAGTGTTTGGCATTTTGCTTCGAATATTTTTGATTTATCTCATAGTTTCACATGAAAATTTTAAACGCAATTCACGCACAGACAATTGGTGGAGTTGATCGAGTTTTTCGCGATTATACAGAAATTTTACTCAAACAAGGCCATCAAGTTTCATTGTTAATTTCTGATAATAATTACAGTAATTACAGTGAATTCCAAAAGATCAAAATTTTTAAACTCAAAAATTCCGCTCAGGTTTTTGATGTGTTAAAGCTTATTTGGATTCTGATTTTTCATCGTCCAGATTTTATGATTTGTCATTCCAGACGCACGATGAATTGGTGCAAAACTCTTAAAATTTTTCGTCAAATTGGTTTAATTAAAACACGCTCAATTGCTGTAAACCACGGCATTGCCTTCGAAAAATCTTTGTTGTGCGATTATGTGATCAGCATTAATGAAGAAATAAGCCGCATGGTTATTGAAAAAGGATTTGATAAAAACAAAAGCTTTACACTGCAAAATGCCATCAAAATTGACCAAACTTATCGTGAAAAATCTCTCAAAAACCCACCAGTAATCGGAATTTATGGCCGTATCGAAATGCGTAAAGGTTATGACATTTTAATCAAAGCTTGCGAAATCTTACAAAATAATGGTTTTGATTTTCGTTTAAAAATCGGCGGATTTGAAATGATAAATGGAGTAAATGGAACTTGGGATGCAATTAAAAACTGGTGTGAGGAATCAAAAATAACTGCAAAATGCCAATTTGTTGGAACAGTTTATGATAAAAAAACTTTCTTTGAGGACGTTGATATTTTTTGTGTTCCTTCACGCGAAGAACCTTTTGGCATTGTAATTCTTGAAGGCTTCCTAAATTCAACTTTAGTAATCTCCTCCGATACAGTTGGTGGTAATTTATTGGTTGAGAATCATAAAAACGGCCTGATTTTTCAAACTGAAAATTGTCAAAATTTGGCAGATCAAATCATTTCTGTGATCAAAAACCCAAATTCTTATAACGAAAAAACTAGAAATGCCTTTTATGATCTTGAACAGAAATTTAGTTTTAACACTTTAAGCACAAATTTTTCCCAAATTTTACAACAAATTAGTAAAAAATGATTCGAAGAAAATCGGTTAAAACTTTAGCTTTATTTTCTTTATTAGCTTGTTCATCGTCATGCTCTATTTTTATTCAATCATATCCGGATAGTTGGAACAATAATTTTAAACCACGCCCAATAAGTGGAATAAAAGGCTTTCCTGAAACTAATAGCGAATATGGCAAAGGTTTTAAAGATGGTTGTCACAGTTCTTACGATACAATTACCAAAGGACTGCTCAGTGACATTAATGAAAAAAAATATGACTATAAACGCATGCAAAAAAGCCCCGACTACAATACTGGCTGGTGGGACGGCTACGAGCAATGCACTTACATCATGGACTGGGACGTTACATAAAATGCCAAAAGCAAAATTATTCATAATTTTTATAATGCTCTTGACCCTGCAAAACTGCGTCATGCCTGATCATTCTGGTTTTTATAACCCTATCACTTTATCAATGAAAGTGCCCGATGGCCCTCCGGAATATAAAGCCGGCTGGTATTACGGATGCAAAACTGGATCAAGCTTGAAAAGCTTTGCCAACAATGGTGTTTATAAAAAAAATGGTGGCCCAGATTATGGTAGTGGTGTTTATACACATGATCCAGTATTTCAAATGGCTTGGGGTCAAGGTTTTAACGTTTGCGCCAACTACATTGGTGAATTTGTAACCCGCCCGGCCATGCAATTTTCGCCTTTGCAATAAAATGAAAAAACAAGTTATTATAATCTTCATAACTTTTCTAATTTCTTCTTGTGAAAGTCGTTTTGCTAGATTTTTGCCAGAACGCCCTAGTGACGAAATACCAGGCTTTACTAATAATAGCTCTCCCGAGTTCAAGCAAGGTTGGATTGAAGGTTGTGAGGTAGGAATGTCAGTTGGTAGTAATACATTTTACAAAACTTTTTATCGTATGAATCGCGTTGACGGTTATAAAATGGTCGGCTCCCCTGATTACAAAATTGCATGGAACAACGCTTACTGGTATTGCTATCGTAAAGACTGGGTAAAACAAAAAAGTCAGGTATGGTCAGGTATTTTTGAGGGTATTAGATGACCAACATTATTTTACGAATTTTTGTAATCATAATTCTTTCCCAAAGTTTATTTTCTTGCCGTTGGATCACTGGAGCTTCAACACCTTATTTTTCTTTTACCAATTTCAAAGTTCCGGAAGGAACACCAACTTTTCGTCAAGGCTATAAAGATGGTTGCTCTTCAATACTTTATGCCCGTGGTAATGACTTTTATCGCAGCCGTTACAAATATCGCTACAACACCGCGATGATTGGCAACACTGAATATCGTTTCGGATATAGCAGAGGCTGGTCTTGGTGTTTCCAAAATATTGTATCAGGCGTGGGCGGTTCATATGGTGGTCCCGATAAAACAATTTTCCCTTATGGCCAAGACTCTTTAACTGGTGGCTTAGATTATACCCCAGCCAATGTGAATAGTACGGGACTTTTCCAATCCAACGTAAATGGTGGAATTGCAACGTTGCCTGCAGATGGTGTAGATTCAATGTTTGGAGTCTTCCAGAAAGGTACAGATGGTACTGGTGTTGGTGGTGTAGGAGCTACTGTTTTTGGCACAAACCCTCTTTGGGCTGGTGGTTCAAAAGGTTGGTGGTTTGGTTGGGATTAATTTACACAAATATGAAAAGAATTCTCGTATTTTTTACACTATTAATGTTAAGCAATTGCGCAACTCCTAACTGGTACAAGCCCTACGGTTATTTGTTGTTTAGTCAAATGCCCCAAGATGGTTCTCCTGGTTTCAAACTTGGTTGGATTCACGGTTGTGAATCTGGGTTGGCGACCCAATTTGGCGGTGCGTTCTATATGTCTTTTTACAGTTGGAAAAAAGATCCTGATATCGCATCAGCAGACCCAAATATTCCGAGAATTCGTGCTCGTTACAAAAAAGAACTGAAAGATATAAATTGGAATAACTCGAACGAAATTAAAAAGAATTTTAGTGACTATAACACCATATTTTGGGGTGCTCACGGTTTTTGCCACGGTGCAGTACTTGGTGTATTATTGACTGCAGCTATGAACCCACCAAAACCCGGTGAAGAACGCTACAACATGATGGCTCACAGTGTTGGTAACGTTTTCAAAATCACTGCCAGAGACGCACGTCTTGGTTTGAACGGTAGTATGTGGTGAGAAAACGTGCTAAATGCACGTTTTCGGCTTCAGAATAAACTTCAAGCCCGAAAGTCTAAGGGGCAACGCCTTCTCCCTAATAAATAAAAAACTCTAAAGTGCTAAACGCACGTTTTCGGCTTCAGAATAAACTTCAAGCCCGAAAGCCTAAGGGGCAACGCCTTCTCCCTAATAAATAAAAAACTCTAAAAGTGCTAAACGCACGTTTCTCCTTAATAAAAAAATCCACCTCATTTTACTCATGAAATCCTCGACACTTACGCGTCAAGGATGACGATTCCTCTTTAATGGAATAATCACCTCAGTTTTTCTCAAAAAGACCTTTGATTTTTGTGACACGATTCCTAAATTGCGCCGACAAAATTTCCCCCAAAAAAAATTTCACTAAAAATGCTTTTAAAACTTACGGTATTCTTGCCGCTTTTCGGCTTTTTGTTTTCTGGTTTCTTCTCAAGAATTTTGAACAAAAACTTCGCTGACAAATTCGCCCAAATTTTTTCTAGCACTTTGCTAATTTCTGCGGCGATTTGCGCTGTCCTTACTTTCATCGACGTTCACAACAATAAAATCAACCAAGTTGTTCCGATCATGAGTTGGATTTCTTCTGGCGATTTTGCGGTTAATTGGGCTTTGAAACTAGATTCCCTAACCGCAATTATGTTGATCGTTGTAACGGTGGTTTCAAGCTTGGTTCACATATACTCAACAGCTTACATGCACGAAGACAAATCGATTGCACGTTTCATGTCTTATTTGTCACTCTTCACTTTTTTCATGTTGATTTTAGTGACCGCTGACAATTTCTTGCAGCTTTTCGTTGGTTGGGAAGGCGTTGGTGTTGCTTCTTATTTATTGATTGGCTTTTGGTTCAAAAAAGAATCCGCCAATAATGCCGCTATCAAAGCTTTCGTTGCCAATCGTGTTGGTGATTTTGGTTTAATTTTAGCAATTTCTTTAATTTACGTAACCTTTGGAACTGTAGAATTTGCTCCCGTTTTTGCGGCTGTATGTCATCATGTAGGAGCAACTTTTAATATGTTCGGGATGGAATTCAACACCATCAACACAATTTGCGTTTTACTATTCATTGGTGCGATGGGTAAGTCTGCACAAATTGGCTTACACGTTTGGCTTGCAGATGCTATGGAAGGTCCGACTCCAGTTTCAGCTTTGATTCACGCTGCTACAATGGTTACCGCTGGCGTATTTTTAGTTGCGCGCTGTTCCCCTATTTTTGAGTTCTCTCCTTTCGCTTTAGGAATCGTAACTTTAGTTGGAGCTGCAACTGCTTTGTTTGCTGCAACAATTGCCTTAACTCAAAATGACATCAAAAAAATCATCGCTTACTCAACTTGCTCACAGCTTGGTTACATGTTCTTCGCTTGCGGCGTTTCAGCTTATTCTGCTGCCGTTTTCCACTTGGCAACTCACGCTTTTTTCAAAGCTTTGTTGTTCCTTGGTGCCGGCTCGGTAATTCACGCAATGCATCACGAACAAGATATACAAAAAATGGGCGGAATCTGGAAAAAAATTCCGATCACTTATGCGATGATGTGGATTGGTTCTTTAGCATTAGCTGGTTTCCCTCCATTTGCAGGATTCTATTCTAAAGACGTGATTTTAGAAGCAGCTTTCATGTCACACTCTCCTTTCGGTAAATTAGCTTATGGTATGGGAATCACTGCTGCTTTCTTAACCGCTTTTTATTCTTGGAGATTATTGTTCTTAACCTTCCACGGCAAAACTCGTGCTGATCATCACACTTTTGATCATGCTCACGAATCACCAATTGCAATGTTGATCCCGCTTTTCGTATTGGCGATTGGCTCAGTTGCTGCTGGTTTCGTTGGTGCAAAATTTTTGAACATGGTTTCAGCAGAACATAATTTTTTCGAAAACGTAATTTATGTTGGTGAATCTAAATTAGAATTGTTGGAAGAAATCCACCATGCACCAACTTTAGTTAAAATTTCTCCGCTTATTGTCGGCGTTGTTGCAATCGCCTTGGCTTACGTGTTTTATTTAGTTAAGACTGACTTGCCTTCTAAATTAGCAAACACCTTCAAACCTTTGTATCGACTTTCTTTGAATAAATGGTATTTTGACGAAATCTACGATTGCATTTTTGTGCGTCCGACTAAAAAAATCGGCGACTTCTTGTGGCGTATTATCGACATTAAATTTGTTGACGGTATGCCAAATGGCTTAGTTGCTTTATGTAAAAAAGCTTCGGGTTACACCAGCAAATTGCAAACTGGTTTTATTTACAACTATGCTTTAGCAATCGTAATTGGCGTTGTAATTTTAGCACTATTTCTAGTTTCTTCCCTGAAAACTCTATTAGTTTTCTAACAAGGTGAAAAACCCATTTCAAAGACAAAAATTAATCACCACCTTAATTTTTATTATTCTGATTTTCACCATCTCTGCTTGTGAGTTTACCAAGTCTTTATGGAGCAACTCTTATCCAGAAAAAATCAAAGAAATTGCCATTACTCGAGATAATAACTACATAATTTTCCTTGGCGAAAATAATCACTACGTTTTTGATGATCACGAAAACTTTATAAAAACTCTGCTAGCCCTAAAAAATAATCACACAGTTGAAATCGACTCTGAAGAAAGCCATTTCAAAATGATTGATAAAGTTCGTTTTAAAGCACTAATTCGCTTCAAAACTTTTGATTTGCAACTCTCCGAAATAGAAATTGAAGAATTAACTCAAACTCACTTTAAAAAGTCGGAGGAAGAAAATTCATGGATTATGGATCTACAAATAATAGGCCATAAATACAAAAATAATGAGGATTTTGATTCTTATATCGCTAAACTGGAAAAACAGGAAGATGAATACGAAATTGAAATTCGACAACCATTTACTTTTAGCAGAGAAATTGAAGACGTTGTTTTAACCCCTTTTGCAATTAGCGCTGATGCTTTAATATTTGCTAAAGAGCTATTTTTTATACCTTTCAAAGAATAATATGGATCCAAGAAAATTGCGCGATTGCTTAGGACTTTTTTCAACAGGAATAATAATTGCCTGTGCACGTCGCAAAAACTTTCTAACTGAAAAAATTGATGCCGAAAAGATTCTCCACAACAAAATTTTTTCGGAAAAAATCCTAAATAATAAACTGATAAATGAGACTAACTTAGGCAAAACCTTACTTGAAAAACTCAAAGAAATTTTTGCCGATGAATTTTTCGGTATGACGATTAATTCTTTCAGTTCAGTCTCTTTGAATCCGCCCTTGGTTTCATTCTGCATTGATAATAAATCATCAAATTTAGAACTATTTAAGAAAAATAGAACTTTCTCGCTAAATATCCTAAGCGAAAGTCAACAGAGCTTATCCAGCGGCTTTGCCACCCCAAAAAATAGCAAAAAATGGGATATAGAACCTTATTCCTTAGGAAAATATGGTAACCCTATTTTCGAGAACTCTCTAGCTTATTTTGAATGCAAAAAACACCGTATTATTAAAGCCGGTGATCATCATATTATAATTGGTGAGATAATAGATTTTGCTAAATTAAATGAGGCTAAACCTCTAATGTACTTCCAAGGTAAATATCGCAACATTTCTTAGTAATTTTACCTACTTGAGGTGGTATTTCTAAACTGAGTCTTAGTTCTAGAATATGCTGCTTCTAAAAAATTTTCAAATCTACGATCAAATTCTAGTTCACCTTCCGTCCTTTCAACTCTGTTAGAGTAAAGAGTTTCTGTGAATAAATATGGACTCAATGCTTTTAAAGCTACACCAAGCAATTTTTCAGATGATCTATTCGCTGTAAACAATCCTTCTTTAAAAGAATTTGTTCTAAAACTTTTGGAGAATGCAATCATACTATTGTGCAGCTCTTCTACATTATCATTATCTCCAAAAAGCAATTTTATATCTTCAACAACCTTTGTATTTTTTGGTAAAATATTGCCTTTGTTTAGAATCGCTATTTTTATAAATTTATTAATTTTCTCTTTTTCCTCATCATTTGGTTCCAAACGTGACTCACCGATAATTCCAACCTCTCTGGCAGAATTTATTATTGTTGAACTGATAACGGATTTTAAGATTTTATTGATCTCTATTTTTGCACTCTCAATTTTCTTCTCCAGTTCTTCTGCTTCTTGACCTTCTCTTACTTTAGCAATTTCCTGAGCAATCATTGGATTATTTGTCACTATTTCAAACTGTTGATCCTTCTGATTTGGACTCTGGGTTCTTATTATAGTAATATGTGCGTTACTTCCATTTTTATACTCCTCATTAGGAAAAAACATTTTCGAAGATACTTTATGGTAGTATTGCGATATGGATGAAGTGGTAATTACGATATCTGATACGACAGGAACAAATCCCAAACTATTCCCATTTGGTTGAGCAACACTAGTACTTGGGACTTTTTTGTTTTTACCAAGATTCGACTGATGCTTCGCAAGGGGATTTCCAAATGGAAGGGCACCTATACTATTACTACTTTTTACTGTACTGTTGCTTTGTACGGTATTGCAACTGAGAAAACTTTGATCATCATCGAGTTCTTTTACTTCTTCTTTTACTTCTTCTTTTACTTCTTCTTTTACTTCTTCTTTTACTTCTTCTTTTACTTCTTCTTTTACTTCTTCTTGCACTGCTTCTTCTACTACTACTTGCACTGCTTCTTGATCCACTGAAGATTCTTCTAACGATTCAATTCTTTTATTATCAATTCTTTCTTCTTTCGGCGAAATTTCTCTAAGTTGTTCAATAATGTATACAAAAGTCCTAAAATCAGGTTTTTTTGATAACTCATCACTACTAGTATTATATTCATATACATATTCGTTATCACCTTCGTAGCCCGTAATACGGAATATAATTTGGTGTTGAGAATCTTTTGTTATTTTAAGATTAAAATCTCCTACCGTTAATTCGTCGCCTTCTTGTACAATTAAATTTTTATACAAACTTATAACCTTTTGCTCATAACAATATTTATTTATTAAGAAGTTATTAAATTTGTTGTACAATAATGTAATCTGTTCTTCTGGAAAGCCAGGATATCTCTCACCATCAAACTCAAATTCTTTGCCATCTTTTATAATTGTTAATTTTGATTCCGATTTTTTTTCATATTTAATATCATCTATTTCTAATGATTCCGACCCTACAAAACTCATAGCTTCAAGAATATACTTTGGAAACCAAGCATAATAAAGATTGTAAGGATTGTAGTGATTTATCGTAGATTCTATTTCAGAAGATGAATAAATTTCCCCATATTCTGGTGTTGTTTCGGCTTGTGCCTGATCGTAATAATAGAATTCTAATATAGCCTGATCGAAAAAATCCAATGATGGTCTTAGAGATGATTCGTCACCAAAAATATATTCCTCAGAGCCTTTCGAGAGATTAACTATATTCCTTCCTTTCTCATCAGTTTGTCTTTTTAAAATATATTCACCTATTTCTAGGCTTGATCCAACTTCTGGGATTAAATGTTCAAACCATTTTTTTATATTCTCTTCATATTTATATTCAGCTAACAAAAATTTCTCAAATTTATTACAAATTTCCATTATTACTTCATCTGGAAGTTTCGAATATTCTGCAGAACTAGAATTATATTCGATGCCATCTTTTATTATCACGAATTCCGATTCTGATATTTTTTCATAAGAAATAGACTCATCTATCTTAGCTTTTTCTATTCCGTACATCCAATAAAGAAGCCATTCTTTAAAAATCTTAGGATTATCGCTGACGACAATATTTTCCGATTGCGATTTATCATTAGCCATTTCGTGAACTTCTGCAACTTTTACATCTTGATCTGAATTTTTAGATTCCAAATTATCACTTTTTGTTAATTCCAATTGTTCTGAAATTTGTTGGCTTTCAACTTCTGCTTTTTTTACGTACTCCGTTACGATTGGTAGCAAAGATGACAAAAAATTCGCTGTTTTTTCTAGCCTATCTAAAGAATCTTTGGCACTTATTATTGGCGTCTTCGCTTTTATCTCTGATATGTATATTGTATAACTATATTTCTTTTCATCATTCTGACCATTTTTAAGATAAATTATCAAATCGTTTTTTCTTACTAAAGCTGCTATATCAAAATTAACATAATTAACATCAACCCGTGATAATCGTTTTTTCAATTCTTCGTTTTTTTCACATCCTTCATAAATCTTTTTCGCATCTGCCAAGATTTTTTTTATTAACTCTGATTTTTTTTCTGAATCTGCGTTTTTTCGTTTTGCAGTTCTTTCCTTTTCTTGATCAGCTGGGTTAGAAGCTTTCTCTACTTCTATTACTCTTTCCTCCTTATGAGCATTTTGTAACAAACTTAGCTCATCTCTTTCTATTTCTGTACTGACAGCCTTACTTTTACTTTGAGGCTGTGATGGTAATTTTTTGGTACTGTTAGAAGTAACACTAGATATTGTGGAAGAATCAAAATGTCTAGTTGCGTAACTTTTTGTGCTAATCGAGTCTGGAGTAGAGGAGACTGTTTGCTCATCTCCCGTCACATTGGAATTATTTTCAAACTCGTAGTTATTCCAACGATTATTATTCTCTAACTTCTCTTCAACAACATGCATCACATCTTTTTCTGAGTGCGGCTCAAATTTCTGACGCAACTCCTCTAAGATTTTTGCATATAAGCCAATCTTTAATTCATCGTCATTTTTTTGAGGATCTAACTCTGCAATTTTTGCTTCTAAATAACCAATAGCGTGTTTCAGATCATCTTGTCTTGTGTTAGCATCAATCGTTTCCTTTAAAGAAGGTCTATCGACTATTTCATTGGCTTTAGAGTTACTTCTTTCAATAATTATAAAACGTGAAACGCTATCTTGCTGATCAAATTCTATTGCCGTTCTATCACGATTTGCCTGCATTAATGTATTCCAAGTCAATCCTTCTAAGTGACGAACCTGAATATATTGATGAGTTATGCCGAGACTGGCATTTCCGTAGTCACCACCAATATAATTATTCGCATCAAAAAAACTTAAAATTTTAGAATTACCATTTTCTTCTAAGAACTTATTTAATTCTTCCCGCGTTTTAAAAATCGTACAATTCGAGCTTTCTTCAGCTGACGTAACTTCGTGTGTATTAACCGAGCTTTTGTCTACGTAATAGGTTGAATCTGTCAAAGCGGAAACATCATCATCTGTTTCTACAATTTTATTTTTCTTAAATATTCGATAATATGTCGTTTTGTCTTTATAATACGGTAAAATTATGGTGTCAGCATTACAGCGATTTGCTATTTGTTCTAAATCATCTTCTGAAGGTTGATTTCTTTGATTAATTTCAAAATCCATCAAAATATATTGCATCTTTTGACCATCTGCCAAGCCAGCCATTTCTAATGGAATCTTACCAATCAAACTTTCATTTTGGTCATCTTCTGGGTTTACATTATTTGATTGCAGCCCTTCATCTTTAATTTCAATCGAAATATCTGCCGCTTCGAACTCTTTTTGTGCTCTTTCTCTTCTATTAATAAGGTCTAATCTTTGCTGTTGTCGATCACGTAATTTTTGATCGTATTTTTGCAAACTTTCTTCCAATTTTTTTGAATCGAATTTCTCAGCGATAGTTACTATACGCTCTAAATTTTGTGATAAAAATTCATATACTTTTTGATATTGAGTTGCTGTATCAAAACCCTCTTTGCGCAATAATTTTTCTAATTTTTCGATTTCTGTTTTTTCAATTATTTGACTCTTGATCACTAAATCCGCTAGCTTCTTTAAGTGATCTTTTTCACTTCCTTTAAATTTGACTGTTTCATTAGAAGCAATATCCCAATATTTTTCAGATTTAGGAGCCTCGGGTTTAAATTTATATTCTTCTATAAAATTTTGGATGCTATCTAATAGTAATGAAGTGTCGCTTGGATTATTTTCCAAATTCTGCTGAATCACGTTCATTTTGGCTTTGAGTCGCTCTATCTCAATCTCAATTTTATCTAAACTTTCACTAGCACCATAAGTGACAACCATCGCACCTTTTTTTGTCAAATCTTTGATCAGTTTGCTGCGTTCTATTTCACTATTATCAAGAAACTGAGCATAAAAATATGATTCATCAAGCTGAATTAAATGAGAACGCAGATCTTCTTGTTGCGTAAGCTCAGATAATTTTTCTAATCCGTTAATTAGATCTACGTTTATAACTTTGATTCCAGAATCTGAATTTTCATTGGCTCTTTGGACCGCTTGAAATATAATTTCACTAATTTTTGTTTTACCACCGCCTTTAGGAATTCTGATATCAGCTTTACCTTTTCTTCTAAAAAGGATGCGATCAATTTCTTGCAATGCCATTGCTTGATCAAAAGACAATACTTTAAGACTTTCGGATTGTGTCGATGTAACAGAATCTGAGGAAGATACAGAATCTTGTACAGATCTAATCTCACTTCTAAATTCTATCTTTTTTAAAGACGGGTTCATCAATGCTATGTTCATTGCACCGCCAGATTTTAAAACACTAATTTGCTCTAAAAATATCTCTCTTGGATAAGATATTTGTGAATCCAAAAGATTCTGACTACCAATAAACTCTTTTTTCTTTCTACGTTTCTGAACCCCAGCTTTTGTGGGCAAATTTTCTTGAGAACCTTTTAAAACTTCAGCCAAAGATTTTTTTGCATCACTAAATGCTCCTTTTGTAGTATCTAGGAAAGCATTGCTTTTTTGTCTTTCTAGTTTGTGTGCTTGATTCATGATCAAACGAAATTCACGTATCAAAGCATATTGATAAAACACCATTGGTGCTTCATGAGCTCGGGGATTGGCTTCTTTAAAACGTTTAAAAAAATACGATAATTCTGATTCTTCCAATTGCAAAATATCATCGCGTGAATTTGCCTCTTCTATTCGCTTGAGACAAATTTTAACTTGATCGGAGAGTTTTGAATTTTGTTGTGCAGCACTTGGTGTTCCAACATTAGCAAAAAAATTACGATCTTCTTCAAAGTCTAGATTAATACCACACAGATTGAATTTGAGAAGATTGTATAATTGTTCTTGATTCAATCCTAAGTTACTGATTCTCAATAAATCTTCTTTGTAAACCCCTTGGTATCTCAAACCATCTGGTGGGAAAGGAGATATTTGTAGTCGTTCTTTTGATCCTGTCTTTTCTTCAATCATTTGATGGGTAAAGCTATTTTGAGGTTTGTTGTATTCGTCTTGTGGCAAATGTACAAAGCAAGCTCTACATCTATTTTAAGTAACACAAAAATTACAACTAAAATGTTTTGTAATCACCATTTTCAGAAGTAATTCTTTCAGATTCCTGTCTTCAATTTTAAAAAATCAAAAACAGAAATCCAAAAGTTGTGCAATTCAATATTTACGCGTCTTGTAAGAAACTTTTCAAAAGTTTTGAACGTTTTGGATGTTGCAGTTTTTTCAACGCTTTAGCTTCGATTTGACGAATACGTTCACGAGTAACCGAGAATTGTTTACCAACTTCTTCCAAAGTGTGATCCGTAACCATTCCGATACCAAAACGCATACGCAAAACACGCTCTTCACGCGGCGTTAAAGATGACAACATTTGCGCTGTAACTTCTTTCAACTTCGAGTGTGACGCAGCATCAAAAGGCATTACCGCAGTTTTGTCTTCGATAAAATCACCCAAAATGCTATCTTCATCATCACCTGAAACTGGAGATTCCAAACTCACCGGATCTTTCGAAGTACGCAAAACTTTACGAACTTTATCAACTGGCATTAAAAGCTTGTCAGCGATTTCTTGCGCATCTGGCGCTCTTCCAAGTTCTTGAGTTAATTGACGCGAAGTTTTGACGATTTTGTTAATCGTTTCCACCATGTGAATTGGAATACGAATTGTGCGTGATTGATCGGCAATAGCACGAGTAATTGCCTGACGAATCCACCAAGTGGCATAGGTCGAAAATTTATAACCACGACGATATTCGAATTTATCAACAGCGCGCATCAAACCAATATTACCTTCTTGGATCAAATCCAAAAATTGCAAACCACGATTGGTATATTTTTTGGCAATTGACACCACCAAACGCAAGTTGGCTTCAATCATTTCTTTTTTGGCTTTTAACTCTTCGTTTTGGCTTTTTCTGACTGTATTAATCAACGCTTTGAAATCAGGCAAATTCAAACCCATGATTTTGGTAATTTTCAAAATGCGAGTTTGAATATCTAAAATCTTTTCTTTTTCAGCCTCGTAAAATGCCGCCCATCTTCTTTCTTTAACAGCAGCGATTTTTTCAATCCATTTTTCGCCGGCTTCCAAACCAACGTAATATTTCAAAAAGTCAGTTTTATCAACGCTGTGTTGCTGCGACAAACGCAACAATTCGATCTCAATTCCGATAATTTTATCGTAAGCTTCATAAAGTTGATCAACCAAAGCTTTAATCAAAGAATCGTTGAAACTTACTTCCGCAGAAATTCGCAAGAAATCAGCTTTCAATTTTTGAATATCTTTGTCTGCTTCAATTTGTTCGCGAGTTTTATCAGCAGTTTTGTCCAAGATTTTTTGGCAAATATTGGCGATTTTTTGGAACAAATCGAGCATCTTAGGCATCAAAATTCTTTCCATTGAAACGAATGATACTACGCTTTCATCGATTTCTTCTAACTCTTCATCTTCAAACATTGATTCTTCTTCAGCAGCATCAACTTGATCATTAATGATCGCAGTCACATCTTCTTCGCTGGCTTGTGGATCTTGCAGAAGTTCTAGAGCTTGTTTCTCACTATTCTTCATCATTTCTTCCAACTCAGAATTATAAGTCTCATCAATTCTAATGATATCACGAAGAAGAATTGTACCGCCAGACAAGCCGTTGTACCACTCAATAAAATGCTTCATAATCATCGGGCTTTGATACAAAGCTTGAACAGTTTTGTTGCGACCTTCTTCAATACGCATCGCAATCGCAACTTCATCTTCACGAGTTAGAAGTTTAACTGTACTCATCGATTTCAGATAAGTTTTAACCGAATCTTCTGAGCGTTTTTGGCTTTTTTCATCATCTTTTGCCAAAGAACCATCTTCTAATTTGTCTAGATCATCTTCTTTTTCGACGATTTGAATTTTGAATTCGCCCAAAATATCTAAAATACGATCTAATTTTTTCGGATCGATGTCAGAATCAATATGTTCATTAATTTGGTCAAAAGTCAAAAAACCTTGGGATTTACCCAAAGCCATCAAGGCTTTTAGTTTATCACCAAGCTCAGTTGATAACTTTTTGCCTTCTTCATCTTTTTGATGCAAAGCCGATTTTACACCTTGGATAAGTTGAAACTTTTCAGCCAAAGCTACTGTTTTGTCATGAATTGCTGTTGCCAATTTTGATTTTGACTTCACAACTTTTGGCTTAACAATTTTTTCTTTTTTCTCTTTAACCGGTTTTTCTTTAACAATTTTAATAGTTTTTTCTTTCAAGTCTTTCTTTGGCTTAGTATCTAAATCGCGCACCTCAACTTTAGAGATCTTTTTTACAGCTTTGATTGGCGCAGATTTTTTTACTACCACTTTCTTTTTTTCAACTTTTTTAACCGTGGCTTTCTTAGCAACTGCCTTTTTCACTACAGTTTTTACCACTTTTTTAGCCTTACTTTTTGTTGCCATATTTCCTCTGAAAAATTTTAAGCAATGTCTTTCTCAAGCGCTAGAATCTTGCGCTCAAGTGAGTTTTTATATTCGAAAATTTCTTTGATTTTCTGATTTGTTATTGCGCTTTGATGAGTTTCAATTTCATCAATTTTACCCAAAGCTTCTTTATATTGCTGATCTACTTGAAGTAATAAATCTTTCAAAAGTAGAGTGCTTAATTTGATTTGCGCTAAGTCTAAGCTAAGGGTTTGAATGCTTGCAAGTACATTCTTTATATCATTTAAATCGTTACTTGCCACAGAATTTTCAAGGGCTTTTAAAATTTGATTTGATTCCAAGTCTTGATTTTCTTCAACCAAGCCGATTACCAAATCTTTGATAATTGTCATTTCATCGCTGAAAAAATGCAATTCATGTAAATCAAAATTGTCATCGTTGAAACTCGCCAATTGCGGGAATTTTATGAGCAAAGAAATGATTGCTCTGGCGATATTTTTACCAGCATGATTTACAACCGCAGCTTGAATATTATTGGCTTTATGACTACTAATTTTCGCCATATTTTTACTGCCAACCACTTTATTTTTTGACGCAATTTCACGCCCCAAAACGAAAAGCTGATCTTTAAAAAAGTATGAAAAATGTCGTTTGGACGTGTCATCTTTTATGGCTTCAACTTTATTCATCAAATTAGTTTCTAACTTGGCTTTTGATTCGGCGCTTATTTTATCTTTACGCTCAATTCCCAAATCTGCCAAAGCGAAATCAAATAGACTTTGCGACAACGGAATTGCATCAACGAACTGTTTTTCTAGTTCAGACGCACCAAATTGTTTAATGAAATCATCCGGATCAAGCTGATTAGGCAAAAAGGCAAAAGCGATGTTTTTTTTCGCTGTAATTAACGGCAAAGCAATTTCAGCAACTCTTTTCGCAGCGCGTATTCCGGCAGAATCACCATCCAAACAAATTACAATTTTATCAGTTGTGAAGAATAATTCTTTTAAATGTTCAGCACCTAATGCCGTGCCAAGACCGGCAACCACATTTTCTACACCATTAATCGCCAGCGAAATTGTATCCATATAACCTTCAACCACAACGGCGTAACCTTTAGAGAATATTGGTTTGCGCGCGAAATGAAAATTATACAAAGTTTGGCTTTTTTTGAAAACTTCTGTTTCGGCAGAATTTAAATATTTGGGCAAATCATCGGCAATTGTACGCCCACCAAAAGCAATAACTTGGCCTTTTTTATTAGTGATTGGGAAAACCACACGGTTGCGCAATTTATCGTACAGTTTTTTCTGATCATTGCGCCCAACTACTCCGCAACCTGCTATTTCTGATTCTGAAAAGCCTTTTGCTTCCAAAAATTTTGTTAAAGCTTCGTAAGAATTTAGGGCAAAACCGAGACGAAACTTTTTAATATTATCCGCAGAAATTTTACGCTTTTGCAAATAAGACAGTGCTGTTCTGCCAGCATCTGAAATTAAATTATTTTCGAAGAATTGGCATATTGTTTCCAAGATCAATAAATCGCGCGATAGCCTCTCTTCTTTGACTTCATCGAACTGAACTTTTGGGATCGGAATCGAAAAATCAGCAGCTAATTTCGTTACCGCATCGGGATAAGTCATGCCTTCATTTTGCATGACGAAACTGATCACATCGCCATGCGCCGCACAGCCAAAACAATGATAAAAACCTTTTTGATCGTTGACCGTAAAAGAAGGTGATTTTTCGTTATGAAATGGACACAAACCGCTAAATTCTTTGCCGCGTAATTTTAGCTTAACTTTTTTGCCAACAACTTCTGAAACCAGAATTGAAGATCTTAATTTGTCCGGAAAATCTTTAGGAAAAATCATCAATCACCTAGTAAGAAAAATTCCACATAACATTGAAAATCATCATCGTAGTGGAAAAACCAATCGGAATTAAAAAGTTATCATCAATACGCAAAAAGCTTGGGCGCGCTTCCAACAAAGTAACGATTATCACTGCGAAGACTCCGAAAAAATAATACCAAAAACTCGAGTGATAAAACATACCACAAGAAACCAGTATTATCAAAGCACTAATGAAGAAAGCTAAAGTACCATTTTTAGTTTTTTCGAAGAATGGTTCACTTGGAAAATTACGTCCAATTATCGCCGCGGAAGCATCAGAAATTGCTAAAATAAAAAATGCCGCAACCGCAATTTCTGCTGGGAAAAATAAAAAGTTGATAGTTGCCGCCAAAGCTACCCAACTAGCGCCGCACAGGTTATTACCATTACGTTCATGCTCACGCAAAATAATGCCAAACAGTTTTACAAAGATATTTTGCACAACCAAATTTTTACGACGTGAATAATCAAGCGAAACCACAATTGCTGCCGCCGCCGCGAAAATAGTAACACTGATCCATTTGCCAAGCGAGCAATAAGTAAGCGGAATTATCACCAACAAAATGTGGAAAAGTTTACGATAAATTTCGTTTCGCAAAGAGATTTGTGCCATAGAGAAGATTCTTAATTATGCGCCTAAAATTAATTTTGGCCTTTAAATTTGAGATAAGGCAACGCGATAATACTCACGCTCCGCTGTGCGGAATTCAAAACGCGTAAAAACACGCGTTAATTTTTAGCTGATCTTTTTTCTTGATAAACCACGACTTCGTTCTTGCCAGCGTAACCCAAAACTTTGCGGGCTTGTTCATCTAAAAGATCAAGGTCGAGAGAATTTAAATTCATTCCTTCAACCATATTTTGTTTAGCTTGCATCTTGTTCACCAAGTCTTGTTTGATAGTTTCTTTGTTAACAACTTGATGACGCAAAGCGCGATATTCGAAATAACCTTTTTGGCCAAACAACGTGCAAAAAACAAAATAACAAATCACCGCAATGCCAATAGAATAGCCGATAAAGAGTGATTTGGTTATATTGTGTTTTTTGACGAAGTTATACAACAACATGGTTATTCTTGATTGCGATACATTAATTCTTTAGCAGCCGCAACGATGTTAACCGCTTTTGGCAAAGCTAATCTTTCGAGATTAGCCGCATATGGAAGTGGCGCATCGATACTTGCAAGTTTTTTCACCGGAGCGTCTAAATAATCAAAAGCTTGTTCCATTAAGACCGAAGCAATTTCGCTACCAATCGATGCAAAAGGGAAGCCTTCTTCAACTGTAATGCAGCGCGAAGTCTTTTTTACCGACTCAACAATAGTTTCATGATCCAAAGGACGGATTGTGCGCAAATCAATAACTTCAGCTTCAATACCTTCTTTAGCTAATTCTTCTGCAGCTTCCAAAGCATATTTTACCACCAAAGAAAAGGCGACAATCGTAACATCACTGCCTTCGCGAAGAACTTTTGCTTTACCGATTTCAACAACGTGATCGTCATCATATTCTTCTTCAAAAGTGAAGCCGTAAGTGATTTCATTTTCCAAAACCACAACTGGATTTGGATCACGAATTGCAGCTTTCATCAAACCCTTGGCATCAGCTGCTGAGTAAGGAGCGACAACTTTCAAACCGGGAATTGAACCGTACCAAGCTGCGTAGCATTGTGAGTGTTGTGCACCAACGCGTGATGCTGCGCCATTTGGGCCGCGGAAAACGATCGGACAACGAACTTGACCACCAGACATGTAGTTGGTTTTAGCAGCAGAGTTGACGATTTGGTCAATTGCTTGCATAGCGAAGTTGAAAGTCATGAATTCTACGATCGGTTTCAAACCAGCAAAAGCTGAACCAACCGCGATACCAGTAAAACCATGTTCAGTGATTGGAGTATCGATCACTCTTTTCGCACCGAATTCTGCCAATAAACCTTGGGTAACTTTATAAGCGCCGTTATATTCAGCGACTTCTTCACCCATAACGAAAACTTCTGGAGTAGTTCTCATTTCCTCTGCCATTCCTTCACGAAGAGCTTCACGAACTGTTAATTTTCTAAGTGCCATAGTCGTAATAAATTAGTTATAAATTTCGGTCATCAATTCAGACTCATCCGGTTCCGGAGAGTTTTTCGCAAACTCGGTAATTTCATTTACTTCGTTTTTAACATGATCGTCGATTTTTTTGATCTCATCCTCAGTCGCAACTTTGTTATCAAAAATGTAAGTGCGTAAAGAATCGATCGGATCAGCTTCTTTTTTGCAATTTACTTCTTCTTTTGAACGATAAGTCGCCGGATCAGACATTGAGTGACCGCGATAACGATAAGTATCTAATTCTAAAATAACTGGACCGTTGCCAGAACGAGCATAATCAACCCATTTTTGCGCACCATTAATTACGTCAAAAACGTCCATACCGTTGATTTTTTCACCCGGAATGTTGAAACCGATTCCACGTTTGTAAAGTTCATCAATTGAAGAAGCGCGTTTAAGCGAAGTTCCCATCGCGTAATGGTTATTTTCAATGATGAAAAGCACTGGCAAATTCCACAATTTTGCCATGTTGAAAGCTTCATAAACTTGGCCTTGATGCGCCGCGCCGTCACCGAAATAACAGTAAGTTACGTTTTTATTGCCCAAATAATTATCAGCAAAAGCCAAACCAGCACCGATTGGAACTGAAGCGCCGACGATTCCGTGTCCACCGTAGAAATGTTTTTCCAAATCAAACAAGTGCATTGAACCACCTTTGCCTTTTGAAGATCCATCCTTACGACCAAGCAATTCTGCCATGATTTTTTTCGGATCAGAACCAACAGAAATCATGTGACCGTGATCACGGTAAGTTGTGATAACTTTATCGCCATCTTTCATGGTGTGACGCATACCAGTAGCGATCGCTTCTTGACCAATATACAAATGGCAGAAACCAGCAATCAAACCCATGCCGTAAAGTTGACCGGCTTTTTCTTCAAAGCGACGAATCAACAACATTTCTTGATAAAAGCTCAGCAACTCTTTTTTGCTAAACATATTAGACATCTCTTTTTTCGATGTCGCAACTTCCGGCTTAGCGCCTGATTTTTTGCTCATATTTTATTAAATTAAAGTGTGAGAATTTGAATAATTTGAACGGTAGTCAGCGATTAATTCTGACTAATTTGTATAGGTAAATTCAGCTCGTTTCAAAAAGGGCGATCTGTCTAAGGATCGAAAAATAAAAGTCAAATTGGCAGCCGCTTAATATTTCGGCGGAATTGAGGAAGTAGGCACTGAAATTAAAGCGTCATGCAATAAATTTTGAAATGCCGTTAAAATAATTATCCCAGCTTTACAAATCGCAATACTCGAAATTGTGAAATAAAGTAGAATCATAAAAATTTTTGCAGCGTTTTCGACAATTATTCGACGATAAAAGGCCCAATTTTCTTCCTCTATTTTTTCAACAACTTTTTTCTCTCTTTCGTGATCTCGCAACATTTTATCTTTTTGCTTTATGAGATCATTTTTGGATTTTTGTCTTTCATTTTCTTTCGTAGATTCCCTCTTCTTAAATTCACGCGCACCAGTTTTGCTTTGTACTTTTATGGTAGATTTTTTCTGCAATTGCGTTTTCAGTAATTGCGACAATATTTCCTGTACTTGTTGTGACATAATCTTTTCAAATTTCTGCTAATTTTTACGAAAAACTAAGTGATCGAGATCTTTCTTATCAAGCCTTTTTTGGCACTTCTACTAATTACTGTTTCCTGTTCTATTTTAGGAATTTTTGTACTGTGGAAAAAACTCGCTTACTTTGGTGAAGGGCTTTCTCATTCGATAATTCTCGGAATCATTTTAGGAGCATTTTTCAATTCCGGACAGATTATTACTTTGTCATTATTTGCCATAATTTTTGCACTTTTGGTTGAAATTTCTTCATGGAATAAAATTTTTTCCAAAAGCACTTTAATCGCTATTTGTTCGTATTTTTGTATTGCTATTGCCTTGATATTGAATGATTTATTGCACGTTAAAATGTCACTCAATTCTTATATTTTTGGCGATATTTTAATTGTCGAAAATAATGATTTATTGGCTTTATCAGTTTTAAGTTTGATAAGTTTACTCTATTACAAATTAGCTTTTCGCAAAGTTTTGCTTATTAACATTAATCAAGATTTAGCTCGAATTGAAGGCATAAAAATCAATCTATGGAATTTATCTTTCGCTATTTTACTAGCTTTGACCATAGCTTTCAGCGTTAGAATTGTCGGTGTTTTTTTGATGACAGCATTACTAATTTTACCTGCTGCAACTGCACGTATTTTTTCCAAATCAGCTACAACAATGGCAATTATCAGCTTAAGTTTCGGAATCGTAATTTCTGCCGCGTCCTTCAAAATAGCTGACATCTTTGATTTAGCAGCAAACTCTACAGTAATTGCCTTATTTTGTTTGACTTTTTTTGCTTCACTAACTTTTAAAAAATTACTTAAAAATGCTTAAATCTAAACGTCGTACTGCCGTTGTTTTATTTAATTTAGGAGGTCCGAAAGATCTCGAATCAGTTCAGCCATTTTTGTTTAACTTATTTAACGACAAAGCGATTATTAATTTGATCCAACCTTTTCGTTATTTACTGGCGAAACTTATTTCTAGCCGTCGCGCCGAAAAATCTAAAAAGATTTATTCGCAAATTGGCGGCAAATCACCGCTGCTTGAAATCACCCTGAATCAAGCTCACGCTTTAGAACAAGAATTATCGTTTTTGGGCGATTTTAAAGTTTTTGTTGCCATGCGATATGCCGAACCTTTCGCTACAGAAGTAGCTCAGAAAGTCATGGAATATGACCCAACTCACGCTATTTTATTACCACTTTATCCACAATTTTCGACTACAACCAGCGAATCTTCTTTGTCTGATTTCGCTGATAAATTTACAAAAGCACAGCAACAATTTGGCAAAAAGATCGAAACTAAAATGGTTTGTTGCTACCCAGTAAGTGCACGTTTTATATCATCTCATGCTAACTTGATCAAACAAACTTTGATGACAATTTATGATGGAGATTTAAGCAAATTTCGCTTCTTATTTTCCGCTCATGGCTTACCGCAAAAAGTTATTGATGCGGGCGATCCATACGCTTTCCAAGTTGAGCAAACCACTAAAAAGGTTGTCGAAAATTTGAGTCAACTTCTAAACGTTTCTGAAGATAAAATTGATTTTCGTGTTTGCTATCAATCAAAAGTCGGACCTCTGCAATGGACCGGACCAAGTTTGGAATTTGAAATTAAACGCGCGGCTTTGGATCGTAAAAATCCAGTTGTAATTCCGATTGCATTCGTTTCTGAACATTCTGAAACCTTGGTCGAGCTTGACATTGATTTCAAAAATATGGCTCACGAACTCGGAATTAAGAACTACTTGCGCGTTCCGGCTCTAAACTCTAACGGACAATTTATTCAATCTTTGTCAGAAATTTGTCAAATTGTAGCCAACGAATTTGAGCCAAGTGTCCAAACAGAATTTGGAGCTGTTAATAATGTCGAAAAGGCTGCGAGAATTTGTCCAAAAAAGTTTACAAAATGTCCAAATAAAAATTTCTGCAAAAACAATGATTAACATCGAATTAGACATTCGTAGCAAAAAATGGTTAGCCGAAAAAAACATCGAGGAATTTATTCGGGAAACTTGCAAAGATTTGATTTTACTAACTGAAATCAAAAAAATTCTAACCGGAAATTCCGCCCAAAATATTGAATTAGAGCTGAGTGTAATTTTAGTTTCCGACGCTCAGATCAAAAAAATAAATCAACAGTTTCGTCAAAAAAACAAAGCAACCAACGTTTTATCTTTTCCTTCACTTGACGAAAATATGATTAGAAAAGTTGGCTTAAAAAAAGCAGTTTCGGGCCTTCCTTACTTGCTTCTTGGCGATATTATAATCGCCTACGAAACTTTAAAAAAAGAATCTCTTGCACAAAAAAAGAGTTTTCATGATCATCTTACGCACTTGATTTTACACAGCATTCTTCATCTTATCGGGTATGATCACGAAGAGGAAGAAATGGCAAACACCATGGAGAGCTTAGAAATTAAAATTCTCAAGAAGCTCGGAATTAAAAACCCCTATCAACAATTTTAACGAATAAATGAACGATCGATCGAAGCGTGAAAAACCTAAGTTAGCTGACAAAACAAGCTTCAAAAAACCACTAGAATTTCTTTTCAACCTAATCGGGAAAAAATCTAAAAAATCTTTCAAATCTATCATTTCACATCTCGTTGATACATACGAAAAAGAGAATCTGATCAGTTTTGAAGAAAAAAAGATGATCAAGAATATTGCATTTCTAAGCGACAAAAAAGTTTCAGGAATAATGACACCACGCGCTGACTTAGTGGCTATTAAACATGATGCTGATTTAGAAGATGTTAAAAAAGTCATTACTACACAAGGACATACTAGAATTCCGGTTTTCAAAGAAACGTTAGACGAGATTATCGGTTTTATTCACAGTAAAGATTTATCCAAATTTTTGTGCGAAGAAGACAGCGAATTTTCTATCGCTAAAATTATGCGCAAAATCCTATTTGTGCCTGGTTCAATGAAGATTCTGGATTTGATGTTACGCATGAGAATGTCACGTATCCACGTTGCTATTGTGTTAGACGAATTCGGTGGAGTTGACGGTTTTGTTACTATTGAAAATGTTATGGAAGAAATTGTCGGAGATATTGAAGATGAACACGATCTACCGTCAGACAATTCGTTTTTTCGCATTAAAAAAATTAATCAGAATACTTTCCATTTCGGCGGTAGAGTAGAAATCAGAAAGGTAGAAGAAATTTTGCAAAACGAAATTGAGCATAATCACCAAAGCTATCAAACTATCGCTGGCCTTGTAATGGCGATGTTCAAAAGAATTCCAGAAACTGGAGAAGAAATAGAGAAGGACAATCTAAAATTTAAAATCATCAACTCTGATAGTAGATCAGTAAGGATGGTAGAGGTAATAAAAAATAGGGTGAACTCTGACTAGAATTCGCCCTATTAAAATCGGCGCTAACCTTGACAGTCATAAGCAGTTTTGCCACTGATAGCTGATACGATGGTTGGGGCACCAAACATCGCAGCAATACCGGCAGTTACACCGACTAACAAACCCCAAGAAACTTTACCGGTGAAAAAACCAACACCCACAGCAACGATTGCAAAAGCTGCGATAGCTTTACCGGCGTTACCAGTGATGATTTTCATCATATTGCACAAGGTTGTTACCAGGATGTTACTATTAAAAGTTGAATTCACAGTGCTTCCTTGAGCGTGAGCATCAACCAAAACTGGGATAACAGCTGGAGCAACAGTCAAGAAGAGCAATGATAAGAGAGTAATCTTTGCTAAAAATGCAGAAGATTTTTTCATAATTTTGGAAAATTAATTAATAATTTGTGGACTAAAATCAGTTTTTTTTGTTAAAAAAAAGTAAGCATTTTTGAAATGCAACTCATTTAACACGTTTTAACCACTAAATGGATCATCAACGAATACCCCATTCAATGAAAATATTTAATAATACAAAAACTTTTCCCAACATTGATTTAGGAGACTATATCTTGCGCGAAAAAACCGATAATGATGTAGAAGATTTTTTCCGTTATTACACCGATCCAGAAGTCAATAAATTTATTCTCTGTGACATGCCTCGCAACTTAGAAGAAGCACGCAAAGAACTTTATTATTGGCGCAATGTTTTCTACATCAATGATGGAATTTATTTTGCAGTTGCCCGCAAAGATACTAACCAGCTTATTGGCTCAATTGGTCTCACAACTTTTAACTCTTATCATAATCGTATCGAACTAAGTTACGATTTAGCCAAAGAATATTGGCGACAAGGAATAACTCTAGCAGCTATTAAAGAGGTGGTAAAATATGGTTTCGAAAATTTGCAGGTTAATAGAATTGAGGCTTTTACTTCAACAGAAAATCTCCCCTCAAAAAATTTACTGATTAAGGCTGGTTTTCTTTTAGAAGGCACTTTACGTCAACATCGTTATCATCGCGGAAGCTATGTCGATGCTTACAGTTTTAGTTTATTACGACAAGATTACTTTAGACAAACTAAAATTGTTTGACTTTTTTTGGCGGCTAACTTTAATGCGCGGCCTCTTTCCCAACAAAGACATTTTTTCTTCCCTTTCAAGAAGAGATTCCCCAATAGTTTGAGATCAAGCATTGCAAGGCTTAGCTCACAATTTTGAAAAGTTATATTTAAGAATTTTAACAAAAACTTATGCTTAAAACCTATTCTGCTAAACCTAGCGAAATCGAAAGAAAATGGTGGTTAATTGATGCCGAAGACTTGGTTGTCGGCAGAACCGCCACAATTATCGCTAATATCTTGCGTGGTAAAAATAAACCAACTTTCTCTCCAAACCTTGATTGTGGTGATCACGTTGTTGTTGTGAATGCAGATAAAATGAAATTCACTGGCAACAAATTTGCTGATAAAAAATATTACTGGCACACTGGCCATCCAGGTGGCATTAAAGAGAGAACTGCTCGTCAAATTTTTGAAGGAAATTTTCCAGAAAGAATTTTAGAAAGTGCAGTTTCTAGAATGATTGCTCGTGGTCCTTTGCAGCGCGATATCATGGTTAAATTACACATTTACTCTGGTGCAGAGCACAAACATCAAGGTCAAAATCCTCAACCTTTGGATATTGCCGCAATGAACAGAAAAAACAAAAAATCTAACTAATAAAAAATATGTCGACTCTCAAAGAAAAAATTCTTGAAGCTACTGCAAATTCTGAATCTAGCGTTGAACGTGTTAAACAAGTTGACGCCCAAGGCAGAGCTTACGCGACTGGCAAAAGAAAAAACGCTGCCGCTCGTGTTTGGATTAAAAAAGGAACTGGTAAAATCACAGTTAATGATCGTGATGCAAAAACTTATTTCGGTAGAGAAATTTTGTTTAACATCATTCGTTTCCCATTTGGTGCTACTAAAACTGAAAATAAATTTGACGTAGTTGCTACTATCAATGGTGGTGGTCTTTCTGGACAAGCTGGTGCTTTAGCGCACGGAATCAGCAAAGCTTTAGTCGCTTTTGACCCTGAAAATCACAAACCACTTAAAACTGGTGGCTTCTTAACTCGTGATTCACGTGTTGTTGAGCGTAAGAAATACGGTTTGAAAAAAGCCCGTAAAGGTCAAACTTATCGTAAGAGATAATTTTTTAATTTCCTCAAAAGGGAGATTTGGAGGCGGCTTTCGGGTCGCCTTTTTATTTTGTATAAGATGAAAAAGATTCCCGCAAAAAAACAAAAAATCTTAATTGCTTCTGACCACGCTGGTTTCGATCTTAAAGCATTCTTGTCTGTTGAACTAACTAAAATCGGATTTGAGATTGAAGATCTAGGCTGCAGTTCTGCTGAGAAATCAGTTGATTACCCTGATTACGCACAAAAACTTAGCAAAAAAATTACCACTAAAAATAATTTAAAAGGCATTCTGGTTTGCGGATCTGGGATTGGCATTTCAATCGCAGCTAATCGTAATAAACATATTCGCGCCGCCCTTTGTCATAATGTTAAATCTGCCAAACTGTCACGTGCTCACAATGACGCCAATGTGATTTGTCTTGGTGCTAGATTACTCAAAAACACAACGGCTTTATCAATGGTAAAAGCCTTTTTCTCTACTGAATTCGAAGGCGCAAGACATGCAACAAGAGTCGCAAAACTTTCAAAATAATCGTATCATCCGTAGTTTCGGACGCATAAAAAGCCGCAAGCTTTCTGATCATAAAAATAGTCTTTTAAGCGATTTACCCAAAAATTACGCGATCACAGATTGCGATTTTACTTCGCAAAATAACTGTCTTGAAATTGGTTTTGGCTTTGGTGATTTTACTTTTGAAAAAGCCAAACAAAATCCGCAAACTTTATTCTTTGGTTCTGAACCTCACCTAAACGGCGTAGTTAATTTGCTTTCCAAATTAGAGAAAGAACCTTTACCTAATTTACGCATTTCAACTCAAGATGTGCGTCTATTACTAGCACAATTCCCTGATAACTTTTTCGATCAAATTTTTATTTTATTTCCTGATCCTTGGCCAAAAGTTAAACACTTTAAACGACGTTTGATTAATCAAGAGTTTCTCGATCAGATTTTATCTCCTAAAATGAAAAATGGCGCAAAGCTAACAATAGCTACTGATCATGATTCCTACAAAACGTGGATTTTGTGCGAAATTGCCAAAAGTAAAAAATTCAACTGGCCAGCTAATTCAAAACAAGATTGGCAAATCTTTCCGCCAGATTGGGTTGTAACCAAATATCAAAGAAAGGCTGAACGCGAAGGTAGAGTCTCAGTAATTTTTAATTTAAATCATCATGGCTAATTTATTGGATAGATTACCAAAAGTACGTGGCGTCTATCGTGAGAATGTTGAACTCAAAAATTGGTTTGACGTTGGCGGCGCAGCAGAAGTATTATTTCGTCCCGCTGATTTAGAAGATTTACAAAGTTTTTTAAAAAACTGTCCAAAAGACGTACCCCTTAATGTTTTAGGAGCTGCATCCAACGTTATAATTGCTGATGAAGGAGTTAAAGGAGTTGTAATTCGACTTGGTGGCGAATTTGCGAAAATCTCACAAGAAGATAATAAAATCCGTGCTGGAGCTGCTGCGCTTTGTGGTAATGTAGCTTTAACCAGTAAAAATGCTGCTTTATCCGGATTGGAATTTTTCACCGGAATTCCTGGATCAATTGGTGGAGCAATCGCTATGAATGCTGGATGTTATGGGTCTGATGTTTCTCAAATTTTAGTAAGCGCTACTGCAATTGACTTTGAAGGTAACATTATTCAATTAAAAAATTCTGATTTCGCGTTTTATTATCGCGGCAACAAAATAGCTAAAAAGTTCATTTTCATCGAAGGATTATTTATCGGAAAAGCTTCTTCTTTTGATGAGGTTAGTAAAAAAATTTACGAACTAAATCAACAACGTGAGAAAGCTCAACCAATTCGTGCTAAAACTGGTGGCAGCACATTTAAAAATCCAGAACCGCAGAATCCTAACGCAAAGAAAGCATGGCAATTAATTGATGAAGCCGGATTGCGTGGCGCCTCAGAAGGTGATGCACAAATTTCTGAAAAGCACTGTAACTTTATGATTAATCGTGGAAATGCTAGTGCAAATGACCTTATTAATTTAGGTAATCGTGTAAAAAAAATTGTGAAAGAGCGCACCAATATTGATATTGAGTGGGAAATAAAAATTTTGAAACAATAGAATAATCCTTGTTGCATTTTTAAAAATCATAGTGCATTTTTCGCCCTCTGCGCTCGACCTGTCATAGGTTTTGGCTCTTCATTAAAAAAAATCTAAATACTAACTCATGAAAAAACTTTCTGCATTTTTGGCAAAGGTTACTCTTTTGTCATTGTTCTTGTTGGCAGTCGTTCCAGCTGTTGTTCCAGTTTTAGTTGATGCTCATGCTCAAGGAAGCACTGTGAACGCAACCACGAATAGTAACATTTTGGTAACAACTTTGTGCAACATGATGAAGATCATCACTGGTAACGCTGGTAAAGCTATCGCAGCTTTCGCAATCGTTGCTGTTGGTGTTGGTTTCTTCACTGGTAAAGTCTCTTGGGGTTTGTTAGTCGGTGTAACTGCCGGTATCGCTGCGATGTTTGGTGCTCCAACCATCGTATCAGCTATCAGCGGTTCTTCTGCTTACGACTGCCAAGGTTAATTGGAAATTTAAGGATAACTATGTCTAGAAGATGTGAATTACTGGGAACAGGTGTAATGAGTGGAAATCAAATTTCTCACTCGAACCGTAAAACCAGAAGAAGATTTTTACCTAACTTGAGAACAGTTTCTTTCAAAAGTGAAACTCTTGGAACTGATGTAACTTTAAAAGTTACCGCAGCTTCAATTCGCACTGTTAACAAATATGGTAATATTGATAACTTTTTGGTTAACTGCCGTAACGCTAAGTTAACAGAATCAGCTCAAAAACTTAGACTTAAAATCAAGAAAAAATTGATTAAGTTAGGAAAGCTTGAAGAAGTTAAAATAGTTAAAGAAAAGAAAGCAGTTAAAAAAGCCTAGTTTCTTTAGACTTACTTTGTCTTATCAAAAGACCGACTTCCATAAAAAGAAGTCGGTCTTTTTTTTGAATGTTGTTTTAGTTTAGTTCTCAATAGAAGATGACAAAAATTGTTTAATCTCATCAAAAGCTGTCTCCTCTAAATTACCACTATATCTCCAGACAACACGTCCTTTTTCATCAACTAGAAAGGTTTCTGGCACTGCTTTCACACCAATTAACTTACTAAATAAAGCTTGATTATCAGCGGCTACTTTTTTGAAAGGATTTCCAGATTCCGTTAAATATTTTTTCGTGTTTTGATTAATATCACGCCAAGCTACTCCATACAAATCAACGATGCCCAAGCTCTTTAACTGTAGCAAAATTTGATGTTCTGCGCGACAAGTTGTACACCAAGATGCAAAAACATTAATCAGAGAATATTTCTTACCTTTAAAGTCAGCCTTAGAAAAGTTATCATTTTCATCAAATAAATTAGGCAGCTCAAAGTCTTCTAACTGAATTTTTTGAGATACAAACCTTTGATCAAAGCTTTGCGTGACTTCTTGACTATCAATCGCTTGCTTATTGTTGATCTTGTAGGTTGCAAAACCAATCACACTCAGTAAAAAGAACAAAATTAACAAAGGTGTATAACGACTTAAATTTTTCATATTTTTTCAATGGTTAAGGAATTTTCTTTCAAACTAAAAAACAGCGAAAATAAAGCAAGACGCGGTGAAATTACAACTGCCCACGGCACAATTCAAACTCCGGCCTTTATGCCAGTTGGAACTGCAGCGACTGTAAAAGCTATCAAATTTCGCGACGTTAAAGAATCCGGAGCAGAAATAATCTTAGGCAACACTTATCACTTAATGTTGCGCCCTTCTGCTGAGTTAATCGGCCAAATGGGTGGTTTGCATAAATTTATGAATTGGGACAAGCCAATTTTGACAGATTCTGGCGGATTTCAAGTTATGTCACTTTCCAAAATTCGTAAAATTTCTGATGCTGGCGTTGAGTTTTCATCACACATCGACGGCACAAAATATTTCGTAAGCCCAGAACGCTCAATTGAAATTCAACATCTTCTTGGTTCAGATATCACCATGATTTTTGACGAGTGCGTACAATTTCCCGCAACTTACGAACAAGCCAAAGATGCGATGATACGTTCAAATTTGTGGGCGCAACGCTCTAAAGATGCTTTTCAAAAACGTCCAGGTTATGCAATTTTTGGCATCATGCAAGGTTCAACTTTTGCAGATTTACGCCAACAATCAGCACAAGCATTAATCAATATTGGCTTTGATGGCTACGCACTTGGCGGCTTGGCAGTTGGTGAAGGACAAGAAGAAATGTTCAAAGTTTTAGACTACGCACCCGATTTATTACCACAAGACAAGCCGCGTTATTTGATGGGAGTTGGCAAACCTTCCGACATCGTTGGTGCTGTCGCTCGCGGCGTTGATATGTTTGATTGCGTAATTCCAACGCGTTCTGGGCGTACCGGACAAGCTTTCACGCGCAACGGCACCATCAACATTCGTAACGCAAAATATCGCACAGATGATCAACCGCTCGACGATAAATGTGGCTGCTATGGCTGTAAAAATCACTCTCGCGCCTACCTGCATCATTTAACAAAATGCAATGAGATTTTGGCTTCGATGCTGCTTTCTGAGCATAATATTTTTTATTACCAAGATTTGATGCGCGACATTCGCCAAGCTATTGAAGAAAATCGCTTTTCTGCATTTGTTGCTGATTTTTTCGCAATCGACTCTGAATCCGAAAAAGATAACTAAGATTGGAAATTGACTATTTCGCGCTTTTACACAAAATGCGCGCCCTCTTTTTAAGACAATAAAACTACATAAAAATGACTATTATCTCTCGCATTAAAGCGCGTGAAATTCTTGATTCACGCGGATTTCCAACTTTGGAAGCTGAAATTCATTTAGCAGATGGTTCAATCGGAATGGCTGCTGTGCCTTCTGGAGCCTCAACTGGTAGTTTGGAAGCTTGTGAACTTCGTGATGGCGATAAAGCGAAATTTTTAGGAAAAGGTGTTTTAAAAGCAGTTGAAAACGTAAATACCAAAATCGCCAACAAACTCGCTGGTTTTGATGCTTCAAAACAACAAGAAATCGATCAAATTTTGATCGAAATGGATGGCACTGAAAATAAGTCAAACCTTGGTGCAAACGCAATTTTAGCAGTGTCTTTAGCGGCAGCAAAAGCTTCAGCAATTTCAAAAAAGATACCACTTTATCAATATTTAGGCGGCGATGCAGCAAATCTTTTGCCGGTTCCAATGATGAACATCATCAACGGCGGCAAACACGCTGACAACAAAATCGACATCCAAGAATTCATGATCATGCCAGTTGGCGCTGCAACTGTGAAAGATTCAATTCGTATTGGCGCGGAAATTTTCCAACACTTGAAATCACTTTTGAAAAAAGACGGCCACAACACAAACGTTGGTGATGAAGGCGGTTTCGCTCCAAACCTAGATTCAGCAAAAGAAGCTTTGGATTACATCGCCAATGCAACACAGAAAGCTGGCTACAAACTTGGCGATGAAGTTGTTTTGGCTTTGGATTGCGCTTCAACTGAATTCTACAAAGATGGCAAATATGATTTAGCTGGCGAAGGTCGCGTTTTAACTTCTGACCAAATGGTAAAATATTACGAAGAATTGGTGCGCGATTATCCAATTTTTTCGATTGAAGATGCTTGCTCAGAAGACGATTTCGCTGGTTGGAAAAACGTTACTGCTGCTTTGGGCAACAAAATTCAGCTAGTTGGCGACGATCTTTTCGTTACTAATCCGAAAATTTTACAGAAAGGAATTTCTGAGAAAATGGCCAACGCATTGCTCGTAAAATTCAACCAAATCGGCACTTTAAGCGAAACTTTGAATGCCATTTCAATCGCTAAAAATGCTGGTTATAACAATGTAATTTCACATCGTTCTGGTGAAACTGAAGACGCTACAATCGCGCAATTAGCGGTTGCAACCAATGCTGGTCAAATCAAAACCGGCTCACTTTGCCGTTCTGACCGCACTGCAAAATATAACGAATTAATTCGTATCGAAGAACATTTGGGCAGTCGCGCCAAATATGCTGGTCGATCAATTTTCAAAAAATAATTAATATCACAGAAGGGGAGTTTTCAGCTCCCCTTTTTAATTTCAGGAGTTTTATGTCACGCATTTCATTTCTTAACGGCCAATTCCTTCCACACGAAAATTGCTTGGTTCACATCGAAGATCGCGGCTTTCAATTTG
This sequence comes from Alphaproteobacteria bacterium, assembly GCA_021151765.1. Lineage (GTDB taxonomy): Bacteria > Pseudomonadota > Alphaproteobacteria > Rickettsiales > UBA1997 > UBA2645. Next base: position 56,734 of record JAGKWR010000012.1, read on the forward strand.
CTGATGGTGTTTACGAAGTTACACTTTTCAAAAATGGTCGTCTAATTGATGGCGAAGCCCATATTGAAAGGCTTTTCCGTTCTTTGCGCGAAATGAAAATCGAACATAATTTTACCAAAGAATTTTTGACACAATTACAGTTTGATTTGTTTGCCAAAAACAACATGAGTGAGGGAACTTGCTACATTCAAATCACTCGCGGTATGGCTAATCGCGTGCCTTGGATGCCAAAAAATTTGACGCCCACAATTTCGGCGACTGTTTCTTTGGGCAAAAAAATGACCGAAGAAGAATTTGAAAAAGGTGTGTCAATTATGACTCACGAAGATATTCGCTGGAAGCGCTGCGACATCAAATCGGTCGCTCTTTTCGCTTCAAGTTTTATTAACCAAAAAGCTAAAGATTCTGGCTTTGATGACGTAATTTTCGTGCGCGACAATGTTGTAACTGAGGGCAGTTTTGCCAATGCTTTCATTGTTGATCAAAACGACACTTTAATCACCAAAGCAGCGGACAACTTGATTTTGTGTGGCATCACACGCAATCGCATGATCGCAATTGCTCAGGAAAAAGGGCTTAAAGTTGAGGAAAGAAATTTCTCAGTTGCCGAAATGCTTGCTGCCAAAGAAGTGTTTTTAACCAGCTCAAGCTTGATTTTGCGCCCTGCAACCAAAGTTGATGGCAAGCAAATTGGCGATGGCAAAGCCGGAAAAATCGCCAAAATTTTGAGCGCAGAATACCAAAAATTTATCGGCTAAATATTGGAAATTGAAACTCTCGACAATAGCCTTTGATCAACAAAGTTTTTGTTACTATCTTTCTACAATTTCCTAGGAAAAGACCACTTCCCAAAAAAGTGGTCTTTTCTATTTTATCGGACCCCTTCTACCCTTATCGAACCCTTTGCTGCATTTATAAGACCATCCAACCAAGCCTGATGAGCATTGAGCATTGGATTTGGCAAGGTATTACGAAGTTCTACAGCAGGTTTACCAATTTGAGTTTCTTGAGTTAATACGCGGACACGCCCTCCATCAAGATCTTCAATAAGCCAAGCGTGATGAACATCCAAACGATTATTTTCATCTCCTTCAACCCAACCATGCCAAGCGATACGTCCAGCTTTTCCCGCAGATGGTTCTTCATATTCCACGACTTCTGATTCAACATGGAATCCAAAAGTAATGAACTTGAAGCGCGCACCGTAGCTGAGGACTGGACCTGAGCCATCATAGAATGAAATATCAGAAGCATTTTCATAGTATTGAGGCCAAGCAATTGTGTTAGCCAAATACTTCCAAACTTTAATAGCCTGCAGGTTTGGAATAATAACTTCATTTGAAACATAATTGTCAGTAGCGCCCGGAAGATATTCTTTTGGCCAGATAATTGAATTTTGCATTTTTTATTTTCCCTTTTTTAGATTTTATAACATATAAATAGACTTACTCAAACTAGTACAAACAGAAATTGACTCTACTACTTAACTTTTTAGCTAAAAAAATTAGTTACTTAGACTCCGATCCTGAGTCTAAAAAAATTCAGTACTTTTTTTGACTAGCTTGTAGTTAAGAAATATCCGCTAAATTCTATTAGAAAAATAATTAATCTTTTACCTACCCATAAATATATTTATAAGATGCAGTTAGAATATTTGCGTAGTTTTTTAGAAGTATATCGTACCAGCTCCTTAACACAGGCATCTCGCAACCTAAATCTAACACAGCCAGCTATCTCAAATCACATAAAATCTCTAGAAAGTGCTATTGGAAAACCTCTTTTTCAGAGAGTTGGGCGCGGAGTTATTCCCACGCCAGTTGCAGATGAAATAGCGCACTCCATCTCATCTCCACTTGAAAGTCTCGAAAAAACCATTGGCTCTTTGAAAAAACATAACAGAGATATTGAAGGAACAGTTTATATTGCTGGTACTGGTGAATTTATACAATTCGCTGCGACTAAAATTGTTTCAGATCTTTTACCTTTAGATATACGTTTACGAATTCGTCCAGGATATAGAGAATGTATAATTGAGGGTCTTGAGAAGGGTGAAATTGATCTAGCTTTTTTATCCGATCCTTTCAAACCAGATATTTACGATCACAAAATTATCACTACTGAATCACTTATTGCCGTTTCATCTCCCGAATGGGCTAAAAAACATTTTGAAAGCTGTCATAAAGCTGAGACTTTGATAGATAAACCTGTTATTGCTTACGATGAAGAATTATATCTGGTTAATAAGTTTTTTAAAGAACTGCTTAATAAAAATTATGAAAAATCTCCTATCGTAACCGTTCATGATCTTAGAATTGTTATGGAATTTGTATTAAAAGGTCATGGTTTCTCGGTCTTACCAGATTACTTATGTCATAAAGCATTCTTAAAAAAGAAACTGGTGCAACTGATTGATAGAGAGAATAACCCAAAAAATAACATATATTTAGTTTGTCCCAAAAGTAAGCTGAGAGATTCTCGTATTGTTTTTGTTAAAAACTACATTGAGAAAAATTTTGAGAAATACTCTAAATTCTAGCCATAATTGATTCCAAGATTCTGAGTGCAGAATATCAGAAATTTATCGGCTAAGTTCGCCTAAAAATTCCGCAAAATGGGGCTTTGTTTTTGAGTTCTTTTCCAAGAATTCAATCAAAGCTTCTTTTGCTTTGTGAAAGCCTTCTTTGGTGATCGATCCGGTGTGATGTTGATACACCAAATACAGCAAATAAGTGTTGATCACGTCAGTCTCGCAATAGTTGCGAATTTCTTCCAGCTTGCCGGCATCATACATTTCCAAAACTTGCGAACCATCAACGCCGATTTTCCCCGGCAAACCAAAGGCGGCGCAAAGTTCATTCATTTTTACTTTTGCTGAAGCGCCGAAATCAGAAAAGGCATCGGCCAAATCGCAATGCCAATCTAGCGAATATTTCTGATTATAATTATTCCATTTATCGCCTGATTTATAAAGCCACGCCGCTTCAACTTCATGCTTCATCGCTGCATATTTCAGAACCGGTAAGTCAAAATTTTTGCCGTTAAAACTAACTAAACGTGAAGAATGTTTTTTCAGATGCGCAAAAAATCCTTTGACCAAATCCGCTTCCAAACTTGTTAAATCACCGCCCGAACGAATATCTTTAATACGATAAAATTCTTGGCCGTTGAAATCGCGAACAATTTCTGCTTCCAAAAAACTAATGCAAACCACTTGCCAGAAGGGTTGGCGCAAAAAAGAATTTTTTCCTTCAGTAATTTTCAGATGATAATCCGTCAAAGCTTGGCGTAACTCATTTTGATCCTCTGTTTGCAAATCAAGTAATCGCTTGGCGGCCAATGTGTCAGGAATTGTCTCAATGTCAAAAATGAAAAGATTTTGGTGTTGCATTTAAGTCTCGTAAATTAAATTTTATTGCGTGCTTTTAAACCTCTTAAGAACTTTCAAAATAGCAAAAAATGCAAGCGATTATTCTAGCAAAAACTGGCGATGCCGGCAATTTAAAAATCAAAAAAGTTGACGATCCAAAACCAGCAAAGAACGAAGTATTAATCCGCCACAGTGCAATTGGTGTGAATTTTTTCGACATCGCTTACCGCAAAGGTCAATATAAAGTTGACAGTTTGCCGACAATTTTAGGTTCTGAAGGTTGCGGAATTATCGAGGCAGTTGGCCCTGGTGTAACTGATTTTAAAGTTGGAGATCGTGTCGCTTATGCCACCGGCCCAATTGGTTCTTATGCTGAAAAAAGAGTTATCCATCAACATCATTTGGTTGTGCCGCCAAGCACTTTAAGCGATATCCAAGTTGCTGGTTCTTTGATGAAAGGTTTAACAGCACACGCTTTGTTGCATCGTGTTTACATCGCTACTCGCGCTAAAAAAATCTTGGTTCACGCTGCAGCTGGTGGTGTTGGCCACATTTTATGCCAATGGGCAAAAGCTTTAGGAATTGAAGTAATTGGAACTGTTAGTAGCGACGAAAAGATCATCCCAGCACGCGGATTTGGCTGCGCTCATGTCATAAATTACAAAGAAAAAAATTTCGTCGAAGAAGTAGCAAAAATTACTAATCATGGCGGCGTTGGTTTGGTGTATGACTCGGTTGGTCACGATACGTTGGAAAAATCGCTAGAATGCTTGTGGCCAATGGGAATGTGCGTTTCTTTTGGCGAATCTTCGGGCAAAACTGAAAAGCTCAATCTCGATCATTTAGTTGCCAATTCTTTGTATTTAACACGCCCAACAATGGCGATGTATAAAGCCAATCGCATCGAGTTGGCATTGTCTGCTAACGAAGTTTTCGCAGCCTTGAATCAAGGAATTATAAAACCGCAAATCACGGTCTTTAATTTCAAAGACTTCAAAAAAGCCCACGAAACTATCGAAAACCGTAAAAATATCGGCTCAATCGTTTTGAAATTCTAAATTATTCGTAACGCAAAATCTCTGCCGGATTCGCTTTGCTGGCTTTGTAGGCCGGATAAAGCGTGGCCAAGAATGAAATCACCAAAGCCATTCCCACAATCAAAACCACGTCAGAAACAAAAACTTTCGATGGCAAAGTTGAAAGGAAATAAATCGCCGGATTGAATAAAGTCGCGTCAGTTACAGATTCCAGCCACAATTTGATGTTGTTGATATTCATCGAAAACAACACGCCGATTATAAAACCCAAGAAAGTTCCAACCACACCAATTGACGAGCCGCAAATCAAGAAAATACGCATCACCGAACCCTTCGTCATACCAAGAGTACGTAGCAACGCGATGTTTTTATTTTTGTCATTCACCAACATAATCATGCTGGAAATGATGTTGAAAGCGGCGACTAAAATTATCAAAGTCAGAATCAAAAACATCACTGTGCTTTCAACTTTAAGCGCATCGATAAAACCAGCGTTGGATTGCTGCCAATCTACAGCATAAAGGTCAGAAGAGTTGGCTAGAATTTTATAAATCGACCATTTGATCTCATCCAATTTTGTCGGATCTTCGACAAAAACTTCAACGCCGGAAGCCGCGTCCGCAAAGCGAAAATGAATTTGCGCCATTTCATAATTCAAGAAAACTGTCGTCGAATCATATTCATAAAGACCCGATTCAAAAACACCGCCCAACTTGTAAGTTTTAATACGCGGAATCGCGCCCACCAAAGTTTCCGCAGTTTCTGCCGAAATAATTTTTACTGGATCACCAATTTTTAAACCCAAATTTTGCGCCATCGCCGCGCCCATCAAAACCGAGTTGGGATCTGTAATCGACTCGATCGTTCCCGCCGTAATATTTTGCGAAATCAACTTTTTATTTTGTAAATCTTCTACCTTCACCGACTTAATCAACCCGCCCAAATTGCGGCTGCGCGACGACATCATCGCCTGACTTTCAATAATCGGATTGGCATATTTGACACCCGAAATTTTCTTCACCTCGTCAACCACAGCCTGATAATCGTGCATTTGCCCCGCTTTGCTATAAATCGTCAAATGCGAATTCACCCCCAAAATGCGATTCACCAACTCATAACGAAAACCATTCATCACCGACATCACCACAATCAAAGTCGCCACACCAATCATTATCCCCACAAACGAAAAGATAGCCGTAATCGAGATAAATCCTTCCTTACGCTTTGATTTGAGATAGCGGAAAGCGATTAGAAATTCGAGTTTTGAGAACATTTTTTAAGAATTTAAGTTGTGAGAATTTTCCTGATTTTGGCTTGTTGGATTTAAAAGTTCTTCAATCATTTTAAAGATTATTGTCATATTGAGCGAAGCGAAATATCTCGATAAATTTACAAAAAAACTATAGACCACACTATTAGACCATCACTTCAGACATAGCTTGTTTTATCGCGCCTAGCATGAATTCAATAAAGAGAGTTGAATCGCCAGCTTTGTCGCAAGCGCCTAGAGCTTGGTAGTATTGTTCTTGCTGTTGATGAACAACTGTTTCGACAGGAAGATGTGCTAGAAGCGGTTGCCACTTACTTAAAATCAAGCTTTGCCATAATCTACCCATACGGCCGTTACCGTCAGAAAAAGGGTGAATGAATTCAAATTCGTAGTGAAAAACGCAGCTGACGATTAGCGGATGAGTTTCCGTTTTATCTAACCAATCAAGCAATTCTTGCATTAAATATGGCACACGATCTGCGGGTGGCGCCATATGAATTAAGGTTTTGTCTTTGTAAATACCAACTGCAGTGCTGCGAAATTTTCCGGCTTCATCAACCAAGCTGCGCATCAAAATTTCGTGAGCTCTCAGCAAATCATCAATACTTGAAGAATTCCAATTTGGCATTTCTTCATAAGCCAGAATGGCATTTTGAACTTCTTTTACTTCACGCGGGCTTCCTAAAACTGGCTTGCCTTCAATTACCGTGCTAACTTGCTTCTCAGTTAAGCTGTTATTTTCAATCGCAAGTGAAGCGTGAATTGTACGGATACGATTGTTGCGACGCAGTTGTGGATTAAGATTTCCTCCTGTTTCAGCCGACCATCGACCAAGCATTTCCGCAATCTCCGCAACTGATTTTAGAATTGAGTTATTGATCGTAAATGGTGGCTGATAAGTCATTTAAGAAACGCCTTTACTCGTTGAATACTCAAAATGGAAAAGCTGATCTGGATGGACGATTTTGTGCATGTCGTGAGCGGCAGAAGCGGCTTCGGCGAAACCGGTTAAGATCAACTTCAATTTATTTTTGTAAGTGGCAATGTCGCCGATGGCGTAAACACCTTCGATTGAAGTGCGCATGGTTGCTGGATCAACTTCGATGTGATTTTTTGTAAGATTCAAACCCCAATCGGCAATCGGGCCAAGTTCCATCGCAAGGCCGAAAAATGGCAATAAATAATCAGCTTCGAGTTTTTTTACATTGCCGTCAAAATCTTTAACCACAACATTTTCGAGCTTGCCGTCTGTGCCTTCCAAGCCTTCAAGTTGGAATGGAATTACCATTTCAATTTTGCCTTCTGCGGCCAATTTTTTCATTTGATCGGCACTTTCTGGCGCACAACGGAATTTGTCGCGACGATGCACCACATAAACTTTTGCGGCAATGTCAGCCAAACTTAAAGCCCAATCAACAGCAGAATCTCCGCCGCCAGCAATCACAACTTTTTTACCCGCAAATTCTGATTTATTACGCACCGCGTAGAAAACTGATTTTCCTTCAAATTCTTCCAAGCCTTGAAGCGGCGGACGGTTAGGGCCGAATGCGCCACAGCCAGCAGCAATTACCACCGCTTTGCAGTTAATTTCGGTATTTTTAGAAGTGCTAACAGTGAAAGTTCCGTCAGAATTTTTGACAAATTTTTCGACACGTTGATTCAAATGATAAACTGGCGAAAACGGCGCGGCTTGGGCTTCAAGCTGTTCAATTAATTGTGACGCCAAAACTTTTGGATGAGCCGGAATGTCATAAATTGGTTTTTCTGGATAAAGTGCGGTGCATTGTCCGCCGATGATTTCAAGCGTGTCAATTACGTGTGATTTAATTTTCAGCATGCCAGCTTCAAATACTGAAAATAAACCAGCTGGGCCAGCGCCAATAATAACCAAATCAGTTGAGTGAGTTGTCATAAAATTGAAATTTATTGAGGGAAATTTTTCGTCAAATTATTTCGCCGCAGCGCAAAACACAAGCCCGCAAATCAAAGATTGCATTTGAAATTGAAGACAAATAATTTGCGCTCTCTTATTTTTCACCAAAAACTGATAACCATGAACACTACGCTTATGTCAGGACATTATTTCAATAATCCAATCAAAATTCTTCATCGTTTGAGAGATGCTGGGTTCACAGAAAAACAAGCTGAAGCTCAGCTTGAGATAATCAGTGATTGCATTGAACACGGAGTTGCGACAAAAAAAGATCTGAAAGAATTGGAACTGAGAATGACAATAAAAACCGCTACAATTGTTGCATCAATCGTTGGATTTTTTTCATTATTGGAAAAATTCATAAAATAGAATTTCACCACTAGCCCAAATCGGCGAGCCCGCCTTGGCTTGATTCTCAAGCTCTCATTTGTTGCAAAGCCTTGCACAAACTTTAATAAAAACAAAAAATGTTACAAACTGCAAACCTAGGTTTTCCTAGAATTGGCGCTAATCGCGAATTGAAAAAAGCTATCGAAAGCTATTGGAAAAAAGCCCCGTCTGCGCATAGCGCGACAGAAACAAATTTTTCTGCCGCTGACTTACAAAAAGCCGCTGCCGAAATTCGCGCTATTAACTGGCAAAAGCAAAAAGCTGCTGGTTTAAATTTTATCCCTTCAAACGACTTTTCGTTTTACGATCACATTTTAGATGCCCAAGCTTTGTTTGGCGCTGTTCCTGATCGTTTCAAATTCGCTGGCGGAAATGTGGATCTTGATCTTTATTTCTCAATGGCTCGCGGCGCGCAACGTGACGGCGTTGACGTTACTGCGATGGAAATGACCAAGTGGTTCGATACTAACTACCACTACATCGTTGCTGAATTCAAAAAAGGTCAACAATTCAAAATCTCATCAAGCAAAATTTTTGATGAATATTTGGAAGCTAAAAACTTAGGAATTGAAACTCGCCCAGTTGTTATCGGCCCAGTTTCTTTCTTGCTTTTGGGTAAATCAGTTGATGGTTCAAACAAACTTGATTTGCTTGATAATCTTTTGGCTGCTTACCGCGAATTATTCACAAAATTAGCTGCTCTTGGCGTGAAAGATGTACAAATCGACGAACCTTATTTGGTTACTGATTTGTCAGCTGAGGCGCAAAAAGCTTACACTTCTGCTTACAGCAAAATCAAAGAATTCGCTGGTTCAATCAAATTACACTTAGCAACTTATTTCGACACTTTAGGCGAAAATACTGATCTAGCTTTCAGCCTTGGAACTGCTTCAGTTCACGTTGATTTAGTTCGCGCTGCTGATCAATTAGACGCTGCTCTTAACGCCGTTAAAGCTGATCAAATTTTGTCAGTTGGTGTAGTTGATGGCCGTAATATTTGGATCAACAACTTCGAAAATTCAGTTGCTGTTGTTAAAAAAGCGACTGCAAAACTTGGCGCTTCTCGCGTGTTGGTTGCTCCTTCATGTTCTTTGATTCACACGCCAGTTGATTTGGCGAACGAAACTTCGTTGGACGCTGAATTGAAATCTTGGTTATCTTTTGCCACTCAAAAACTTTCTGAAATTGTTGTTGTGGCCAAAGCTGCATCAAATCAAGAAGGCGAAGTTAAAGCTGAATTGGATGCCAACAAAGCTGCAGTTCAAGCGCGCAAAACTTCTGCAAGAATTCACAATGATGCGGTTAAACAACGCGTTGCTTCAATCACTGAAAGTTTGATCAACCGTAAAAGCGATTTTGCTACTCGTAAAAAAGTACAAAATTCACACATCAACTTGCCAATTTTGCCAACTACAACCATCGGTTCGTTCCCGCAAACTAAAGAAGTTCGTAAAAATCGTGCTGATTTCAAAGCCGGTAAAATTTCTGAAGCTGAATATAACAAATTCATCGAAGAAGAAACTATCCGCACTATCCGTTTCCAAGAAGAAATTGGCATCGACGTTTTAGTTCACGGTGAATTTGAACGTAACGACATGGTGGAATATTTCGGTGAACAATTAGCCGGTTTCTTTTTCACTAAAAATGGTTGGGTTCAAAGCTATGGTTCACGTTGTGTAAAACCTCCGGTAATTTTCGGTGATGTTTCACGTCCAACTCCAATGACTGTTGCTTGGGCTGAATTTGCTCAAAGCCAAACTAAACAGATCATGAAAGGTATGTTGACTGGCCCAATCACCATTTTGCAATGGTCATTCGTTCGTGACGATCAGCCGCGCAAAGATACTGCTTTGCAAATCGCTTTCGCAATTCGTGATGAGGTTTGTGATTTGGAAAAAGCTGGCATCAAAATCATTCAAATCGACGAAGCTGCTCTTCGCGAAGGTTTGCCAATTCGCCGTGCTAACTGGGAAACTTACTTGAAATGGGCTGTTGATGCTTTCAGAATCAGCGCTTCTGGCGTTGAAGATCGCACTCAAATTCACACTCACATGTGCTATTCTGAGTTCAACGACATCATCGCAGCAATTGCCGACATGGACGCTGATGTAATCTCAATTGAAACTTCACGTTCACAAATGGAATTGCTCAATGCTTTCGTTAACTTCAAATATCCAAATGAAATTGGACCAGGCGTTTACGATATTCATAGCCCACGCGTTCCAAGCAAAGAAGAAATGGTTAACCTTCTTCAAAAAGCTTTGGACGTTTTGAAAGCTGATCAAATTTGGGTAAATCCAGATTGCGGACTTAAAACTCGCGATTGGCCAGAAACTAAAGCCGCTTTGAAAGAAATGGTTGATGCAACTAAAGCTTTGAGAGCACAGTTGTAATCATTTGTATTTGTGGTGAAGGCGAAAATTCCGCAGCCACAATTTCAAAATATAAGTTATGAAAAACCGGTTCGTAAATTATTACGGGCCGGTTTTTTATTATCGAAAATTAGCAATTATAAATCTGATTTACGCTTTTATTTAGAAGAGCGCATCACTTCTATTTTATATTCTCAAGAACAGTTTTTCTGATAAGAAACAAATTTTGAACGCAAAGTAAAACACAACCTTGGGTAGAAATTTTTGTCAGCTCTTAAACTTCCGGTCGCTAGCAATATTTCTTATTAGCTTAAAAATATCACTGTGTTCGATTTCACCACGATTGAGCATTCACCACTTTAACCCGCTTCACCACCGACTTTCGCCACGAGTCGTCGTAATCTGAAATGATTTCAAGTTGCTGCGGATCTATTAACTTCACCACAATTAAAAATGGTCGCAAAAATCAAAACTTTTTCCTTCAACGGCGTTGACGTTGTTGATGTAGATGTGCAAGTCAAAATTACGGACGGACACAATGCTCTTTTCACAATCGTTGGCCTGCCGGACAAAGCTGTTGGCGAATCGAAAGAACGTGTGCGTGCCGCGATTACTTCAACTGGTTTGGCCTGGTCTTATCAAAAAATCACCGTCAATTTAGCACCAGCCGATTTACAAAAAGAAGGTGGCCATTTTGATTTACCAATCGCCATAGGCATTTTGATTGAAATGGGCATTCTTGATCAAAGCGTGATTGATCGCTTTTTTATTTTAGGAGAATTGTCGCTAGACGGATCAATCAACAATATCAACGGCGTTATTTCAGCAGCGATCGGTGCCAATCAAAGAAATTGTGGAATAATTTGTCCGGCAATAAATGGCCGAGAAGCCGCTTGGGCAGGAGATTTAGAAATTATTGCCGCACCTAATTTATTATCTTTAATCAATCATTTGAAAGGTCGTCAAAATTTAGCGCGACCACAAAATACTCAGATTTTAGAAACGCCAAATTATCCAGACTTAATCGACGTTAAAGGCCAAGAAAGTGCACGGCGCGCTCTAGAAATTGCTGCCGCGGGCGGTCACAATTTATTGATGGTTGGCCCTCCCGGAACCGGGAAATCAATGCTTGCTTCGCGCTTGGCAGGAATTTTACCGCCTCCAGATTTACATGAAATTCTCGAAATTAACATGGTGCACAGCGTTAGCGGCAATATTTTGGATGGTAAATTAATCACTAGTCGACCTTATCGCAGCCCACATCATTCTTGCTCAATGCCTGCGATGATTGGTGGCGGCGTCAAAGCCAAACCAGGAGAAGTTTCACTGGCGCATTGCGGCATTTTATTTTTAGACGAACTTGCTGAATTTCCTCGCCAAGTTCTTGATTCACTGCGTCAACCGCTTGAAACCAGTGAGGTCAGCGTGGCACGTGTTAATGCTCGTATAAATTATCCAGCAAATTTCCAATTAATCGCTGCTATGAATCCTTGCCGTTGTGGCCATCTGGGCGACGCCGCTCGTGAATGCAAAAAAGCGCCGCATTGTGGTGAAGATTATAAAAATAAAATTTCCGGCCCTTTGCTTGATCGTATCGACATCACAATAAACGTGTCGCAAGTTGATATTTTTGAAGAAATCTCGCAAGAGCGTGAAAATTCAGCAACTGTTCTAAATCGTGTAACCGCAGCTCGCGAATTGCAAAAACAACGCTACAAAGACGAAGCTTCAATGCAAAATAGCGCTAAACTAAATTCAAAAATTGATGGCAAAACTTTGGAAAAAGTTACCGAACTTGACGAAGAATGTCGTAAAATTCTGAAAAAATCGGTGGAAAAAATGTCAACTTCAATGCGCGGAATCACCCGAATTTTACGAGTTGCTCGTACAATTGCTTAATTGTGGCGCGTGACCGCAATTTTTAAAAACTTCCAAACGAAAATTAACAATTCGTTCTTTGAAATATTCAGCTTGTGAAGAATGCACAATCATATCGCCCGCGCCTTGGAAAAACAAAGTGCGTGGCGTTTTTGAGAAATCTAAATCGAAACAAGAAAATCTTTTTAGCTCATCTAGCCAATAAATTAGTCCGTCAAAATTTTTATCATTAATGTCTAAATTACGGGCAATTTCGGAAGCGTGACGATCATTCATCGCCGTTAGAATCGAGAATTGTTTCATCGTTTGACTTGGCGCTTTGATCAAATTAGCGCGGAATTCGGCAAAAGTATTTTGTGTCATCGCCGCCATAATTTTTTCTGATTTGACCATTTGAAATGGTGGAGCGATTAAAATCAAAAGTCGTGGAGTAATAATTTTACGCTCAATTAGACGCAAAGCCAACTGACCACCTAAACTCCAACCAATCAAAATATCTGGATTTAAATTTTGCGAAGCAACATCAGCAAAAAATTCTTCAACATCACGATACGAAGAGTAATCAAGCGACTGCGCTTGAGCAAAAAAAATGGGGTCGAAGTTCGATTCGTTAAAAATAAATTCTAACGAATCGAACTTCTGACCCCATCCTGAAAGACAGAGAATCTTTTTAGACACAACTATTTTTTGTCAGCAAAAACGTCAAAATTACCAAATTTGCTTTTGAATTTAGTAACTCTTTCGTCATTAGCGTTAACATAGCTTTGGCCTTTATCTTGCCATGCTGGGTGATTTTTTGGATCAACGTCCAATCTCAAAGTGTCACCTTCTTTACCCCAAGTTGTAAGAATTTGAAATTGAGTTTTTTTATCAGTCATCACAACATTTACCAAATGTTGTTTTGGGTGCTTGTCGCCAGTAGTTTCAGGAGCAACAGCTTTGGTTTTAGCTTTAGACATTCTATACCTTGCTTAAATTTTTTTATGTGAAGGGAATCAAAGGGCCGCGCATCCTAGGTTTGACTTTTTTTTAGTCAAGCACCGCTTCTAATAAAAACTTGACATTCCTTCTTTTGGAAAAAATGATGTCACCTCACTTAAAAAATTATAAAGAGATTGGTTGTAAATTAAACGTAACTTAAAAAACCCTGCCAACGATTCTATTAACTCCATAACCAGAATCTCAGATAGCAAACCAACACCCATCAAATGAACAGAAGTTATCTATTAAAGAAAAAAGCCCTATCAGTACTATCTAGCTTTGGCATAGTGCTGCTCAAAATTATTGTTAAAACTTACAGATTCATTTTCGCTAAAAGAACAATCCTATTCGTTACCAAAAAGAAAATCCGCAGCATCACGTTAGGTCCCATTGTACAAATATGTATCGTGCTATTTTTTGCTTGGGTTTACAATATGTTCAACCAGTCAATTTATTACGGTGACATACTTGATGAAAAAGCCGAAGAAATAAAAAGACTGCAAGCTGCCAATAATTATTTCCGCGAAGAATTTAACGAAACTAATGAAAAACTTCGCAAAATTAATGACTACCTAATTTCCGTCACTGGTAGCACGAATCATAAAGTTAGCGACGAAGAAAAACCTAAATTAAAAACGCCGAAAAACGTAAAGGAAGATCAACTTTCAAATGATGATCAACACACATTAAATGAAATTCGTGATACAAATTACATAATTGCTGATATTCATTCTTTTGCCCGCACTCGTATTAATAAGATTGAAAATGCTATAAGCCTGACTGGATTAAATTTGAAAACTGGCGCCAAATCTTCCAACAAAACCAGAAAAGAAATAGAAAAAGTAATATCTCTCAACAGCAAAAAAGAATTGCGTGGCAAACAAGGTGGTCCAATCGGAGAAGTTGATGCAATTGACGCTAATATTCCTTACTCGCAAGAAGATGCTTTAGAAAAACAGTTAGAAAAAGCCGAGTTTGTTAGCGATCTAGAACGTTTAAAAATATTGGAAAGATTGGTTAAAGTTATGCCTTTCTCTCGACCAATGCGTAACTATTATATCTCGAGTGGTTTTGGAGGAAGAGTTGATCCAATCACTGGTTCTCACGCCTCTCATAAAGGTCTAGACTTCGCAGGACCTGCTAATGAAAAAATTATCAGCCCTTCAAATGGTAAAGTAGTAATGGCTGGTCCTTTCAGCGGTTACGGCAATGCTATTGTGATTGATCATGGTTTCGGTATCACAACGCGCTACGGACACTTAGCTTCGGTTAAAGTTCACGAAGGACAAATAGTTAAAAAAGGCGAAGTAATAGCAATTCAAGGTAACACTGGACGCAGCACAGGTTCACACTTACATTATGAAGTAAGATACAGAAATACTCCTCTAAATCCTAAAAAATTTATAGAAGCAGGAGATACTTTATTTAAAGACGTAAAAGCGGTAAAATATGTCAATAGCTAGTGATATCAAATCTACATTCCTCAACATTACAAAAAACGAAAGCAACGAAGGTTCAATTCCAAAAAACTTAAGTCAAATTGCTCATAACTTTAAGTCCACACCAACCATCATCGCCAAAGATCTAAAAATTGAAGGCAATATTTTAGGAACTGGATCGCTGGAAATTGAAGGTAATATTCGCGGCATAATTCACGGTAACTCCGTGATATTACGTGAAGAAGGAGTAATCGAAGGTGAAGTTATTGCTGATTCTTTAAACATACGCGGACGCTTCAATGGTAATGTTCGCGCCAAGAATGTGAGCATTTCTAGCCGCGCAAAAATTACTGGCGTAATCGAATATGGCACCTTGTCTGTAGAAGATGGTGCCTACATTGATGGTCAATTCAAACAGCTCGAAAAAATCTCGAGCTAGTTTGCTAATCTTTTCAAAATCTCATCACGGCTGATGAAATTTACTAAAAATTTCAATTCTGGCCCGTGCTCAAAACCAGTCAAACTCAAGCGGATTGGCATAAATAATTCCTTACCTTTGCGTGTTGTATTCGCTTTGATTTTATCGAGCCAAATTTGCCAGCAGTTAATGTCAGAAGTATCTTGCGGCAATAGAGAAGCGGCGAGTTGTAAGAATTCTTTGTCTTCATTTTTATTGGCGTAACGAAACTCTTTTTTACAAATTTCCCACCAAACTTTTAGCTCACTCAAAAAAACGATATTTTGCTTCATGCAATCAAAAAATGGCGCTTCAATTTCACCTAGACCGATCTTATCCAAAGATGCTTTAACGTCAGATAAATCGCACTTTTGCAACAATTTTTGGTTAATGTTTGTCAACTCAGAAATGTCATAGTTAGTTGCAGATTTCGAAAATTTCGAAAACGAAAATTCCGCAACTAATTCATCGAAATTTTTGTGAATTTTCAAGCCATCTGAAGTACCAATTTGCGCCAATAAATTAATCACCGACATCGCTTCATAACCTTCAGCGCGCAAAGATTTTACATCAAAACCACCTTCACGTTTAGAAATTTTACCTTCCGACGCTTTCACCAAAGCTAAATGCGAAAAATCCGGCGCTTTAACGCCCAAAGCTTCAAAAATTTGAATCTGAATTGCTGTATTGGTGATATGATCTTCGCCGCGGATAATATCAGTTACATTGTAGTCAACGTCGTCAACTACGGAACAGAAAGTATAAGTCGGCACACCATTATCACGCACCAAAACCGGATCAGAGAAATGACGACCTTCGTAAGTAATTTTGCCTTTAATTTTATCTTCCCAAGAAGTGATTTTATCTTCGAGTAAGAAGCGATAATGCGGCTTTAAACCTTGAGCTCGTAAGTTCGCTTTTTGCTCTTCTGTAAGTTGTAAAGAAGCACGATTGTAAATTGGAGTGATGCCCGACGCAATTTGCGCTTTTCTTTGCAAATTCAATTCTTCCGGCGTTTCGTAGCATTCATAAAGTCTGCCCGCGGCAATTAATTGGTTTTTCGCTTCTTCATAGCGATCAAGACGATCTGATTCTTTAAACAGCAAATCATACTTCAAACCAAGCCAGTCCATATCGACTAAAATCATATCACGATATTCGTCGCGCACTCTTTCGACGTCAGTGTCATCAAGACGCAGGAAAAATTTTCCGCCAACTTTTTTTGCGTAAAGATAATTGATGATTGCAGCACGAATATTACCAACGTGCAAAAAACCGGTAGGAGAAGGCGCGAAGCGACAAATTTTAGTCATTACAGAGATTTAATTATGTTTCTTGATTGGTCGTAAAAATTCACGATTTTGAGGAGTATCAGGCAAAATAAAATCACTTCCGCAATAGTCACATTTTTTCTTCATTTTATATTTTTTGCGACTGCGCGGCATTGGCAACATCAGCAGTAAAAATATTATGAATTTAAAAATTGTTTTGCCGATGCTGTTTTTCACCAGATCTTGTGTATCTTCAAAGCTGTGTAAACAATCGCCGCAAATCAATTTTTCTGACATTATTTGGTGAATTTATTGGTTATTGGATAACGGCGATCTTTGTCAAAAGACATTTCCGAAACTCGCGGCCCCATGCAAGATTGGCGGCGTTTATATTCACTTTGATAAAAAAGTTTGGCGACTTTTTGCACTAAATCTGCGGCAAAACCTGCGTTAATTATTTGCGCAACTGATTGCTGCTCATCAATGAGCTTCGCTAAAATTTGATCCAGAATCGCATAATCCGGCAGCGAGTCGCTATCTTTTTGATTTGGTCGTAATTCCGCAGTTGGCGCTTTTTGTATAATATTTTGCGGAATTGCCGCACAATTTTTAGCTAATTCGTAAACTTCTGTTTTGTATAAATCTTTAATCGGATTGAACGCGCCGCACATGTCGCCGTAAAGCGTGGCATAACCTGTTGCTAATTCTGATTTATTGCCGGTTGAAAGCAAAAGTGCTCCCGTTGTGTTGGAAATTGTCATCAAAATGTTGCCGCGCAAACGTGACTGCAAATTTTCTTTCGCCAAATCAGAAATATCATCAATCGTCATCAACATTGCGCTGAAAGGCATTTCGATTGAAATGACTTCCAATTTTACACCTAAGTTTTGTGCACATTGCACCGCATCATTCATCGATTCATCAGAATTAAAACGACTTGGTAAAGCGTAAAGCGTAACATTTTGCGCGCCCAAAGCATCAACGGCGATAGCGGCAACCAAAGCGGAATCAATGCCGCCAGACATTCCCAAAATAACTTGCGAGAAACCATTTTTTAAAACGTAATCTTGCAATCCCAAAACACAGGCTTGGTAATTACGATTCGCTTTAGAAGTGAGAGCAAAATTATGATTATTGGGAATTGTAATTTCGCCGGATTTGGCAATTTCTACAACCGCAGAATCTTGGGTAAATTCTTGCATTTGCAGCACAATTTCACCCGCCGCATTCATCACAAAAGAAGATCCGTCAAACACCACAGAATCTTGGGCGCCAACTTGATTTACGTAAACCAAATTTTTGTTTAAAGTTTTGGCAAAATTGCCAATCACTTTTTGACGTAATTCATGCTTATTTTTACTATACGGCGAGGCGTTGAGCGAGATGATTAAATCAAAAACTTGTTCCCCAAGTAAGTATAAATTTTTTGCGTCCCATTGATCTTCGCAAATCAACACTGCCAAAGTTTGGCCACGAAATTCAAAAGTGGAAACACGATCAGAATTTTCAAAATAACGCTTCTCATCAAAAACGCTGTAATTCGGCAAAGTTTTTTTATGAATCAGCTGTTTTACTTCACCTTTTTCAAGCAAAATCGCCGAGTTACGTAAAACTTTTTGGTTCTTACGCCCTAAATCATAAATCGGTGCGCTCAATAGAATCGCTGTTTCCGAGCTTTTTGTTAACAATAAAATGTCGCGAATTTTATCTTCGATTTCATCAATAAAATATTCTTTTTGCAGCAAATCTTCGCACAGATATCCGCTGACAATCATTTCAGGGAAGACCACCAAATCACATTGGGCGTCGCTGGCTTTTTTGAATTCAGCAATAATTTTTTCACAGTTGCCTGCCAAATCACCGACCGTGGGGTTTATTTGGGCAAGTTGAATTTTTAATTTTGACATGCGTTGTCGTAGAATCTTTCAATCTCAGCACGAACATTGTCAGCGCCTTGAGTTGTGTTAATTTTAGCGCGAAATTCCGACGAAGATTTAATGCCGGCGCTATACCAGCCAATATGTTTGCGTGCAAGAGGAATCGCGGTTTGCTCGCCGTAATGATCAATCATTTCATTGAAGTGATTAAGAATGATTTTTTTCTGTTCAGCAATTGAAGGAGTAGCGATTGGTTGTTCACCTTTCAATTCCGCAGCAACTTGAGCAATCAACCACGGCTTGCCGTAAACCGCGCGGCCAATCATCACACCATCAGCTTTTGAAAGCTCTAACGCACTTTTGGCATCTTGCGAATTTTTGATATCGCCGTTGGCGATGATGGGAATTTTCACCGCTTCTTTGGTGCGCGAAATCAACTCCCAATTAGCGTTACCGTTGTACATTTGACAACGTGTGCGACCGTGAACTGTCAACATTTGAATGCCGACATTTTCTGCTTTTTTGGCTAAACTCGGCGCGTTGAGATTTTCATAATTCCAACCCAAACGCATTTTCATTGTTACCGGAATTTTCACCGCTTTAACCACCGCTTCCATGATGCGTGTTGCCAAATCTTCATCTTTCATCAAAGCGCTCCCGGCGAAACCGTTCACTACTTTTTTCACCGGACAACCGAAATTTATGTCGATAACGTCAGCGCCCAAATCTTCATTTAAACGCGCTGCTTCGGCCATAACTGCAGGTTCACAGCCAGCAAGTTGCACAGAAAGCGGATAAACATTGGGATCTTTTTGACATTTTTTGAGCGATTCGCGCGTTTGCAAAATCATGGCTCGCGACGCAATCATTTCTGAAATCAAAAGTGGCGCGCCGAAAGATTTTACCAAACGACGGAAAGGCAAATCAGTAACGCCCGACATCGGCGCCAGCAATACATTGTCTTGAAGTTGAATATTTCCGATTTTGATCATGATAAAATTTGAATGAACTATTTTCCGCCAACAAAGTGATATTCAAAACCCAACTCGCGCATGGTTTTGGCATCGAACAAATTGCGTAAATCGATAAATTTTTTGGTAGTAATTTTGCTTAAATCGATTTTTTGATACTCTTTCCATTCTGTCGCAATCACGATTGCATCGGCATTTTGCGCGGCTTGATAAAGATCTTGGAAAAATTCAATATTAGAGAATTCTCCTAATTCACGTTTAGAATTTTCGATCGCTTCAAAATCATGAGCGGCAATTTTTGCACCTTTTTTAGCTAATTCTTTGGCAATATGAATTGCTGGCGAATAGCGGATATCATCAGTATTGCCTTTGAAAGCCAAACCGAAAAGTGCGATTTTTTTACCGACGAGATCATTATCTAAAACTTTGGCGATTTTATTAATCATCGAATTTTTACGCACGTTGTTAGAATCAACAACCGAGCTAATCAAAGACAATTTAACTTGCGCTTCTTGAGCAAAGTTCAAAATTGCTAAAATATCTTTGGGAAAACATGAGCCACCGAAACCTGGCCCCGGATTCAAAAATTTTGCACCGATACGATCATCCAAACCCATCGCGTAAGAAAGCTGTTTAATATTACCACCAACCGCTTCGCACAAATCAGCCATTTCGTTGATAAAGGAAATCTTAGTCGCCAAAAAAGAATTGGCTGCGTATTTGATTAATTCAGCAGTTATGATGTCAGTAACTATTAATTTTTGCGATGGAAACTGCGCATAAATTTCGGCAAAAATCTCACGTGATTTTTCATCTTCAACACCAACAACAATGCGATCTGGATTCATAAAATCTTCAATTGCTGCACCTTCACGCAAAAATTCAGGATTTGACGCCACCGCAAAATCTAAATCCGGGTTAGTTGTTCTTACTAATTTTTTGACTTTATAACCAGTGCCCGCTGGAACCGTAGATTTAGTAACAATCAATTTATATGAAGTAGAAAACTCAGCAATTTCTTTTGCTGCGGCTAAGACGTGGGATAAATCAGCGCTTCCATCTTCATCTTGCGGCGTTCCTACCGCAATAAAAACAGCGATAGAATCTTGAAGAGCCGATTTTAAGTCGAGTGTGAAAGAGATTTTATTTGCAGCGACAACTTCATCCAACATCTCTTTTAAACCCGGTTCGAAAATTGGAATTAGACCTGATTGCAAACCCGAAATTTTCGATGCATCTTTATCAACACAGACAACTTCATGACCTAATTTCGCGAAACAAATGCCCGAAACTAATCCGACATATCCACTGCCAATAACTGTTATTTTCATTTTAAATTCTATTATTTTCCGCCTTAAAATCTGTAAGAATGTTTTAAATCGGCATAAAAATTGTTACACGAAGTCCGCCTTGCGGAGAATCAGAAAGATCGATACGACCACCATGGGAAGTAACTGCATCCATTGTAATTGCCAGACCAAGGCCAGAGCCGCCGGAATTGGTTTTTTTATCTAAGTTACGAGAATTGTCAATCCGATAAAATGGTTTAAAAACATTAACGCGCTCTTTTTCTGGAATACCTGGGCCATCATCATCAATGTTAATGATTAAATTATCATGCGATAAATGTGCCGACAAAGAAACGGAATTTCCGTAATTAAATCCATTATCAATCAAGTTCATCAAAGCGCGTTTTATGGCTAATCTCTTGATTAGAACCTCTAAATCATCAGGCAAATCAATTACACCATCTATGCGTTTGTTGAGCTTAGCATAATATTTGATGATTTTTTCTTGGAGGAATTTTTTTATCAAAACTGTACTACTTTTTTCTTTATCATCAGAACGCGAAAAATCGAGATATTCATCAACCAACTTAGCCATATCAGCAACATCGCTTTTCAAATCTTGAATTTCTTCGCCATCACCCATCAATTCAAGCTGCAGTTTCATACGAGTGAGCGGAGTTCTTAAATCGTGCGAAACTGCTGACAACATGTCAGTTCTTTGAGCAATTTGACGCGTTACACGTTCTTTCATTTTGATAAAGGAAATAGTCAAAGAACGTATTTCTTCAGAGCCTGCTGGCTTTAAATTAGGCACATCCTGACCACGTCCGAATTTTTCAGCCGCATCTGAAAGTTCACGTACAAACCGTATTTGATTACGGAAAAATACAATCGCCGCCCAAGAAGCTAAGAAAGAACTGAGGATCATCCAAAAAGTAAATACTTGCGCGCTTGAACTGGTAATTCTTTTTACCGGAACATCAAAAGACAATAATCCTTGTTTGGTTTGCACTTTCACAATGAGGATATCGCTATAATCCGGACTTTCAAAAATTTCGTAAGGAGCTAACTCATGGCTTTCCAACTCAGATTTGAAGCGGTTGTATGGATCAATCAATGGATTGATATAATCATAAATTTTACTCTTACGCCAATCCGAATCGGCAATTTTATTTTTCTTTAAACGACGACGATTTTCGAAAGAAAATTCCAATCCGGTGTTAATTGAAAGCTCATTTAACAACTCTTGATAACCTGGTTTGTTGATTGAATTTTTTACAAATACCATTTCTTCGATAACACTGCGCGCCATATGTTTACTAATTACGTCGATGTGCGCGTAGTAAAAAACGTAGATTGAAACTACTTGTACTGCCAAAGTTGAAATAATGATTATCAACAAGAATCGGCCGTATAAAGAACGTGGAATAAATTTTTTAATCTTCTTCATCAAAGAAAGGTTTTTTTTTAGAAATGAAAAAATATTGTATGTCTTATCAAGTCCAGATGATCTCACAATCTCTACAAAATCAATCATGAACAGCAAAATTTCAGCTAAAAATATCAATCTATTCTATGGTCAAAAACAAGCTTTGTTTGATATCAATCTTGATTTTGAAAAAAACAGCGTAACCGCCCTGATTGGCCCTTCTGGTTGCGGTAAGTCTTCTTTTTTGCGTTGCATAAATCGCATGAATGACACTGTTTTGGGCTGCAGAATTGAAGGTGAAATCACGTTGGATGGCGAAAATATTTATCGTCCTAACCTTGATTTAGTTATGTTGCGCGCTTCTGTTGGTATGGTGTTTCAAAAGCCCAATCCTTTTCCAAAATCAATTTATGAAAACGTCGCTTACGGCGCCAGAATCCACGGTCTGTTTAACAGCAAAAAAGAATTGGACGAAATTGTCGAAAAAAGTTTAACCAGTGCTGGTTTGTGGAATGAAGTTAAAGACCGCCTCAACGACCAGGCCACTGGCCTTTCTGGTGGACAACAGCAACGTTTATGTATCGCTCGAACTATTGCCGTGCAACCAGACGTAATTTTAATGGACGAACCATGCTCTGCACTTGATCCAATCGCAACAGCAAAAATTGAAGAATTGATCGATGAGTTAAAAGAAAATTTCACCATCATTATTGTTACGCATTCTATGCAGCAAGCTGCTCGCGTTTCAAATATGACAGCTTTTTTCAACATGGGAAAAGTTGTGGAATACGGCACGACTGACAAAATTTTCACTAATCCAACCAATCAGCAAACTCAGGATTACATCACCGGAAGATTCGGTTAAAAATATGTTTGGATTTTCATTGGCAGAACTTCTGGTTGTCTGCGTAATAATTTTAATTTTTATCAAACCGCAAGATTTGCCAGAAATCGCCTATTTTATTGGCAAACTCTTTTATCGTGCTAAAAACTTTTTCAACGATCTTAAAAAGCAATTTAAAGAAGTTGAACAAGAGTTTGGTTTAGACGAAATCAAACAAGAAATTAATCGCGGAATTGCTGAAGAAAAAGCTCGTTTGGGAGATGATGATTCTATTGTGATAATTGACATTTACGGCAATGAACATCGAGTACCACCTTCTCATAAAAACGCACTGAATTTATCGGATGAAGAATTTACTCAAGAAGTAGAAAAACATAATCAAGAAAATACTGAGACCACCAAACCTCCAGCGCCCTAAATTACTGTAAATCGAAAACAAATCCAAAAGACAAGTAACGCCTCGTTTGATTACTCAATTCATTATCTTTGGTATATTTTCTTTGCTCAAAAATGTGATTAATTGCTAAAGATACGCGATTATTTATACGATATTTCAAAGTTGTCCGCACATCGTCATCCATACTTTCATTATCCAAAAACCAGTAAGCTCGTTGAGTAAAAGTAAGGTTCTTAGTGATTGGGAAATTCAAACGAATTGAAGGTAGAATAAAGCTTTTCGAACCAGAATTTTTAATATCCATATAACCAACACTTAAATCGAGCTCGATTTTATCTTCAAAAAATATTCTTCCCAATCCTCCTGCCGTGCGCATATCGTAGTAATAGCTAGATAATTCATCATAGTTTACACGATTGTACAAAACGCCGTAATTTTTACTCTGCCCTAGCATAAACTTATTTGACAACATTAAGTCGTATTCTTCACTTTTCTTTTCCATTTTTCCCGGAGTTTTGCTGGAAATATCAGCATAACTAGTTTTGTGGAAAAAATTTACTTCATGCATCTGACGTTCGCTTTGATAATAATAACGAGAGTCAATTTGGAATGATTTAGAGTTATAGTCAGAATCTTTATTGCCAGAAAGTAGCAAAGATTGAATAGCGCGGCTCGAACGATAAAATTTGCGAGATCTGGCGTTAACGATTTTTTCACGATCAGATTCACTATCAAGAGCCCAAGCAGCGTCGTGAAAGAATAAAAAAGGAAGGACAAAAAGAAGAAGGGTCGCGTGGTGTTTCATTGGGTTTTGTGTGTGGTGTGATTAATTTTTTAGAAGCGAGTTTTATTGCTTCGGCGCTACTGTTGTGGTTTTAGATTTGGCCGGAGATTTTGTTGTAGATGGAACTGCAGCTTCTGGCGCAGCAGAAGATTCTGCGGCATTATTTTCAGGAGTATTAATTCCATCCACAGGCTCTTGAGGCATTTGGTCACCATTATCCACCGCACCACTGTCATATACAGTAGCAGAGTCAGGATTTCCTTCGTTAGTCAAATCTGGAAGGTCAACTTCTTCTTCTTTGGTTTCAAATAACCAACCTGCGTGATTTTTAACACTTTCAGAATATTTTACACCAACGACGAATGAAAAAATCATCAAAGTGACAACGACAATTAGTTCGATAGCTTTAATCATAAAAAATAAAAAATTGTTGTTCTTGGATTTAGAACTGAATGGTTTTGCAGAGTTTTTTCTAAACTCCGCAAAAAATTAAATTAGGAACAGTTAATTGCAATTAATTAGTCCGAAAAATTACAACACCATCAAAATTGGATGTTCGATGTAACGACGCAAAGCTTTCAAAAACTCAGCGCCAACTGCACCATCAACTGATCTATGATCAGAAGATAAAGTGACATTCATCATGCTGGCAATTTTGATTTGACCATGTTCCACAATTGGTTTTTCCACAGCACGCGCCACTGCCAAAATACAGCTTTGTGGCGGGTTAACAATTGCAGCGAAATTGTCGATACCGAACATTCCCAAGTTTGAAATTGAGAATGAACCACCTTGGAATTCTTCTGGTTGTAACTTGCCATCACGCGCTTTTTTCGCTAATTGCTTCGCTTCTTTTGAAATAGCTTGAATAGTTTTTTGATCAGCATTTTTGATAATCGGAGTAATCAAACCACCGTCAATCGCCACAGCCATTGAAATATCAACGTTATTATAGACTAAAACTGCCTCATCAGTCCACGCAGAGTTGGCTTCTGGAACTTTTTTCAATGCCATCGCTGTAGCTTTAATGATCAAATCATTAACCGAAATTTTATATTCTGGATTACCATTTTCATCTTGCGGAGCCACTTCATTCAAAGCAGCACGTAGTTCCATAAGTTTGTTGATGTTCAACTCACAAGACAAATAAAAATGAGGAACAGTTTGTTTAGATTCTAACAAGCGACGCGCAATAACTTTACGCATATTGTTATTTTTAAGTGCGTAAAATTCTTGTGGATTACGACGAACAACACCGGCTCTTGCGCCACCGCTTTTCAAGAAATCCAAAACATCATCTTTAATCACACGACCATGCGGCCCTGTTCCTTGAATTTGAGAGATTGCGACTCCTTCTTCTTTAGCGATTCTTTTTGCCAATGGGCTAGCTTTTGTAGAAGAAGAGAAACTTGTGTTAGTTGGAGCAGGAGCAGCAGCTACGAAAGTTGGAGCAGCCGGAGCTGAAACAGCGGCTTTAACTTCTTCTTTTTTCACTTCTGCGCTTGGAGCTGCTGATTTTACAGCGTAATTTTCCACAGCTTTTTTATCTTCACCATCTTCCAAAAGAAGAGCGATACAGCTATTTACAGCAACATTTTCCGTGCCTTCTGCAACTAAAATTTTACCCAAAGTTCCTTCGTCAACTGCTTCAACTTCCATAGTTGCTTTGTCAGTTTCAATTTCAGCAATTACTTCACCGGCTTTAATTTTATCACCTTCTTTTTTAACCCATTTCGCAAGGTTTCCTTCTTTCATTGTTGGTGAAAGAGCAGGCATCAGAATTTCAATTGGCATGTTTAAATTATCAGTTGTTAAGAAATTTTTGGATATGAATTTTGAACGTGAATTTTGGAGGGGCGAAAATTATTTTTTGACAGCAAAAAGTCTACAATTTTTCATCTCAATATTTACGAGTATCAAACGCGTCTCGTACTGCCTCACCAATGAAAACTAATAAAGTCAAAATTATCGTTACTGTTGCAAATCCTGTAATTCCAAGCCAATAAGCATTAATATTATTCTTACCTTGTGCCAGTAACTCTCCCAAAGATGGTGACCCAATTGGCATACCAAGACCAAGAAAATCAAGTGATGTCAAAGTGACAATCGATCCACTTACTAGAAATGGTAAGTTAGCTATTATTAATGGAGCCGCATTTGGTAAAATATGTTTGAAAATTATACGACGATTTGAAGCACCCAAAGCTTTACTGGCTTTAACAAAGTCAAAGTTACGTAAACGCAAAAATTCAGCTCGTACCACAGAAACCATCGACATCCAGCCAAAAATTAACATTATCAGTAATAATGTAAAAAATCCTGGCTCCAAAACTGTCGATAAGATTATTAGCAAAAATAGAGTAGGCATACTCGACCAAATCTCGATTATACGCTGGAAAATAAGATCAACCAAGCCACCAAAATATCCTTGAACAGCACCAGCGCAAATTCCGATTAAAGCACTTAAAAACGCTAATATTAAACCAAATATTAGCGAGATTCTAATACCATAAATTACACGGGCTAAAACATCACGCCCATTATCATCTGTACCAAGTAAATTTTGTGTTGTTGGGGCTGAAGGTGCTGGGGTTTCAATAGACAAATTGATTGTGTCATAAGAAAACGGAATTGATGGAAAAATCATCCAACCATTTTTTTCAACTAATTCTCTGATTTCAGGATCCCGAAAATCAGCGCGAGTTTCAAACTCTCCTCCTAATTTTTTCTCACTAATATTCTGTAAAATTGGGAAATAAAAATGATCATCAAATCTTACGATCAGAGGTTTATCATTTGCGATAAACTCAGCAAAAAGGCTTAAAACAAAGATAGTTACAAAAATTATAAACGAAAAATAGCCGCGACGATTTTTTTTAAATTTTGCAAAAAAATTTTCAGACATATCTGATAAAAATGACTATCGATAGAAGTGGAAGTGTTTCTGAGTTGCGATATTTAAACTCGCATTAAAAAAATAAGCGCATTCAATAAAAAAGGGGACCCTTTCGAGCCCCCTTTTTTTAGCTTATAAATTAAGCTTCAACAACTTCTTCCGAAGATGCTGATTCTAATTCAGCATTTCTTTCTTGGCTGGCAATTTTGCGATATTTGCTCGCCAATAAACCAGTACCTGCAGGAATTAATCGTCCAACGATAATGTTTTCTTTCAAACCTCTCAAATCATCATATTTACCTTGAACCGCTGAGTCAGTTAGAACTCTTGTAGTTTCTTGGAATGAAGCAGCTGAAATGAAAGACTTGGTTTGCAACGATGCTTTAGTAATACCAAGCAATACTGGAGAACATTGAGCTGGTTTCATTTTTTGTGCGATCATTTTTGAATTAATTTCTTCAAATACGTCACGATCAATATATTCACCAACTAACAAGGTTGTGTCACCAGAGTTAGTAACTTCAACACGTTTCAACATCATGGTCAAAATAACTTCGATGTGCTTGTCGTCAATTTTTACACCTTGCATACGGTAAACCTTTTGTACTTCGTTTACCATATAGTTAGTGAAAGCTTGCATACCTTGGATACGCAAAATGTCGTGCGGAACTGGGTTACCATCAACTAAGATGTCACCTTTTTTCACATGATCTCCTTCACCCACAAACAAGTGTTTAGTTTTAGCGAAAGAGTACTCAACTGGTTCAATTGAGGCATCTTCAGATCTAACCAAAATACGACGCTTAGTTTTGTAATCTTTACCGAATTCAACACGACCGTCAATATCACTCATTACAGCAGCATTTTTCGGTTTACGAGCTTCGAATAACTCAGCAACACGTGGAAGACCGCCAGTAATATCACGAGTTTTCGAAGATTCTTTTGGAATTCTCGCAATTATGTCACCAGCTTTTACTTCATCACCGTTTAAAATACCGATAATCGTATTAACTGAGAGTGCATATTCTTTCAAAACTTCACCTTTGTTGTCAGTCAAAGACAGTCTTGGTTTAAGTTCTTGTTTGCTGTATTGCTTCCAATCAATTACGATTTTGGTTGATACACCAGTAGATTCTTCGATTTTTTCACGAAGAGAAACATTCTCAGTTAAATCATTATATTTAACTAAACCGTTGGTTTCTGCGATTACAGGAATGTTATATGGATCCCATTCCGCTAAATGATCACCTTTGTTTACAACTTCACCGTTTTTGCGCAAAATTGCTGAACCGTAAGGAAGTTTATAGCTATGAATCTCTTGCTGATTTTTATCACAAAGAATGATTTCTGAGTTTCTGCTAACCACGATAATTTTACCATCACGATTAACGATAGTTCCTTTATCAATAATTTTAACAAAACCTTCCGAAACAGCAGAAATAGATGATTGCTCACTACCTCTTTGCGCAGCACCACCAATGTGGAACGTTCTCATTGTTAACTGAGTACCAGGTTCACCAATTGATTGTGCAGCCACAACACCAACTGCTTCGCCAATACTTACGATGTTACCAGTTGAAAGATCACGTCCATAACATTTAACGCACACACCTTCTTTAGCTTTACAAGTAAGAACCGAACGAGATTTGATAGTTTTAACACCAGCTTGGTTGATTGCATCTGCAATAGACTCATCAATCATAACTCCAGCTTTAACAATTAATTTATTTTCTGGAGATTTAACGTCTTCGATTGCAACACGTCCTAAAGCTTGATCAGCCAAAGAAGATACTACTCTTCCGTCATCTACAATAGATTCCAAAATTATACCTTCTTTTGCACCGCAATCTTCTTCCGTAACAATACAATCTTGTGAAACGTCAACCAATCTTCTAGTCAAGTAACCAGAGTTTGCGGTTTTCAAAGCCGTGTCTGCCAAACCTTTACGGGCACCGTGGGCAGAAATAAAGTATTCCAAAACATTCAGACCTTCTTTGAAGTTAGAAACGATTGGAGTTTCAATAATTTCACCTGACGGCTTCGCCATCAAACCACGCATACCAGCTACCTGTTTGATTTGGCTTTCAGAACCTCTCGCACCAGAATCAGCCATCATAAAGATTGAGTTAGCTTTTACAGGGCTTGAGAAAGAAGAGATGTTTTTCATCATCTCTTTCGAAATTTTATCGGTACAGTGAGTCCACTCGTCGATAACTTTGTTGTATCTTTCACCAGCTGTAATCAAACCTTCACGATATTGCTTTTCGAGCTTTTTAACTTTCTCGAAAGATTCGCCAATGTTTTTGTGCTTAGAATCAGGAATTACCATGTCATCTTTACCGATAGAAATACCAGCACGACATGCATTTTTGAAACCAAGTGCCATGATACGATCACAGAACATTACCGTCTCTTTTTGTCCACAATTTCTATAAACTGTATCAATCAAGTTGGTAACAGCTTTTTTAGTCATGACATTGTTAACGATTGATAAATCGCTCTTCATCATGCTTGGTAAGTTATTGAAAAGTATTACACGACCAGGAGTTGTTTCGACTTTTTTGAAATATCTTTCGCCATCTTTATCTTTCACCATGAAGCGATAAAGGATTTTGTCATGCAATGACATGCCGTTTTGAAGTGCATGCTCAAGCTCAAACATGTCAGAGATTGGACGAGATTTAGCAGAAGCGAAATCCTGACCTTCCATTGTGATATAGTATAAACCGAGAATAATATCTTGAGATGGAACAATAATTGGCTTACCGTTAGCAGGGCTCAAAATATTGTTTGTAGACATCATCAAAACTCGTGTTTCAACTTGTGCCTCAATTGACAAAGGAACGTGAACCGCCATTTGGTCACCGTCGAAGTCGGCGTTAAAGGCAGAACAAACGAGTGGATGAAGTTGAATAGCTTTACCTTCAGTCAAAACTGGTTCAAAAGCTTGAATACCAAGTCTATGAAGAGTTGGGGCGCGGTTTAGAAGAACTGGATGCTCTTTAATAACCTCATCTAGAATATCCCAAACCTCTGATCTTTCTGCCTCGACCATTTTTTTCGAAACTTTGATCGAAGGAGATTTTCCGTAAAGTTCTAATTTCGAATAAATAAAAGGTTTGAACAACTCTAGTGCCATTTTTTTCGGCAAACCGCATTGGTGCAACTTTAATTCTGGACCCACTACGATTACGGAACGACCAGAATAGTCCACACGCTTACCAAGAAGGTTCTGGCGGAAACGACCTTGCTTACCTTTCAACATGTCAGACAGTGACTTGAAAGGTTTCTTGTTAGAGTTTTTAACTACAGCACCAGAACGACCATTGTCAAGAAGAGCATCTACTGATTCTTGCAACATGCGCTTCTCGTTTTTGATGATGATTTCTGGAGCACCAAGTTCCATCAAACGTTTCAAACGATTGTTACGATTGATAACACGACGATACAATTCGTTCAAATCAGAAGTAGCAAAACGTCCACCATCCAACATGACCAAAGGACGAATATCAGGTGGAATAACAGGCAAAACATTCATGATCATCCAAGCTGGACTATTGCCAGACTCTAAGAACTGTTCTACTAGTTTTAATCTTTTAACAATTTTTTCTTTTTTTAATTCAGAAGTTTGAACAACCAAATCTTCACGCAATTCTTTTTGCGTTCTTTTTAAGTCAAGTTTTGCTAATAATTTTTGAATAGCTTCAGCACCCATTTCAGCGGCAAAACTTCCGTATCCGTACTCTTGCTGATATTTAGAATATTCATCTTCAGTCAAAATAGTACCATCTTTCAAAGGTGACATCAAACCATCAGTTACAATGTAAGATTCGAAATAAATAACCTTCTCAAGTGATTTGAGAGTCAAACCAAGAATTGCACTAATACGAGAAGGCAAAGATTTTAGAAACCAAATGTGAGCAATAGGGGCAGCAAGCTCGATATGTCCCATTCTTTCACGACGAACTTTTGAAGAAGTAACTTCAACACCGCATTTTTCACAAACAATCCCTTTATACTTAATGCGTTTATATTTGCCGCACAGACATTCGTAATCTTTGATTGGACCAAATATTCTGGCACAAAACAAACCATCTCTTTCTGGTTTAAAGGTACGATAATTAATAGTTTCTGGCTTAGTTACTTCACCAAAAGACCAAGATCTAATTTTATCTGGATCAGCGATTGAAATTTTAATGGCATTGAAGTCCAAAAGATCAACAGAGCTATTTGAATTTAAGCTTAATAGACCGTGTGAAGAAGTTCCTGCTAGTGACATGAGGATTTTATTTTTGTTTAAACTTTATTCTTTAAGTCGCTTTAAAAGCGTGACCTCGCACTTTTTATGGTGCGAGGATTTTTTTATTTTTCTACCAACTCGATATTTAAACCAAGCGAACGTACTTCTTTAATCATAACGTTGAATGATTCAGGAATACCGCAATTAAAGTTTTGGTTACCTTGAATGATTGACTCGTAGATTTTAATTCTACCAACCACGTCATCTGACTTAACAGTAAGCATTTCTTGTAACGAATAAGCAGCACCATAAGCTTGAAGTGCCCAACATTCCATTTCACCGAAACGCTGACCACCAAAGTGTGATTTACCACCCAAAGGCTGTTGCGTAATCAAACTGTATGGACCAATCGAACGAGCATGAATCTTATCATCAACAAGGTGATGTAATTTCAGCATGTAAATATATCCAACAGTGACTTTACGATCAAACTTTTCACCAGTTTTGCCGTCGAATAATTCAGTTTGACCAGATTTGTCAGCACCAGTAGCTTCAATCAATTTAGTGATATATTCTTCTTTAGCACCTTCAAAAATTCCAGTTGCAAATGGAACACCTTTTTTCAACTTAGAAGCAAAGGAAATTAGCTCATCCTCATTGAAAGAGTTGATTTTCGCAATTTCAGAATCTGAATTATAAACTGATAATATTTTTTCTCTCAGCTGTTTTACGAACTCTGCTTTTTTCTCAGAAGCCTGATCTAAAAGTTGAGCGATCTGCTTTCCTATTTCTTTCGAAGCAAAACCTAAGTGAGTTTCCAAAATTTGACCAACGTTCATACGAGAAGGTACACCAAGAGGATTCAATACAATATCCACTGGCTCTCCATCTGCAGAGTAAGGCATATCTTCAACTGGAGCGATTTTAGAAACGACACCTTTGTTACCATGGCGTCCAGCCATTTTATCGCCTGGCTGCAATCTATATTTTGAAGCAACGTAAACTTTTACGATTTTCAAAACACCTTGTCCTAATTCATCACCAGCTTTGATACGAGCTACTTTTTCGTTAAAATCTTTCTCAATTTCAGAAACTTGTTTATTGTGTGATTTGATTAGTTTTTCTGCTTTATCCATAGATTTAGCATCATCAACTACAATTTTCACTAGTTGAGCTTTGCTCAAAGTTTCAAGTTCAGAAATTTCTAACTTTGCTTTTGATTTAATTTTATCAACATTGCTGGTTAATTTCTTTCCAGCAAAAAGTTCTACTAGGGCTCCTTTAATAGAGTCTTCCAAGAAAGACACTCTTAGATCTTTGCTTTTTGCTAACTCTTCAATCTGCTGCATTTCGATGTAAACAGATCTTTCGTCCTTTTCGATACCTTTGCGTGAATAAACTTTTACATCAACAACAGTACCACTGATACCAGTAGAAGCGTAGAGTGAAGAGTCTTTTACGTCAGAAGCTTTTTCACCGAAGATAACTTTTAAAAGTTTTTCCTCTGGAGTCATTGGAGATTCAGATTTAGGAGTTGTTTTACCAACCAATAGATCTCCTGGTTTAACTTCTGCACCAATATGAATTATACCTTCTTCGTCAAGTTTTGCTAAAGCTTCTTCACTAACATTTGGAATATCACGAGTGATCTCTTCAGGCCCTAAACGAGTGTCTCTTGCAACTACTTCTAACTCTTCAATATGGATAGAAGTGAAAGTATCGTTAGATAATAATTTTTCAGAGATAATGATAGAGTCCTCAAAATTATATCCATTCCAAGGCATGAAAGCTACTCGAACGTTTTTACCCAAAGCAATTTCACCATCAGCTATTGAGTGGCCATCAGAAATAATTTGACCGGCTTTAACTTGTTGTCCTAGAGAAACAGTGGGTCTTTGGTTAATACAAGTGTCTTGGTTAGTTCTAACGTATTTTTTCAAACCATAGACTTCAACCGAAGGACCGTTCTCATCAACTGATTCAACAACAATTTTTGAAGAATCGACAAACTTAACCACACCGTCTTTAAACGCTTTGACTGCAGCACCAGAGTCAGCAGCGATAACTGCTTCCATACCAGTCCCTACAACAGGAGCATCAGGACGCAACAACGGAACAGCCTGACGCTGCATGTTCGCACCCATCAATGCTCGGTTCGCATCGTCATTTTCCAAGAATGGAATCAGAGTTGTAGCAATCGAAACGATTTGTTTAGTAGAAACGTCAGTATAGTCGATTTTATCTGGCGTCATCATAACGAATTCACCATTTTTACGACAATTTACTAATTCGTCTTTGATGTTACCTTTCTCATCAATATTTGTAATTGGTGGCGCAATAACGAAATCAACTTCCGCTAGAGCAGACAAATATTCAATTTCATCTGTAACACGACCTTTTACAACTTTACGATATGGAGTTTCAATAAAACCATATTCGTTAACACTTGCATATGTTGCCAAAGAGTTAATCAAACCAATATTTGGACCTTCTGGCGTTTCAATAGGACAAATACGGCCGTAGTGAGTTGAATGAACGTCACGCACTTCAAAACCAGCTCTCTCACGAGTCAAACCACCAGGTCCTAATGCAGATAAACGTCTTTTGTGAGTTACTTCAGCTAATGGATTAGTTTGATCCATAAATTGAGACAACTGTGAAGTTGCGTAGAAGTCTTTAACAGCTGTGATTAAAGGTTTGGCATTAATCAAGCTTTGAGGCATGATAGTGTCTACTTCAACCGAATTCATTTTTTCAATGATCGATTTTTCAATTCTTGACATACCTACTCTTAATTGGTTTTCAACCAATTCACCCACTGCACGCACGCGTCTGTTAGCTAAGTTATCGATATCATCAGTTTTCAAATCATTGTGTTTGATTAGGCTGAGAATTTTAATAGTTTGCTTCACATCATGATGAGTCAAGTGCAGAGTTTCTTTTGTAATATTTAAAGATAATCTGTGATTCATCTTCATTCTACCAACGTCAGACAGGTTATATCTGGCATCTGAGAAGAATAAATTATCAAAATAATTTTTAGCAACTTCTAAGGAAGAAGGTGCTTCTCCAAGTCTGATAGCTTTGTAGATATCAAATAAAGCATCTTTTTGATTTTGGTTCTTATCTACCAACATTGTATTATACAAGTATGGACCAATATCAGACTTACTTGGGTTAACTACAGCAACATTTTTGAAATTTAACTTTTGTAAAATTTCCAAACTTTCCGGAGTTAAAATGCTTCCGGCTTCTAATAGCAATTCACCAGTATCGTTATCTATTAAGTCTTGAGCAACAACGAATCCCAATAAAACTTCATCGGTTAATAAGTAGTTTTGGAACTTTTCTTCTTTTAGTTTTTCAACTGCTTTACGGTTTAATTTTGTTCCTTCTTTTACCATTACTTTTTTAGTATCGGCACAAACTAAATCGTAAGGCAACTTTTTCCCTAAGAATACTTCTGGATCAAAAGAAGTAGCCCAACCATTTTTGGTAATGAAAGCATCAATAGAACCATAAAAAGTTTTGATAATTTCTTCAGCGCTCATATCAATAGCACGTAATAGCGAAGAAACTGGAATTTTTCTTTTCTTATCTACACGGAAATACAAAATATCTTTGCTATCAAATTCAAAGTCCAACCATGAGCCAATATGAGGAATGATTTTAGCGGTATAAGATTTAGAACCTGATAATTTAGCATTTTCGCTATCAAAAAACACACCTGGTGCACGACGCATCTGTGATACAATAACTCTTTCTGCACCATTAATAATAAAACTTCCTGTTTCTGTCATCAAAGGAACATCACAAAGATATACTTCTTGCTCTTTAATTGAACGGATTTCTTTTACTTCACTACCTTCTTCTTGATGCCATAAGATTAAACGTAATTGGGCACGCATTGGAGAAGAAAAACTTCTGCCAGCTGACAAACACTCGCGCGCTTCGTACTTAGGAGTGCCTAAAGAATAGCTAACGAATTCTAGTGTAACTCTTCCTGCAGAGTCCGTTAAAGGGAAGAACGAATTAAAAACGGATTGTATCCCTATATTTTCTCTTTTTTCTGGGGCTACATTCGCCTGTAAGAATTTTTCATAAGATTCTTTTTGAAGAGATATAAGATATGGAATAGCCTCTCTATCTTTGCTATTTCCAAAGCTTTTTCTGAAAAGAGCTTGATCAAAATTACGAGTCTGGGTCACCTGGAATAAACCTCTTTTTTATTAGTCAAATTTTTGACGAGGGAGAACGAGAAAGATTAATGTTGTCGTTTAGTTGTAAGAACGACAAAAAGCCAATCCACCACTTTACTTGGTGGATTGGCTTTTGTGGAAGTAAAAACTACTTCAATTCAACTTTAGCACCAGCTGCTTCAAGCTTTTTCTTCATTTCATTTGCTTCAGCAGTTGGAACATCAGATTTTAATGTTTTAGGAGCTCCTTCAACTAAATCTTTAGCTTCTTTCAAGCCAAGACCAGTAATTGCACGAACTTCTTTAATTACGTTGATTTTATTGTCACCAGCAGCAACTAAAACAACTTCGAATTTATCCTTAACTTCTGCAGCGGCAGCGGCAGGAGCAGCAGCACCAGCTGGAGCGAAAGATGCAGCAGTAACACCCCATTTTTCTTCTAATTTTTTGCTTAATTCAGCAAGTTCAAGAACTGTAAGGGAAGATAAGGTTTCTGTAATTTGATCAAGATTAGTAGTCATTGTTTTCCTATTAATTTGTTATTTAGAAAGATTATTAATTTTTTTACCAAGAGATTAACTTTGGAAATTTGAAGCAAGTCCGGCTTCAGGAGCTTGAATAATTCTCACGAAGTTAGACTGTGCAGCTTTCAACTTGCCAATGAATGAAGCACGAACTTCTTCCAAAGATCCAAGTTTTGCTAAATCATTGATCGTGCTTTCAGCAACCAATGCTTTGTTTAGATATCCTGTTTTAATTTTTAGGACGTCTATTTCTTTAGCAAAATCAGAAACTACTTTTGACAAAGCAATCAAGTCTTGCGAATAAAGAATTGCGGTTGGACCACTCAAATGAGGAGTCAAAATTTCAAGGTCAGTTCCTTTAACTGCTACCTTAACCAAAGTATTTTTGGCGATTTTCATACCACAATCTTTGGCTTTAAGAGCAACCCTCATATCATAAAGTTGCTTATCGCTCATACCTCTGTAGTGAACGACAGCAACAAAGACTGCACTTGTTAGATTGTCTTTTAGCTGAGAAACTAGTTCTGCTTTTTGATTTTTATTCATCGTCTTAAAGATTTAATTACAAACTATCGATGGCGATCTGAACAGATGGGCCCATAGTGGTATTCAAATAGAATTGTTTTACAAACTTTCCTTTTGAAGCCTCTGGTTTAGCGTCTTTTATTGCCTTGATAATGGCTTTAGCATTTTCGACTAAAGCTTGTGTATCAAAATCAACTTTTCCAACTAAACAATGTACTGTGCCAGCTTTGTCGTTCTTGAAGTTAACCTTACCTTTCAAAGCTTCTGAAACTGCCTTTTCAACGTCAGGAGTAACTGTACCATTTTTAGGGCTAGGCATCAAACCACGCGGTCCTAATTTTCTGGCAACTTTACTGATTTTTTGCATAACATCTGGAGTAGCTACACAGCAATCAAAATCTAAAAAGCCACCTTCAATTTTAGCAACTAGATCTTCTAAACCAGCCATAGAAGCACCAGCTTTCAAAGCAGCATCTCTTTGTGCATCATTTGCACAAAAAACTATTACTTTTACTTTTTTACCAGAGCCATTAGGCAAGAGAACAGAACCTTTAACAGCTTGATCAGATTGCTTAGCGTCAATTCCTAAATTCACTGCCAAATCAACAGATTCTACAAACTTGCGCTGAGCTGCAGCTGCAAGTTCTTGAATTTTTTTGATTCCTTCTTCAAGGTTTGCGGCAGAGTATTTCTCAATATTTTTAATATTTTTTGTCATTTTTTTCTTAGCCTACAATAATTATTCAACCACCTCTAAACCCATAGAAATAGCAGAACCTCTGACCATTTGGGCACAAGCCTCAAGACTTGTTGCATTCATGTCGACCATTTTTTTCTTAGCGACATTTTGAATCTGAGCCGTTGTAATCTTGCCAGCGGTATCTTTACCAGGATTTGATGAGCCTTTTTGTAAACCGATCTCTTTCATAATCAAATAAGAAACCGGGGGATTCTTAGTTGTGAAAGTAAAAGATTTATCTTTGTAGGCTGTAATTGTAACTGGGATTGGAGTTCCACCTTCATATTCGAATTTCATAGCATTGAATTGCTTACAAAATTCCATGATGTTCAAACCTTTTTGACCCAAAGCCGGACCAATTGGAGGAGCTGGATTAGCCTTTCCCACTGGGACCTGCAATTTGATCAGGCCCAAAACTTCTTTTTTGCTTTTAGACATAATGAGTTATTTTATACTTTTGATACTGTTTAGAAGCTTTATTTATTGATTCCGCAAGGCCAAGGAGCATCACCTGATATTTGCGAGGCGCGGAAAGTTAGTTTTGTAAAAATAACTTGCAAATTATTTTTACAAAAAATTTCGACAACACTGATAAACGAATCTTACGAAACTTTCTCAACTTGACTTACATCAAGTTCGACGGAAGTAGCACGACCAAATATTAATATTGAAATTTTAACTTTTTGTTTTTCAGCATCATACTCCTCGACAGCTCCAGAGAAAGATTCAAATGGTCCTTCAATCACATTTAAAACTTCTCCAAGTTCGAATACAACATTCTTATTATCAGAAGCTTGATCATTAGAAGCATTCAATATTTCTTGCATCTTAACATCGGAAACTGCTTCTGGATTATTTTTACCACCCAAGAACCCCATCACTTTAGGAATTGAGTTTATCAAGTTATAAGCTTCAGAACTGATGTTAGCATTTATAAACACATAGCCAGGGAAAAGTTTCTGAGCTTCTTGAACCTTCTGTCCTTTTTTAATTTTAACTATTTGTTTTGCAGGAACAATTGCATCGGTAACATATCCACCGAGAGCTCCGCGCATAATCATAGATTTAATATCAGAAGCGACCTTATTTTCTTGGCCAGCCATTACGTTTAATATGTACCATTTATTTTCGTTCGTGCTCATCGAGGTATATTTATTAAATTTTTTATAATCCGAAAATAATTCCAATAATTTTTGAAATAATAAAGTCTGCAAACAGGATCATCACAGAAACAACCGTAATAGTTACCAATATGGTTACTGTTGTTATATAAGTTTCTCTTTTTGATGGAACATGAAGTTTCTTCAGCTCATCAATAACATCTTTAAAAAAACTCAGTGCTTTCAAAATTTAAATCCAAATTTGAGTTAAATAGGTGGCAGGAGCGAGAGGAATCGAACCCCCAACCAACGGTTTTGGAGACCGCTACTCTACCAATTGAGCTACGCTCCTATACTACTTGGAATCTTTACCTTCTTTTGCCGCTTCTTTTTCAGAAGAGGTTTGAAGTTCTTTAGATTCTTTCTTTTTTGCTCTTTCTTCTTTTTTCTTTTTTTCTGTTACACGCTCCTTTTCATCTTCATATTCTTCGAATCTAGCTTCGTAACAAACCGGATCTGCTAGACCTTCTTCTTTGATATTGGCTCTGCAAAATAACAAACCTTTATCTGCACGATTACTCTTAGAACTATAACCATCAATCCAAGCATCATGGTGCTCAGAAATAAAGTTACCATGAGTTGACGCACAGCTAGAAGTCAAAATCAGAAGGAGAATTACTGATAATTTTGCAAAAATTTTCATAGCCAATTCAAAAATCGAAAAGAAGGGATTCCGAATTTTATTACGAAATCCCTTCTTAATGAAAATTACTTAATAATCTTAGAAACGACGCCTGCGCCTACAGTTCTGCCACCTTCACGGATAGCGAAACGCAAACCTTCTTCCATAGCGATAGGAGCAATCAACTCAACAGTGATCTTAACATTATCACCAGGCATAACCATCTCAGTACCCTCAGAAAGAGTAACAGAT
>JAGKWR010000024.1 GCA_021151765.1 Alphaproteobacteria bacterium
GTCAAACTTCAGAAACATACAAATATACTACTCCGCTTAACAAATCTATCACAATAACTTTCACTTATAACTCAGATTCGACACTTTTGCCTTTGCCAACGTTGTCAATTTCGGATGAAGTAAATCAAACAGATAGTAGCAAAGCACTTGAAGAAACAAAATTCTGCCTTGGAAATGCAGATGAATTAACACAACAAGTTAGGGATGCGATACAATCTGCAAGGGCTTTCACAGAAAGTGTTGCTGCAGTCAAACTCAATCCTAGACAAGGTCTTTACAGTAATAGACTAGCAACAATTAGTAATAATGGAAACAATCCAACTGCTAGAGACTATAAAACTATGTGGCAGAAACTTAGTATTTCAAAGACTAGATGGCCAGTTCAAAAAGATACCGATATCTCACTAACTAGTAGAGAGCAAAAAGCTCTTATTGAGTTTACTAAAAAAATTGCAGAGGAATCTAGTATCGATATTAGCATGGATCCTTCAATTTATAACGACCCATCAAAAGCTGTTTCAAATTTTGCTCAAGTATGGCGAACAGCTCTTTGTTACAAAGGAAAGAAGATATCAGACGTTCCTGGTATTTATGAGGAACTTGTCCGACAAAAATTTCCAAGCAAAATTCCTAATCCAAGTACTAATCCTATTGGTGCGACTCGTGCAGTAACGGAAAATGAAGAAACTAAAACGATAGGATAGAAAAAAGAAAAACTTTCTAATCACTGGTGGCGCCGGATTTACCGGCAGCCACGATTTACAAAAATGTGTTAGCTAACTTAAGTACAAAGACGTAGTTAAGAAGTTACAATATTGCAGCATCAGATTTACTTGAATTTGAGAAGATAAAATTAGCTTTTCGATCTTTTAATAATGAAAAACAGCGGTACCAAAATTGCGGAGATCACAGGAAGGAGCCAAAGGAGGAAATTTTCTTTGCGAAAGTCGGAATAAACTAAAATGTCATTGCCGAATTCTTTTACTAAATCTTTACGAATTTCTTCGTCAGTTGCGCCTTCATAAATTTTTTGGCGAATTAATTTACGCATTTCTAAAGAAAATTCAGTGTTAGAATTTTCAATAACTTGACCTTGGCACACCAGACAACGTACTTCTAGAAATAGTTTCATAGCTCGTTGTTCTTGTTTTTCGTCAGCTAAATGTTGTTCTGGAGAAAGTGCATAAACGCTTTGATAAGACAGACAAAAGAATGTTAAGGCAATTGCGAAAAATCGGCGCATTGCTAGAACTCGCCTTTATTGAGTGTTTGATATCCTCCTGTCATGATTACAGCGGTGCCGTTGCCGTTCCATTCAATAGTTAAATCGCCACCTTTGAAACGAGTAGTGATTTTGTGTTGTTTGGTAAAATTATGTTTGATTGCTAAAATTGCTACCGCACAAGCCCCAGAGCCGCAAGCAAGTGTTTCTCCGGCACCACGTTCCCAAACACGCACTTCAATTAAGTGATCAGAAATAAGTTGAGCAAATTCGACATTAGTTCTTTGAGGAAAAATCGAGCTATTTTCAACTTTTGGTCCAACCTCAAAAAATTCTTCATCAGTTAAAGGTCTGGAAATGAAAGTGACGGCGTGAGGGTTACCGATGTTAACACAGGCAAAATCGAAACCATGTATTGAAATTTTTTGAGTGTCGACATCATCAGAAAGAGGAATTTTTTTCCATTCAAAATTGGGGATTCCCATGTCAACTGAGATTAAATCACCACTTTTCCAACATTTTAGAATACCGCTAATGGTTTTAATTTTGACTTCGCGATGATTTTTTTCAGACATCAAAATGGAGGCGACACAACGCGTCGCATTGCCGCAAGCTCCAGAAATTGAGCCATCAGAGTTGTAAATCTCCATCAAACAATCAGCTTGTGAAGAGTTCTTTAAAATAATGAATTGGTCGCAACCAATATTTTTACGACTTGAAACTTCAGCGATCTTTTCAGCAGTGATGTTAAGGCTGGTGTTGCGTCCATCAACGATGATGAAATCGTTGCCAGCGCCGGACATTTTTACGTAAGGAATCATTTCGAGAGTTTTGGGAAATCAGTTATTGGTTGTTAGTTGTCAGTTTATCGGCAATAAAATCCGACAAAACTTTAACTAACAACCAAGAGCCATTAATTATTTTTAACGCGGCTGACGTAGGTACAATCTTCAGTTCTAACAACAATTTCTTCGCCAGATTCAACGAAAGGTGGAACCATAACACGAACACCATTTTCTAAAATTGCTGGCTTATAAGAAGCAGAAGCAGTTTGACCTTTAACAACTGCATCAGCTTGAGCGATTACGCAGTTAACATGTTCTGGTAAGAAAATTGAAATTGGTTTGTCGTTACAATATTCAACACGAATATCCATACCTTCAACTAAGAATGGCAAAGCTTCGCCAACTAAATCTTTGGAAAGATTAAAGCTTTCGAAAGATTCCATATCCATAGCTACTAATTCATCTTGGTCGAAATATTGGAATTGGTAGTTTTTTTGTTCGACGTAAGCCACATCAACATCTTCGCTAGAATTGAAGCGAGTGTTAGTTTTATTACCAGTAACGATATTTTTCATTTCGACTTGAATGTAGGCACCGCCTTTACCAGGTTTTACATGTTCACGTTTTGCAACTTTCCAAAGTTGATTTTCGAATTCGATTACGTTACCGATACGGATTGAGTTAGCGTTAGTTTTAGCCATAAAAGTTTTATTAATTATCCGCAAATAAGCGGTTATTGTTGGTTAGATTCTGTTAGAGATCATCTAACAGAATTTAGTTTAAGTTACGAACAATTTCTTCTGACACTTTTTTAGCGTCGCCGAAAATCATTAAAGTGTTATCATTGTAGAAAAGCTCATTTTCGATGCCGGCATAACCAGCATTCATTGATCTTTTTACAAAGAATACGGTTTTAGCAGTGCCAACTTCTAGAATTGGCATGCCATAAATTGGACTAGTTTTATCAGTTTTAGCAGCAGGGTTGGTAACGTCGTTAGCGCCAATTACAAAAACAATGTCAGTAGAGCGGAACTCACCGTTGATGTCTTCCAGTTCAAAAACTTTTTCGTAATCAATATTGGCTTCAGCCAACAATACGTTCATATGACCCGGCATACGACCAGCAACAGGGTGAATGGCGAATTTAACTTCGACTCCGGCTTTTTCCAACATGTGAGTCATTTCAGCAACAGCGTGTTGCGCGCCAGCAACGGCCATGCCGTAACCTGGAACAATTATCACAGAAGCAGCACCTTTCATCATAAAGGCCGCATCTTCAGCGCTGGCTTGTTTGATTGGTTTTTTCTCTTTTTCTTCACTACTGTTAGAAGCAGCTTGTTCGCCAAAACTGCTGAAAATTACGCTGATAATTGAACGATTCATCGCTTTGCACATGATGTAGCTCAAAATCGCACCAGAAGCTCCGACTAAAGCGCCGGTAATTATTAAAAGTGGATTAGCTAAAGTGAAACCAATACCACTCGCGGCCCATCCTGAGTATGAGTTTAACATTGAAACAACAACTGGCATGTCGGCACCGCCAACTGGCGCGATCAGCATAAAGCCAATAAAGAAGGAAAGGGCGATTAAAAGAACGAAGAAAAATTTTGAACCAAAAATAAAGAATAAAAGCAAAATAGCACCAAGGGCGAAAGCACTGTATTTAGTGACTTTTTGGGTATTTCTAAAAAGCGTAAATTTTGAACCCATATTGCCGTTCAGTTTCAAGAAAGCGACGATCG
Organism: Alphaproteobacteria bacterium; assembly: GCA_021151765.1. Lineage (GTDB taxonomy): Bacteria > Pseudomonadota > Alphaproteobacteria > Rickettsiales > UBA1997 > UBA2645. The sequence continues at coordinate 3,750 of JAGKWR010000024.1, forward strand.
ATCCGGTGAAAGTAATTGCACCGATAACAACGCCAAGGCCCATCTCAATTAGGCTGCCAGTCTTAATTTTATTGCCGACCAAAATTTTGAAAGCATCAGGAAGCCAAAGTGCGCTGGCAGCAATTAAAACTGCTGCTAAACCAACCAAAGAGTGAAAACCAGCAATTAATTGTGGCATTGCTGTCATTTTGACTTGTTTAGTGATGAAATAACCGATTCCACCGCCAAGTGCGATAGCTAAAATAATTAATAGGTGATGATGAATTTGTGGCAAAAATAGTGTTGTCAAAATCGCCAAAGCCATGCCAGCAATTCCGAAGTAATTTCCAGTACGTGAAGTTTTCGGAGAAGATAATCCGTAGAGTGACAAGATGAATAGTACTGAAGATACTATGTAAGAGAAGGCAACAAAAGAGTTCATATTTGTAAGATAATTTGATTTTGAGTGCTTGTTGGAAATTTCTCAGAAGTTATCTAAGCAACTTTTAGCAAGTACTAACCACTAATTTCTAGACGACTCCACTACGTAAGCAATCGTGTAAATGTAAAATTCCTACTGCCTGTTTTTGTTGATCTAAAACAAAAACGCTAGTGATTGATTTTTTATTCATGAGAGCAATTGCTTCTACTGCCAAAGTTTGGGCAGAAGTTGTAATTGGATTACGTGTCATAATGTCACTTGCTGTATGAGAGAGTAAATTATTGTCGATATGACGACGTAAATCGCCGTCAGTGATAATGCCGATTAATTTGTTTTCTTGGTCAATAACTCCTGTACAACCCAAATGTTTGGAAGTCATTTCAAGCAAAACTTGTGACATACTATGATCTGCACTAACCATAGGAATGTCATTTCCTTGGCGCATTAAATCTTTAACTTTCAGAAAATTAGCGCCCAGTTTTCCACCCGGATGAAATACACCAAAACCTTCGGAATTAAAGCCACGAGCGTCAATTAAACTTACTGCTAAAGCATCGCCCAGAGCTAACATCATTGTCGTGGAAGTTGTTGGAGCGTTAACTTTATTAGCTTCGGCAATTGCTGGTAAAACCAGCGGAATTGTGCTGGCTTTTGTCAATTCTGATTCTTGGCGACGGACGATACCGATGATTGGGATTTCGAATCTTTTACAATAAAAAATGATGTCTTTTAGCTCTTTGGTTTCACCAGAATTGGAAAGTAAAATTACAACATCTTGTGATGTGATCATGCCTAAATCGCCGTGGCTAGCTTCACCTGGGTGAATGAAAAATGAAGGCGTTCCAGTTGATGCGAAAGTGGCGGCTATTTTATTACCGATGTGCCCAGATTTACCCATGCCGCTGATAATTACTCGACCTTTACAGTGCAAAATTAATTCAACTGCTTTGCTATAATTTTCATCAAAAAATCCGAGCAAAGATTGCAAGCCTTCAATTTCAGTTTTGATAGTCGCGACAGCAGAGTCGATGTAAGACATAGTTTTAAAAAAATGAGATGAGAAATTATCAATTTGGAAGCCTTAATTTAATATTTGTTTGGTAGAAAAATAAAGTGAAGAAATTAAAAGTTTTGGCATAATCTTTTTTGTTATTTCTCATTTTTAACTCAATCTTCTAACTCCCATGAACGAACAAGCAATTTTACAAGAATTTGCAGATGCTAAAGCAATTTTGAAAGGTCACTTCATTTTATCTTCTGGTCTTCATTCAGACACTTATATGCAGTGTGCACGAGTTTTGATGGACCCAAAAAGAGCGGAAAAACTTTGTGCTGAATTGGCTAAAAAAATTCGTGAAAAGTTAGGTGATGATTTTGCCGATATCGTTGTTGCTCCAGCAATGGGAGGAGTTGTTGTTGGTTACGAAATGGGCCGTCAGCTTGGCTTAAGTACAATTTTTTGTGAAAGAGTAAACGGAGTTTTCGAGTTTCGTCGTGGTTTCGAACTGCCTCAAAATGCGCGTGTTTTGGTAATTGAAGATGTCATTACGACAGGAAAATCTTCGCTTGAGACTTATGAAGTTATTAAGAAATTCGGCGGAAAAGTTGTAGCGGAAGCATCTTTAGTTGATCGTAGCGGAGAAGAAAATCTATCTGTTAAAATGGGAGTGGAAGTAGTTTCTTTGTTAAAAATTGCAGTGAAAACTTTTGACGAAAATAACGTCCCAGAAGAGTTGAAAAATATTCCAGCAGTAAAACCCGGCAGTAGATTTCTGAAATCTTAAAAAAAATCTAACGTAAATTTGTTTGTGGCGATAAAGTTGTTTTGTTAATGCCTGTTTTTTTAGCAGCTTCCGTAGCTTTATTTTGTTCAATAGAAATTGAGGTTTTGTTTACGTTAGTATTGTTGGTTAAAATATTGTTCTGATTTATATTGGTGTACTTTCCTTCGACAACTTTGTCGTTTCCTAGGATGTAAGTCTGATTTGGTCGCAAAGAAAATTTTATTTCTATCAATCCATTAGCATTGGTTTTGAAGTTATCTTCTGCTTTGCTCCCAACTAATACTTTCAGTTTTGTTGGGCTTACATTCCATTGAATAGATACTTTGTTTTTGTCGATAGACTTAACAAAAAGTTCTTTGTCACTTTTATTACTTTCAGAAGTAATCTTTTTGTTATTAAGCCAGATAGCCCAATTATCGCTGCTAGAGTATATTATTGAAGCAAGGTAAATGTAAGAATTAGGATTTAGATCATCTTCTTGTCCATTTATTAATGAGTTCTTTATTTTTTCAGAAATGTCTTCGGAATCGCTATTGGCTGGATCTTGTTTGTTTTCAGAATTTTCATCTAAAATGAAAACCTGTTTATTTTTGTAAGACTCGACTGCTCTTTCAATATTGTCTATTTCCCTGTCATCAAACATTAGTGATGTTGCTTTCGATCCCATTATTAAGTCAGCCATTCCTTCTTGGAGGTCGTCAATCTGTAAACTTTTGTTTGGGTTAACATTTTTTGAATCTAAATTTTCGGTATTATTTATGTTCTGAGAAGGCTTAGCATTTATGTCAGTTTTATTGAAAGAGTTGTTACTAAAATCTTTGCCACGAACTACAGATTGAGAAATTGACTCTTTGTTACAAAAAACAAGAAATAAAATCGCAAATAATGGAATTAGTTTTTTAAATTTTATCATCGTCGATTTTAGTAACTTATTCAATTAAACGTGAACGAGCGCCTTGTTGAGAAGCTTCATTTTGAACTGGTTTGTAGATATACCAATAAAAATCAGCTCTTGCAATAACTGCACCAGAAGGTTCGCCAGAACTCAATTTTATGAGATCTTGTTCGGTATATTTTTTGTTTCTGCGAAGCTCGAAATTAGAAATTATAATATATCCAGGAGCAGTACGAACTAGTTCGGAGATGAAACCAATTGCTTTTAAGTCATTAACAGCTTCAAACGAAATATTGCCCTGACTTGCAGTTACAGCCACCGTAGATCTTTTAAAAAGAGATCCTCCCAATTCTTCGGGAATGGTCATTCTGATTGCTGGCTTTTCAATGGAATATTTTTCTGCCAAACTGTCAATTCTAGAGGTTACATCGTCAATCTTTAGTGATCCTATAAACTTTTTATTTTCACTAATATTGCTCCATAGTTCTTGATACTTTTTTGCTTCTAAAATTTTGTTTTTGATCTGACTAGTTCTGTTTTTAATATCGTTTATTTCAGACTCGACTTTCTTAGTTTCATCCTCAGAAGTCTTTTTTTTGTATGATTGATAATAGACTATTGATAAAAAAATGCCCAATAAAACAGCAGAGATAGACAGATTGGAATAAATTCTTTTTCTCAGATTAGGAATTTTCATCTTTTAGTTACTTAAGGTGAATTCTATTGGGAAAGTGTAGTACTTCTGAACAAAGTCAATATTCCGTGGAATTTCATTATATTTTATATTTTCTCTCGGGAAATTTTGTTGGGTTTTTCTAGTTAATATGTCGAAAGACTTAAATAAATCATCAATGTCACCACTTTTGTTATTCAAATCACCATTGAAAGACATAATATATCCTGAGTTTACAGGTGTCTTATAGTTGAAAGACTGTAGTTTGTAAGAGAAAGAGGTCAGTTTGACATCACTATTTTTTAGAAAACGCATTTTTGCGTAATATTTTTCAATATCTATACCTACAGATCCAAGAGATTCCTCTATTTTACCAAAATCAATAATTCTTTCGGCCTCAATTATATTACCATTCTCGGTAACGTTTATTTGTTCCTTTTCAGGAAATTTCGCTTGTCTAAGTTCTTGATTGGCAAGCGCTCTTCTTTTTTCTGCTTCAATTAAATTTTGCATATTTTGACTGCTAAAAGACAAATAAAGACAGGCAAAAAATATGGCAAAGGACATGCCGACATTAAAGTAAAAGGATGATTTTATGGTGATAAAATACTTCTCTAAAATCTTAATTTTAAAATTAGTAAACTTGAGAAGTTTTTTACTGTTGGAGAAGGATCTTGAAAGAATCAAATCGCAATAGTTCGCATTAGCTGGTAATATTTTCTTAAAATTACACTTCTCAGCCGCTTCGCAAGGCGAATAATTTACAAAATTAAGTTCTGGGGAGGTGATGCTTTTGATTTTTTCTAGTATCTCACTTGAAAAGACATTGGCGATATGAATTTCAGAAATATGAAGATCGGGAATCAATCTTTTTATATATTCAAATGTGCTATAAATATCTTGTTCATATTTCCCTAAAAAATCTGGTTCATTGAAAGAATAGTTCATGCAGCGAGTAAATACTATTCCATGTTTATTGAATACAATTTGGCGCACACCACTGACCTTATTGTGTAATATCAAAAATATTACTTCTTCTGATCCAATTTTTTTGGCTTTTGATCTGCTGATGATATCTTTCTTGATTAAGTTCAAAAAACTAAAAGATTCTATGGGCAGTAGATAAATTCCTGGAACATGATTCGGCATTTCCAATAAAAAATCTATCCAAGGGGTAACTATTTCTCCTGTCGCCGCAGAAATAAATAGACACTCAGTTTTTGATGCAGCCTTGTTAGGGTTTTTGTTATTTTTAGAACTATTTTTCTTTTCGATAATATAACTTTTTAAACTTTCGTGATCACCGTCGCTAGCTAAATCGCGTCTGATTATGTGTTGTAGGTCACTCAAACGCATTTGAGGATAGCTTTTTTTCTTGTAGCTCTGGTCGGTAGTATCAAGTAAAATAAATATCGGAATAAAATGATTCTTAGAAAACAGAATTTTTAAATCGCTTTTAGATTCTTCTGTTAAGGTTTCTAAAAATATTTTATTTTTAATTTCATTACCATCATGTAATGCAATAACAGCGCCATAATTTCCAATTGTAACAACAAAGCTTTTTTTACTTTTCAACATCTGTAATTAAGAGGAATTATTTAGGCGTTTGAGGATTTTTGTGAATTTTTCCAACTACAAAAATTTAAACCAAACATAGCAATTTTTTTTTAAACAAAATGATATTTGGCG
>JAGKWR010000025.1 GCA_021151765.1 Alphaproteobacteria bacterium
AAAGGAGGCAAAGACCGAATCCTCCTTTGTTAAAAGAGGCAAAGACCGAATCCTCCTTTGTTAAAAGAGGCAAAGATCGAATCCTCCTTTGAAAAAGGAGGTGGCGCGTAGCGCCGGAGGATTTAAGAAAGTTACAGCAAATCTCAATATCCTAAGACTTTTTCTTCTTAGCGAATCTACCACCACCGCGTCTTCCACCGCCGGCAGCTTTTTTCTCGGCAGCGGCGATCATCAAGTCAATTGCGCGGTTGACGCCGATAGTCAAAATGTCGTCGTCTTTCACCGAAGTGAAAACTTTGTTGTGCAACAAATAAGGACCAAACGGACCAATATTGGCAACAATTTTCAAACCAGTTTCTGGATGATTGCCGACTTCACGCGGCAAAGAAAGCAGGTCGGTTGCTGATTGCAAATCGATTGTTGCCGGATCCATTGTTTTTGGAATTGAAATACGTTTTGGCTTTTTCGCTTTGGCTTTTTTAGCTTTTGTTTCTTTTACCGGTTTTTTGGTTTTTGCTGTCGATTTTTTGGCACCTTTTTTCGCTGGTTTTTCTTCCGCTTCTTCTTCGGCTTCGATTTTTTCTTCAGCAATTTCACTGCCCGCAAGTTCCAAGTAAGGACCGTAAGGGCCAATTTTAACCATCACTTCAAAACCAGTTTTTGGATCTTTGCCTAAACTTCTCGGCTCAAAAGCTGGCTTTCTATTTTCACCGTCGCCCTCGCCTTCGTCACCTTCTTTGAAAAGCTGCATGGTGTGTTTGCAATCTGGATAGTTCGAGCAACCAATAAAGGCGCCGAATTTGCCAAGGCGCAAACCAAGTTTACCTTTTTTACAAGTTGGACATTCGTCTTGCAAATGACCGTTTTCATCACGACCAAGAATGTGATCACAAACTTTTTGATTCAAAACTTCTAAAACTTCCGGAAATGGCTTTTCCATAACTTGGCCAATATTTCCGTTAAAATCTTTCCAGAATTTTTTTAAGAAAATTTTCCAGTTCATTTTGCCGTTGGAAATAACGTCAAGCTCGTCTTCCAAATTTGCCGTGTAACCAAATTCAACGTATTTGGCGAAAAATTCTTTCAAGAAAGTTGTAACAATGCGTCCGCGTTCTTCAGGGAAAAATCTTTTTTTATCCAATTTTACGTAACCACGATCTTGCAAAACTGAAATAATCGCCGCGTAAGTTGAAGGACGGCCGATTCCGAGCTCTTCCATTTTCTTGACCAAACTGGCTTCAGAATAACGTGGCGGCGGTTCGGTGAAATGTTGTTGCGGTTTTACATCAAGCAAAGCTAAAGCTTCTTTTTCGCTTAATTCTGGCAAGTTTTGGCCACTTTCATCTTCATCAGCTTCATCGTCATGACCTTCTTTATAGACACGATAAAAACCATCAAACTTAACAGTTGAACCTGTTGCTTTAGCTTTCGCATAAGTTGGGATTGTGGCAATTTCGACCACAACTTGATCAAAAATTACATCGGCCATTTGTGATGCCAATGTTCTTTTCCACACCAAATCGTAAAGGGCGAATTGTGCTTCATCTAAATAACGGCGAACTTTTTCTGGCGTCAGCGAAAAATCAGTCGGGCGAATTGCTTCATGCGCTTCTTGCGCGTTTTTTACTTTGCTTTTGAAAACGTTGGCTGCGTCTGGTAGATAGTTTTTGCCGTAAAGTGCGTTGATTTTTTCACGCACCGCAACCACAGCTTCCGGAGTTAAATCAACTGAGTCAGTACGCATGTAAGTTATCAAACCTTGCGCTGAGCCATCAATTTCAACACCTTCGTAAAGTTTTTGCGCTACCATCATTGTACGACTTGCGCCAAATCCTAATTTACGAGCTGCTTCTTGTTGCAAAGATGAAGTTGTAAAAGGTGCTTGCGGACGGCGTTTTGCTTGTTTTTTGGTGATTGATAAAACTTGGTATTTTTTGTCGGCCAAAAGTTTTTTTATGTCGCCTGCTTGATCTTGCGACACAATTGAAAATTTTTCCAACTTACGACCTTCAATTTCAAAGACTGTAGCTTGAAAATGGGATTGATTTGATTTCTGCAAATCAAGTTTGATGTCCCAATATTCTTCACTTTTGAAAGCATCAATTTCATCTTCACGATCACAAATTAAACGCAAAGCAACCGATTGAACACGACCTGCCGATCTACTTCCCGGCAATTTACGCCACAAAACTGGCGACAACGTAAAACCTACTAAATAATCTAGCGCGCGTCGAGCTTGCTGTGCGTCAACCAAGTCCATGTCGATTTCGCGTGGTTTTTTGATCGCTTCCACAATCGAATTTTTAGTAATTGCGTTGAAAACTACACGCTCAACTTTGGTCGCTGCTTTGATCGCTTTTTTCGCTTTCAACACTTCTAAAATATGCCATGCGATTGATTCACCTTCACGATCTGGATCGGGAGCCAAAATAAGTTTTGTGCAGTTTTTAGCTTTATCGACAATGTCTTTAACATGCTTAGTTGATTTCGCCGAAACTTGGTAATGCATCGCAAAATCGTTGTCGGGTTCAACTGATCCGTCTTTACTTGGTAAATCACGAATATGACCAAATGACGCTAGAACTTCGTAGTCTTTGCCCAAATATTTGCCGATTGTTTTGGCTTTGGCGGGAGATTCTACGATTAAGAGATTTTTCATCGCTATTCTTTAAAGATTAAAAATACGGCTACGATAATAAGCGAAAAGCCGGCGATCTGGTTCCATTTTAGTTTCTCGCCCAAATACAAAACTGAGAAGAAACCAAAAACTGTCAAACTTATAACTTCTTGCATTACCTTCAATTCAGCAGCGCTGAAACGAGTATAACCAAAACGATTTGCTGGAACTTGCAAGGCATATTCCGGCAAAGCAATCAACCAACTAATCAAAATTACTTGCCACAAGGCCACTTCGCGAAATTTCAAATGACCATACCACGCAAAAGTCATAAAAATATTTGAGAGTGTGAGAAGTATGATTGTGGACATTTTTTTAGTAGTAGAACGGTAAATAATTTAGTGGTTAGCAGAATTATTTATCTGCTATTACTTACTATTTTCGTTAGACATTACGACGCACAATTCGACCTTTGGTCAAATCATAAGTTGTCATTTCAATTTCAACTTTATCTCCTTTCAAAACGCGAATTTTATTCTTACGAATTTTACCAGAAGCATGCGCGATGATTACGTGACCGTTCTCTAACTCAACGCGGAAGATGGTGTTAGGCAAAACTTCGACGACAATTCCGTTCATCGTCAATAAATCTTCTTTGGACATTATATGTTATTGTTTTTTTGATTAAATTTTTGCCAAAAAGCTAGCAAAGCGGGGCGCAAACTATTTGGCGAAAAGTAAATTTCAAGCTGAGCATTGAGTTGTGGTTCTTTAAGCAGGATTAAATCGATTTTACCTAATTTTTTGTGATACGGATTGCGGTTTTGAGTATTAAATCCTCCGTCACGCTGCGCGTGCCACCTCCTTTTGCAAAGGAGGCAAATAACGAATCCTCCTTTGCAAAAGGAGGTGGCACAAAGTGCCGGAGGATTTAATTTAACTTAAATTACGCAACAATCACCAAACTCTCAAAAAAGCGGCATTATTTTAACAAACTCCACAACATCTTGCTGCTGCGGATAGCTGAAATAGCAAGCATCTGGCAAATTTTTCTGACTTATCGTCACAACTTTTTCATTATTTTGAATTTTTTGCAAAAACTCACGAATCGCTTGCGCACCAGAATCGTAAAGATTGTGAATATTAGTCAGCAAAGAAGCATTGCGATCAATTTCATTTACAGTGCAAGCGATGATTTCACCAGTGTCGATCGTAGCGTCTTGAATATAATGCAGAGTTGTCCCCAACTTTTCCTCGCCATGCAAAATCGCCCAAAAACTCGCCATAATTCCGCGATATTTCGGCAAAATTCCCGAGTGTAAATTAACAACGCCAAAACGCGGAATTGCGATCAAAGGCGCTTTGACGATTTGTCCGAAACGAATGGAAATTATCAAATCTGGCGCAAACTCAGCGATTTCTTTTAAGGCGAAACTGGAATTGATATTGCTGTAAAAATCACAACGATACGAGAATTTTTCGGCGATATTGCAAGCTTCAATATCTTTCATTTCCAACAACTGCGGCGGCAAATTGGCAGTGTTTCCAACCCGTTGCGACAACACAACACGAACCTCGCACAAACGCAAATCGTCATGCAACAGCTCGAGTAACTTGGCAGCGTGGATGTCGTTGTTTAGTAGGAAGAGGAGTTTCATTGACCGAATTTAACTGAACATAATGAAATGATCCGTTATCTCAAAATTGAGAATGATATCATTATCTGGATTTAAGTGTAACTGATCTTACGAGTCATTTTTCATCACTGGAATTTATCATGTTTTTGACTTTGATCGCAAAAACAATTCCCCCAAAAATAATCACTGACACATTTTTGAATATCATCGGAATGCTAGAAATCATGAAAGCGTAGATCAGCCAAAAAATAACTCCAATTAGAGTAAAGAAATACATCCAAAAAGAAATTCCCTTCGTGTCTTTTGTTTTAATAGTTTTGATCGCTTGCGGAATATAGCCAATCATGGTGAAAAAGGCAGCTAGAGATGCTATTATTTCGGGATTCATAAAGCTCTCCCATTTTTATTCTTATCAATGTTAATTGAGTCTTGCGAGTTCTTATTAGACCACCCTTCATTTCTAGCATCTTGTGATGAAAAAACCGTCGCAAACTCAAGAAATCCACCAGATATTTTATCTGACCTTACGGCATTTATAAGATTTTTACCTTCCCTTGGATGAACACTTAGACATACAAAATCACCATGAAATTTATGATGAGTATAAGCTGGAAAGTTCAGAACAAGATAGGAGTTTCTTGGAAATTCTATAAATTGAGAAGTATCTTTCCTAAGATCTGGATTCTCGCTCACACCACAAAAATTAAGTGTAACTCCTGATCTTTTATTCGTTGTTATTATGTGAAGACTTCTCTCACCAGGATGAAAATGCATAGCTGTACTTTTATCCAAATCGACATCCTCAGCACTAAAATCCATCAAAGTTCCACTACTTTTGTTAGAATCTGTTGGTGGGTATACTCTAGAAGTAATCTCTTCAAAAAAGTGCTCCTTTTTTTGATCATTATAGATTTTCATCCTTAATCCTAAATTCATTCTAACAGCATCATCGTGATTCATTTCTAGAATAACATTAAGGCTAAAACGCCTAATATTTTCTTCATGAGGATAAACCTTTTCCACTTCAGAAAGAGGCATAACAATAGTATTTGTGATATCAGATGGAATAATTTGGAAGGGTACATGATTCTTGATATCAAGAATTCCGTAGAATCTAGCAGGCAATAATATCTTATGCTTTAATAAATCTTTTGGCTTCACTTCATTAGAAGGCGAAAGCCCTTCTTCACCATATCTAACTTCCACATTTTGGGTAGAAGAAATAATAATCTGACTATATTTATCTTGTTCACTAGACACTACATCATTGCGACAAAATCTTGATACAACTCCTTCTGTCATATCAATTTCATGAGGAATATTTCTAATTCTACCCACAACCTCAGAGATAAAACTTTTTTCTGGAAAATATGATGACTGAAAAAAACTAACCAATTCATCTCTCTTAGAAGAAGAATGGCGCTGATAAATTTTATACTGAGAAATTCCTAGAGCTCTAGATATTGTACTAGATCCTGATAAAGTACTTACAGCACTTCTAAGTTTCATGATTCTAAATCTCTTTTAATTGTTAACGCATTTTATCCTTAATTAGTAATTCAAAGAAAGTCTTTGATAAACCATCTAATTTTTTACCTTTATTAACGAAAACTCCATAAGTCATTTCCGGAAAATATTCCGTCATATCTTTTCCGAGTAAATCGTGATCAAAACCTTGTTCTAAAACAATATTAGAAATCAAAGCAATTCCAATATCAGCTTTCACAAACTTTTTCAATATCTCCCAATCAGACATCTCAAACTCTATAGAACTTCGGATGTTATGTATCTTTAACATTTCCTCAAATGCTGGTAGAGTAATAAATTTAGGATCAATTCTAACTAAATCATAAGCAGAAATATCTTTCAGAGTTACTTTCTTTTTTTTCGCCAAAGGATGTTTTTTATGAGTTAGTAAGATTGGACTATATCTACGAATTGGGTAAAAATCTAACTCAGCAGGAACATCCTCAGATCTTGATGGATAAATTACCATATCCAATTCACCGTCCATCAGTTTTTTAAATGAATCTTCTTTGGAAAAGTTTTTAATCTTAAATTTAACCTGAGAATTATCATCTTTAAACTTTTTTATGTAGTGTGGTAATAAGTAAGATATAACTGCGTGATTAGCAGCTAAACTGATACAATTCAAATCTTTATCTTTTATAAATTTTACAAAACTCTCAAATAAATCATCAATTCCGTGAATGTAGTGTATTGACTGTGCATATAAAACTTTTCCAGCTTTAGTTAAACTTATTTTCTGAGAATCCCTACTAAAAACTTCTAATCCAATATCCCTTTCAAGTGACTTAATTTGAAGAGTTATTGCAGATTGCGTTAAACCTAATTTCTTTGCGGCACCAGAAATACTACCACATTGAACAGCAGTACAAAACCCTTTCAGCTGCTGTATACGATTCTTTTTATAATAAAATTGATTGAGAGACATATAAGTTTATTTTATATAATCATAAAAATAATTAATATTTCTCATTTGCCTTCTTAAGCGCAATCATTTTTTTTGCCGTCATCAATTTTAGATTTCATATTTTTAATTTATTTCGGCACATGAAACACCAAACAACCCAAACCCAAAATTCCTCTGATGATCACAAATCAGAAAATTCACCAATTTTGTTTTCACAAAATAATAGTTCCGCAACCACCATCTCATCTTCCGATTTTTTGCCAGCAATTGTGCATGAGTTGAAAAATCCTTTGAATGCAATTTTGGGTTTTTCGCAAATACTAAGTTGCGAAGTGGCAAAATTGCAAAATTCTGAAAATTGTATCGATTATTCTAAAGAAATTTCAATCGCAGCTTCTGAACTAAATGACTTGATCAATGATTTGCTGGATGTTGCAGCAGCAAAATCAGGGCAATTATCTGTCGATCTCAGCAAAAAAATTAGCTTGCCCGACATAATTCGAAGATCAGTCCGTCTCAACTATGACTATGCGGCAAAACGCAATATCGTGATTAAAACAGAAATCTCACCAGAACTAAATCTAGTTCAGCTTGATGCTAAAAGAATGAAGCAGATTTTGAGTAATCTTATCTCTAACGCTATCAAATATAGTCCAAACAATAGGGAAGTTAAAATCAGCGCTCACAAAATTTTTGATGAAACTAAGAATCAAAAATATCTCGAAATTAAAGTTACAGATCAAGGATTTGGCATGAGCGAATCACAAATCAAAACAGCCTTCATTAAATACAAAACTATCAACAATCCAAATCGCGGCAAAGTAGATTCTTTCGGGCTTGGTTTACCAATTACCAAACAACTTGTGGAAGCGCAAAAAGGCAAAATCAACATCACTTCACAACCACAAAAAGGCAGTGAAGTTTCTCTCCGCTTTCCTATTTAGGTTTTAACAGTTACCACCACCAAGCAAACATCAAAAAGAACAAAATTCTTTTTGGCGTGTGTAGCCTCACTTCGGGCAGTAGTAATATTGCTCGAAGTTTAGACATAAAAAAAACTCCTACGAATTATTTCGAAGGAGTTTCATCAAGTTTTTCATCTTAAAAATATCGGGAGCCACCACCACGCAAACCCGGCGTGTGTAGCCATATTCCCCGTGAAGGTCTTTTATTCTGGTACACTCCCGACGTCGCGCATAT
>JAGKWR010000026.1 GCA_021151765.1 Alphaproteobacteria bacterium
AAATTGATGATTAAAATTAATCAGCTGAGGCAAAAACTTCAGCTGGTTTTACATCGGATTTAGAAGGTATAAAGTGTCTTAAATTTGGGGGGCATTGCCCAAATTGTCTGATGATTTATATGCTAAAGAATTGTGATTTTTCATGATTCTAAATTTTTGAGAAGATCTTATCTCAGATAAAAAAGTTAGAAAAATTTTCTAATCTGTTGCAAATCCTACATCTAACCCCGTGATTTATTAGTTCAGTATTAACCAATAAATTCTTGGTTTTTGAGTTATATAAACTGAAACAAATCTAAGAAAAATAATCAGAAAATTTTAGAAACTTCTTTCAACTCTTACGATGACAATCAGATCAGGCTTTTTATCAGCATTTTCTAATTGAGTAGGTAACTCACTTAACTTATCCGACCAATTTCCAATATAGCTTACATCCTTAAATGTCGCATTAAAGTATTGCCTCAAAGCCCTAGTGAATGAATCTCCAACGATCCATACTGATAAATCCGAAATAGCCTTTTTATTTTTTACAAAAGAGACAGATCCAAAAGATGTTACTTTCTCATCTGGTTTTTCTACTTCTGTCCACAATAAATCTGAATTCCAAATTACATCCCAATTATCGTCAAAATGTAACGGGAAACCAGTTAACTGAGAAATTTCTATTAAATCACCCAAATGAGTTCTTCCATTTTTAAATCTAACATCAGGAATAGGTAATCCAAGTAACCTAGAAAAACCCGAATAGGCAATAAAAGCTCCTTTATTGTTCCAATGCGTATCTGTCCTATAATATAAATTTCCTTCTGTATTCTTTAAATTTAAAAGATCGTCAGTTGGATCATATACAATAAGATTAGGATTTTTTTTAAGTTCCTGCGTGAAAAAACTGATATACCTCACAGGTGAAGGAATAAGTTTTTCTGGCAAGTACTCTGGATAGATACTCGATTTATCTGGCCCCAGAATTAAAACCGTCTTGGTGTTGTACTTAGCAGCTGAAGCAGCAAGCTTCACAAATGGCTCATTCGTTTTTTTTATGAGATCTTCTGATGGCCGGATCGCCAATTTAATTTTAGCCACTGTATCATCATACTGATTACCCAAAAATAACCAATCACTCTTACCTTCGTACCAAGATAAAGAACAACCAAATCCGTGCTCAAATGATTTTCGTTTGATCAAAATATCTTCATATCCGCGATATGAACAAAGATCTATTTTACTGTAGGTATAATAACCTAGAAATCCCAAAATAGTCATAAGTGCGACAAGTGCTGAGACCTGAATCTTATCATATCTAACGAATCTGCCTTGACGAATTGGACATTCAATAAACTTATAAGTCAGCCACGCCAATAGAATCGAAATTATGACTACCACAATACGGATATTCAGACTTGGTACTTCACTCTCAACAATTCTAGTAAATGCCAGTAATGGCCAGTGCCATAAATATAGTGGAAAACTGATTAATCCAAACCAGACAGCAATCTTGTTTGAAAGAATTTTGTGATTAATCCAAGCTTGATTTCCTGCTAAGATTAATAATGCAGCTCCCAAAACCGGCACTAAAGCCCAACTCCCTGGAAAGTTTAATTCCTTATCAATTGTGCAGAATCCATAGAGCAAAAGCAAAAATCCAATAAACGAGATAATATTAGAACACAGCTTTCCCTCAATTTTTGCATTCTCTCTTTTGGTAACTGAGAATAAAAAACTATCGATTTTGTTCTGTAATGTTGAATAAGAGCTCTTCTTATAAAGGGCGAACCAAGCAAGAATGCTCCCACTTAACAGCTCCCAAAAACGAGTTTGCGGCGAGTAAAATGTGGCAACAGGTTCGCTCTTAATTCCTTCTGAATTTAGTAAAAACGAAATTACTGCTGCAAATGTGGCAATGGTTAGGAAGTTAAATCTACGCTTCCATGCTAACCATAAAATTACTGGCCAAATTATATAGAACTGCTCTTCGATACCCAAACTCCACAAATGCAGTAATGGCTTAGTTTCAGCAGAGTTATCAAAGTATCCGGACTCATTCCACAAAACAAAGTTGGAAACAAATACCGCACCCGCAGCAATATGCTTACCAAGTTGCTTGTACTCGTCAGCCAATAAAGCAAACCACCCAAAAACAAAGCAAGCAGCTAGAACTATGACAAGAGCAGGGAAAATTCTTTTTATGCGCCGAGCATAGAATTCTCTAAAGCTAAATGTTCCCTTATCTAGATTCTCAAAAATAATTGTGGAAATGAGGTAACCAGAAATAACGAAGAAAACATCAACACCAATAAATCCTCCCCTGAAAAAACTTGGAAAAGCATGGAAGGCAACTACAGCAAGCACAGCTAAAGCTCTTAAACCATCAATATCTGGCCTATATTTAGGACATAAAAATGGTGTTTGTTGGTTTAGCATTTTACACGTTTTTAATTATAGTCTTAACAGCTAATCTGCATTATGATTGCTGTATCGCTCTGAAGGAAAAATTGGTTAAGATGCAAAAACTCCAAAAAGTTCATGCATCTACACCAACTTCTATAAATCTAATCTAACAGTTTATTCCCACTCGATAGTACCTGGAGGTTTTGACGTGAAGTCGTAAACCACGCGGTTAATTCCGCGCACTTCGTTGATTATTCTGCTGGCAACGTTGCACAAGAATTCAGAATCAAAGCGATAAACGTCTGCAGTCATGCCGTCAATTGAGGTTACGGCGCGCAACGCCAACACGTTTTCGTAGGTTCTGGCATCTCCCATTACGCCAACAGTTTTGATTGGAGTTAAAACTGAGAAAGCTTGCCAAATTTTGTCGTAAAGTCCGGCTTTGCGGATTTCTTCGATGTAAATTGCGTCAGCTTCTTGCAAAACTTTAATTTTTTCTGGCGTGATTTCGCCAATGATGCGAATCGCCAAACCCGGACCAGGGAAAGGATGACGGCCGACAACATGGTCAGGAAGTCCTAATTCTTTACCAAGCAAACGAACTTCGTCTTTGAACAACATTCTAACTGGTTCGAGCAATTTCAATTTCATCTTTTTTGGCAAACCACCAACGTTGTGATGCGATTTAATTGTGTGGCTCGCACCTTTGTTTGGGTGGCTCGATTCAATAACGTCAGGATACAAAGTTCCTTGCGCAAGGAATGTGGCATTTTCAATTTTCGCCGATTCAGCGTCGAAAACTTCGATGAAAGTTTTACCAATAATTTTACGTTTTTTCTCAGGATCGGTAACACCTTTGAGCTTTGAAAGGAAAAGCTTTGAAGCATCAACGTAAACTAAATTAGTTTTGAATTTTTTAGCAAAAATTTCTTTAACTTGTTCGCCCTCGCCTTTACGCAACAAACCGTGATCAACGAAAATACAAGTCAATTGCTTGCCGATTGCTTCGTTAATCAAAGCGGCAACCACGGAAGAATCTACGCCGCCAGAAAGGCCGCAAATTACGTGATTTTTACCGACTAACTTTTTGATTTCTTTGATCTCTTCAGCTTTGAAATTTTTCATTGTCCAGTCTGACTTACAGCCAGAAATGTTAATGACGAAGTTTTCGATCATTTTTTTACCATCCACTGAATGCACAACTTCAGGGTGGAATTGTACGCCGTAAATTTTGCGTTTTTCATCAGCAATTGCGGCGTAAGGTGCGTTTTTAGTTTTAGCGATAACTTCAAAACCTGTCGGAATTTTTTTCACCGAATCGCCGTGACTCATCCAAACTTGGCGGCTTTTGACTGATTTGAAGAATTTTGAGTTAGAAATTACGTCAATTTCAGCTTTGCCGAATTCACGTTCTTTTGACGCTTCAACTTTGCCGCCTAAAAGATGACAAATAAGCTGTTGGCCGTAGCAAATTCCGAAAATTGGCGTGTTTAAGTCGAAAACTTTTTTGTCGATTGTCGGCGCGCCTTTTTCGTAAACTGAGTTTGGACCACCAGAAAAAATAATCGCTTTTGGCGCGATTTTCTTGATTTCTTCGAGTTTGATGTCGGGATTTTTTACTTCACAAAAAACACCAAGTTCGCGGATTCTTCGCGCGATTAGTTGAGTAACTTGGCTTCCGAAATCGATGATTAGAACTGAGTTAGAATTAGGAGAATTCACAGCAGATTTATTATTTTTAGATGCAGTCATTTAACTAAGAATAGATTTTGAGATAATGCTTCGAATCTTGTTCGGAGTGTGTTTACGAGTCAGAATTTGATGTATTTCTTCGCACAAGTCTAGCTGCAATTTTAATTTTTTTGCAATTTGTGAAACTGCTTCAGCGGAGAATTCACCTTCGTAAGTTTTTTTGGTTTCTTTGACGATTTGCGCATAAGATTTACCTTGCGCCAACATAACGCCAAGCGAGTTGTTGCGAGATTTAGTTGATGAGCAAGTCAAGAAAATATCACCAAAACCAGCTGCGTGGTTGATCTCGCTGGATGCTTTCATTTTTTTACACAAAAGCTGAATTTCTGAAATTCCTTTCATAACAACTGCCGACTTAGCATTTACGCCCAAGCCCAAACCTTCCACAATTCCGCAGCCAATTGCGATAATATTTTTAACAATTCCGCAAATTTCAGCCGTGCGCGGATCTTTAAAATAATGCGCTTGAAAATTATCATTATTTAAAACTTCGATCACTTCTTTGGCTAATTTTTTCTTGCGCGAAGCAATTGTCGTAACAGTTGGCTCTTGATGCGCAACCTCAATAGCAAAATTCGGGCCAGATAAAACAGCGTAATTTTTAAGCTTGGTGATTTTTTCAAAAGCGTCGGAAAGCAGCAGCAAAGTTTCATGTTCAAAACCTTTTGAGCAAATAACAAAACCGCATTTTTTTGCCGGCTTATTTTCTTGAATTTTTTGAAAAATTTCTGTCGCGCTTGAGCTTGGAGTAACAATAAAAACCAAATCTGCAGTTTTTATTTCTGTAGAAAAATCAGCAATCGCTTGAATATTTTTGTTTAGTTTAACATCTGGCAAAAATCGCTGATTGCTTTGATTTTGATTAATTTCATCAATGATTTCGACGCGATTTGCCACTAAAAAAACTTCGTTAGAATTTTGTGCTAAAAGGTTAGCAATCGCAGTTCCCCAAGATCCGGCGCCAATTACGATGATTTTTTTAGGATTTTTTTTTGATAAAATTTTCATTATTTTTTCTCGATTACAACAAACGCGCTGGCCATTTCTTTTTCATCAGAAAGCGATAAATGAATTGCAAAACTTTGGCAGCTCAAATGACTTTTTATGAATTCTTCTTTGTTGTTTAAAATTCTAATAATCGGCTTTCCGAAAGAATCATTGTCAATTTCAATATCTTTAAAATCAACACCTCTACCGATTCCTAGACCCAAAGCTTTTGCAAAAGCTTCTTTAGCTGCAAATCGTTTAGCATAAAATTTTGCACGAAGAGAATTTTCTTCAGGAGAATAGTTTAAACTATGAGCCTTTTTGATTTCATTTTCACTGAAGATTTTTTCTTCAAACTTTTCTTTG
>JAGKWR010000027.1 GCA_021151765.1 Alphaproteobacteria bacterium
ATATTTTTATTGCAAAAATATGTAATGATTCCTTGTGAATATTGAATCGGCAGATTTGGCATTGACCTTATAATCTTACTATCTTTTCCGAAAATTTTTTCAAAAAAATCAATTTTTTTCCCAGCAATTATCGAAATAAAGATTGTATCCTTATGAAAAATTTTGGCTTGAACAAATTGTAAAAGAATTTCTTTGCAACCTTGTGGTTTTATTGCCAGAAAAACTATATCAGCTTGATAGTTTTTTGGCAAATCTTGTGTGTTTTTGTAATATTCTATTTTAGCGATGCAGTTATTATCAGACTGTTTTATAACTTTTATTTGTGAAGGAAGGGCACTTTTCTCTTCAATAATATTTTGAAGAATAATTGATCCCATTTTACCACAACCCAAGAAGAGAATTTTTTGCATATTTAGAAAACAAAAAGGGATAAGACATCAAAAAGTAAGAAACTCACTTTTTGTGACTTATCCCTAGTTCTTAAGCTTTGCGATCAGCTATTGCTTGTTTGATTGAACCAATTGCTTTTGCAGGATTTAAGCCTTTCGGACAAGTATTGGTACAATTCATGATTGTGTGGCAACGATATAACTTGAATGGATCTTCCAAAGCATCCAATCTTTCGTCGGTAGCTTCATCACGAGAATCAACAATCCATCTTTGGGCCTGTAATAAAATTGCAGGGCCTAAATATTTATCGCCGTTCCACCAATAACTTGGACAAGAAGTTGAGCAACAAGCACACATGATACATTCATAAAGACCATCCAACTTTTCACGATCTTCCGGAGATTGTAATCTTTCTTTGTTTGGATTGCTTGGTTCTTCAGCTTGCAACCAAGGTTTGATAGATTTGTGTTGTTCGTAGAAATGAGTCAAATCAGGAACCAAATCTTTTACAACTGGCATATGTGGCAAAGGATAAATTTTCACATTGCTAGTTTTGCAGTCAGAAATTGCTTTAGTACAAGCTAATGTGTTAGTACCATCAATGTTCATGGCACATGATCCACAAATACCTTCACGACAAGAACGGCGGAATGTCAAAGAAGAATCATGTTCAGATTTGATTTTGATCAATGCATCCAAAACCATTGGACCACACTCATCCATATCGATTTCGTATTTGTCGATGTGAGGATTTTTTTTCTCAGCATCTTCAGGATCGTAGCGGTAAACTTCAAAAACGCGGACGTTTTTAGCGCCATCTTTCGCTTTGAAAGTGTTGCCGGCTTTTTTATCGATTTGTGAATTTTTCGGGAGAGTAAATTCTGCCATAAATTTTGTTTAAATTATTTTTAGTAAACACGTTTTTTTGGCGGGAAAGCCTGAACATCATTGCTAAGAGGTTTTAAAACCACTTCGCGGAAATCAGCTTTGGTGTTACCGCTATCGTCGCACCACATGATTGAGTGTTTCATCCAATTTTCATCGTCACGATCTTTGTAATCGTCACGAGCTTGTGCGCCACGGCTTTCTTTACGATTCAAAGCACAAGTAATTGTAACCAATGCTTGTGAACGTAAGTTATCGAGTTCTAAAGCTTCGACTAAGTCGCTGTTCCAAACAAGTCCACGATCTTCAATTTTGAGATCTTCAAAACTTTTAAAAATATTTTGCATTTTGTTCAAACCTTCTGACATCGAGTCTTCAGTTCTAAATACAGCAGCGTGAGATTGCATACAACGTTGCATTTCGTTGCGAATTTTAGCTGTAGACAATTTGCCGTTGGCATTTCTAATTTTATCGAAACGTGCGATTGATTCTTCACCAGCGTTTTCTGAAAGATCAGCTTGTTTATTGTTAGGTTTTACAATCTCAGCAGCGCGAATTGCGGCAGCACGTCCAAATACTACCAAGTCAAGAAGTGAGTTTGAACCAAGACGGTTAGCACCATGAACTGAAACGCAAGCAGCTTCGCCAATTGCCATTAAGCCAGGAACGACTTCAGTCTTACCATTTTTAACTGTTAAAACTTCAGCTTTGAAATTGGTTGGAATACCGCCCATGTTGTAGTGAACAGTTGGCAGAACTGGGATTGGTTGTTTAGTAACGTCAACTCCAGCGAAAATTTTTGCAGTTTCGGAAATTCCAGGAAGACGTTCGTGTAAAATTTTTGGATCTAAATGATTAAGATGTAAGTAGATATGATCTTTGTTTGGACCAACACCGCGACCAGCAAGAATTTCCATTGTCATGGCACGTGAAACTACGTCACGACTTGCTAGATCTTTAGCGCTAGGAGCGTAACGTTCCATGAAACGTTCACCTTCAGAGTTTACCAAATATCCGCCTTCACCACGAGCACCCTCTGTAATCAAGCAACCTGAGCCGTAAATTCCAGTAGGGTGGAATTGTACGAATTCCATATCTTGAAGAGGTAATCCAGCACGGAGAACCATGGCATTTCCATCACCCGTACAAGTGTGAGCAGAAGTTGCGGAGAAATAAGCACGACCGTAACCTCCAGTTGCCAAAACTACCATTTGAGCTTTGAAGCGATGCATGGTTCCATCAAGCAATGACAAGGCAGTAACGCCACGGCAAATGCCATTTTCCATGATCAAATCAAGCGCAAAATATTCGATAAAAAATTGTGCGTTATGTTTCAAAGATTGTTGGTAAAGCGTATGTAAAATTGCGTGACCAGTTCTATCAGCAGCAGCACAAGTTCTTTGAGCTGGACCACCTTCGCCGAATTTTTTGGTCATTCCACCGAAAGGGCGTTGATAGATTTTTCCTTCTTTAGTACGTGAGAAAGGTACACCATAGTGTTCGAGTTCAATGATAGCTTCAGGAGCTTCACGACACATATACTCAATAGCATCTTGATCTCCTAACCAGTCCGAACCTTTTACAGTGTCGTACATATGCCAGCGCCAGTCGTCTTCACCCATGTTGCCAAGAGCAGCAGAAATACCACCTTGTGCTGCAACTGTGTGTGAACGTGTTGGGAAAACTTTAGTAATACAAGCAGTAGATAAGCCTTTTTGGGCCATTCCGAAGGTAGCGCGTAGTCCAGCACCGCCAGCGCCAACTACTACAACGTCAAACTCGTGATCAATTACTGAATAATTTGCAATTTTTTTCTCTGACATTTTTTACCCGATTAAATGAAGTCTGATGATTGATATTACTGCTGCAACTGCAGTACCGATTGAAATGAAATTAACCAACATAATGTAGAAATACATTTTAGTGCGATTTGCGATGTAGTCTTCAATGATAACTCTCATGCCAAGAGCGCCGTGGTAAAGAGAAGTGCTTACCAACAAAATTCCCAAAACTGCATTTAAAGGATAGGCGAAGAAAACAGGTAAGTAACCTTCTGGATCTTCTACGATTTGTACAAAAGAAAAAACAAACCAGATAATCAAAGGAATCATCGCAACGGCAGTGACTCTTTGCATCAACCAATGATGAGCGCCAGTTTTAGTAGAAGGGGCGATTTTAATTTTCATTTTACAAGAATTTGAAATAAGTTACTAAGCCAACTGTAACAACAGTTAAAAGGATTGATGTCAAGATTACCGAGATGCCGTTGCTTTTAGCACGAGATTTTTCGTAACCAAAACCAATGTCCCAAAATAAATGGCGAATACCGTTGCAGAAGTGGTAGTACAAGGCGAAAGTTATAAAAATTCCAGCAGCAAAAAATACGAAATCTAAAAATTGCTGAATAGGACAATCACAGCTTTCATGCCCTTCTGAAATGTTGATTTGATATGTGTAGTAAGTAATGTACCAGGAGATTAGAAGTATCGAAAAGAATAAGGCAACGCCCGTGAAACGGTGCATAATCGAAGTTAACGAGGAAACATTCCAACGATAGATTTGTAAATGAGGTGAGGTTGGCCTTCTACTTGAAAGGCTTTGAGAATTTTTATTGTCAGTCATTTTGATGTAAAAAATTGAAAGAAGATTACGAGTAATCTAGGACAAAAAATAAAATCAGACTCCAATCTTGCAATGGAATTTTTCAAGATTTTTTCTTGCTTCGCTGTAATTAAATTTTTACAAATAAGTCTGCCCAGACACATCTTTAAAATTTCTGAATAAACAATGACTAAAAAAGCACTAATTACCGGAATAACTGGTCAAGACGGATCTTACTTGGCTGAATTATTACTCTCCAAAGGTTACGAAGTTCACGGTGTGATTAGAAGATCTAGTACTTTCAATACTGATCGCATCGATCATTTGTACAACGACCCTGCAATTTCTGGGGTTAAGCTATTTTTGCATTACGGAGATTTGGCAGACGCTTCTAATATGTCACGTTTGCTCGAAAAAATTGTGCCAGATGAAATCTACAATTTGGCAGCCCAAAGCCACGTTAAAGTTAGTTTTGATGTTCCAGAATACACAACTGACATTGATGCGACTGGTACTTGCCGTATTTTAGATGCGATCAAAGACACTCGCATCAACACTAAATTTTATCAAGCTTCAAGCAGTGAAATGTTTGGTAAAGTACAAGCAATTCCACAAAGTGAATCTACACCATTTTACCCGCGCAGCCCTTATGCTTGTGCTAAACTTTACTCGCACTGGTTGACAGTAAATTACCGTGAAAGTTACGGAATATTCGCGTGCAGCGGCATTCTGTTTAATCATGAATCGCCAAGACGCGGTGAAACTTTTGTTACTCGTAAAATCACCCGTGGTTTAGCCGATATTTTAGCTAAAAAAACCGACAAACTTTATTTGGGAAATTTGGATGCTAAACGTGATTGGGGCTTTGCTGGTGATTACGTAGAAGCAATGTGGTTAATGTTACAACAATCTGAAGCTGACGATTACGTTGTAGCAACTGGCGAAACTTATTCAGTCCGTGAATTTTTAGACGAAGCTTTCGGTTACGCTGGTCTGGATTGGAAAAATCACGTAGAAATTAGTGAAAAATATTTCCGTCCGGCGGAAGTTGATTTGCTGATTGGCGATTCCACCAAAGCTAGACAAAAATTGGGTTGGAAACCAAAAGTCGATTTCAAAGGTTTGGTAAAAATGATGGTCGACTCTGATTTGGCAAAGGTAGGAATTAAATTGTAATGTTGCTAAAAAAAATAATTTTTGCTCTTGGTTCAAACTTGGGCGACAAAGAATCTAATCTGAAAAAGGCGGTTTCTCAATTGGAGAGCCGCCTTTTTCTTGTTGAGATTAAACAATCAAATATTTTAAAAAATCCGGCATTATTATTACCAAACTCGCCGCCAGAGTGGGATCAAGAATTCTTCAACATTGCGGTTAG
>JAGKWR010000028.1 GCA_021151765.1 Alphaproteobacteria bacterium
TAATCATCAATTTAGGAGAAAATTATGCCAAGGGGAATTCCAAGTTTAAGCGAAGTTCAAAAATCAGAAATCATAAAACGCGTTACAGACAAGGGTGAGTTGATCGAAGCGATTGCACTACAGATTTATTACTACAACCACAGACGAATTCACTCTGCCTTAAAAATGCCACCAACGATCTTTTATCAAAGATGCGTCGACCAACAAAACACCGAGAACAAGACAAAAAAATTTCAAAAAAATTGCGCGCTTTTGCATATCCCCTTGCAAGGGGATATGCAAAACAACCAATTGATCGCTTAAGTTTAAAAAGTTAAATGATCAGTAATTTGGATTTAGAAGGGACAAGTTGTTTAAAAAAGGGGTGCAGTTCAGTAAGTTAATTGACATACCGTCCCTAATTTTTACGCATAACTATCTGCTACTCGCCAGTCCTTTGCCAATGTTTATGAGTTGTTGTGCAGCTTGACCTACAATTTTTCTCGCTACTGCTTCGTCATTAATTCCTTCAACTACCAAGCAATTAGAGCCATCTTTGAGTGTTTTTGTTGCGAATGGAATTTGCTTTTCTGCTAACAAATCTTTTGCTCTAAGATGCGTCAGTGAGTCGGAATCCGCATTTAATATAGCATCAACTCTTTTGCCATCGTGGCTCAAATAGGCTCTGAACTCTTTGCCAGTTAGTTCACTTAACCGCTGCGCTGTAGATTGATCAAGAATATATCTTTTATAACTATTTGAGCGAGCAAGATTCATATTGTCTCTGACGGCGTATTCCAAAGTTTGTTCTACCAAATGAAGATCAGTAACTTTTCCACCAAGAGCAATCGTTTCCGCTCCGCTAATTTGCTGGTTGATGGCAAATTGCAGAATCTTTCTGTCTTTAATTGCGCTAGCAGTATTAAACTCTTCAGCGACATGTTTCAAATCTCTCGGATTAACTAGAGCAACGGTCGGCAGAGTATTAAAAACTACATTGCTCGGATCTATTTCATAAGTTGAATAACCCATTCTAGCAAAGAACGGCATCATTCTTTCCATCATTATTTGTGTTGGTCTGTGAGCTTTATCACCGGCGATAAAAACATTTGGCAGACTGTCAGCTGCAGGAGCTACTGTGATTAAAGGATCTTTTGCAATATACTGATCTCCAATTGGCCTAAATACGCTTTGAGAAATTTCTCTAAGTTTTGCAACAAACGCTTCCGGACTTAACTTAGTAGCATCAAAGCTGTGCAGCGTTACTCCATATAAAGTAGTAGGTTCGCGCATTGAAGCATCTTTTGGTTTTATGGCTGGTCCAAGATAAGGATATACGAATAGCACATTGTCTTTGATGTCGGACAATAATGGTGCTAACTGCGCAAAATGATCTATGCCAACCAGCGTGAGAGAATCTGGGTTTTCTCTTATCGCATCAGCAATGTACTTACTGTTTATCTTCAAACTTTCTTCCGGATATAAAACATTTTCTGCTCTAGCTGGACCATCAACATCCAAAACATTTTCTCTGCCAAATATTCTTCTGCCGGAGTCAACAAATTTTCCTAATGATATAGTTTCGTTCAAAGATATCATTTCGATCACGTGTTGCGACGTGACTTCTGCTCCATATTTTTTTTGAGCGATTGTCCATAAATCCATATGATTTAGCTGATCTAAAATCTTTGATGTTGTTTCAATATCTGGAGCTGGATCTTTTTGATAAGTGCCTCTGTAATTCTTGTTATAGTGATCGACTATATTGTTGATAATTCCTGAAGAAATTAATCGTTGATAATATTCTGTTTTTTGTGTTGTTGCGTGCTCGACTACATCACCCATACCCTGTCTCCAATCTTCTAAAAGTTTTTTGGAGCCAAAAAGTTGCTTAGTTTGTGCTAGAGATGCTTCTAGTTTTTTATAAGCATCAGGTAACGAACCATTGCACATTAGAATCACTACTCTCTTTCCACTGCTACTTTCTGAAGCGGCGCTGCTTGTGGCTGCACTCTTGCTGCGAACAGTTTCGCTACGACCAAAAGCATTAGCGTAAGGATTGGCTTTTACACCCGCGCCTGCAGCTTTTTTTGTCGCCGGCTGTTGAGGTTGTACAATATTTGGAGATGTTGCCGGTGTTGCTCTGCTAACGCTAGAACTGCTGGATCTAGAATAAGAGCTACTAGAAGAAGCGCCGGCTGCTGCAGATTGTCGTGTGTTGATCCAATTTTCCAAACCACTAACTATTTCTTTATCTATTGGTTTTCCAGACTCATCAACACCGTTTCTTAGACCATCAAGATAAGTTTTTCTTATATGTGCCAATGCACGTTCTTCGGATATTTTATTATCTTTGGCTATTAACGAAACAAATGTTGTGCCTTTGCCCAGCATAATGCCAATATCATCATCTGTTGCAGGAGAGCTGCTTCCTTTAATTATATTCTTTACTCCTTGAAGAAAGTTTGTTGGTACTACTGGAGCAGAGCCCGAACTTTTAGCTAGTTCAATTCGTTGTAAAAAAGGACCCATTAATGGTTCGCCTAAAATATCGCCAGGTATTCCACGTGCCATAGCTTGGCTTTTTGCCGTAGCAACAAATTCAAAAACATCTTCTGTGGACATACCATCTAATAAGGCATTTAAATTTGCATCGCCTGCTTGAAATCTTGCCATAAGCTCAGCTGGATTTAATCCGCCAAGTTGTTGCATTGCACTTGTAATCTGAACTTCATTATCTGTCTTAGCTTTTATCCATCTTTCAAAACCATTAATGATGGTTGGTGAAATAGCTGCTTCGTCACTCACGCCATTTCTTAAAATGTGCAAATAAGCATTTCTGATAACTCCTCTGGTAATTTGATCTGGTAACAAGCCAGCATTGACTGCCAACTGTCTTAATGCTTCTCGTGGCTCTACAAAATTTCGCACATCTTGATCGCGCGGAACCACATAATTTGTGGTTGAAGTGGCCTTTCTTATTTCTGCAAGAAGATCAGAAGGTATGATAAATTTTCCTTCCTCATCTTTTTCTATTCTGCCAGTAACTGCTATTAGTAAATTTGCTAATCCCGAAAGTTCTACTGGTCTTGCGCCGCTGCTCGTTTTCATAAATTTTGTTTTAGTTAGATTTAAAAGGAAGTTGGGTAAAACTGCATATTTAAGGGAAAATCCCATAGAATTTTGACCAATCCATTGATTATATTGATTGTAGGCTACTTTTTCATTTCCAGAAATTTACCTTAACGTGCTTTATTTTCCGAACTCTACGTTGACCCCTATCAAGATATTTTCCATTTAATTTGGGCGATAAAGTATTCAATCAGAATCTCTGTAATTTCTGGATCAGCACATCTTGTAGTGTCATAAGTTTCGCCAATTATGTTATATGTTGGATTTGTCATTTTTTAGATTTATTTATTAATTTCTTCTAAAGATTCTGGCAAAAATCCTCCAGCCTGCATATTCCACATGCTCTGATAATAGCCTCCAATTTTTAACAACTCTTCATGAGTGCCATCTTCAATAATTTTTCTCTTATCTAAAACGATAATCCTATCCATATGTTTAAGCGTGGAAAGCCTGTGGGCAACTGCAATTACAGTTTTCTTGGTGATTTTAGATTTATCGTCAATTAATAGATTTAAGCTTTCCTGAACGTGGTTTTCGGTATGAGAATCAAGGCTACTTGTGGCTTCATCTAAAATTAAAATTGGGGCATCTTTTAGAATCGCGCGGGCAATGGCGATTCTCTGTCTTTGCCCACCGGAAAGTTTTATTCCTCTTTCACCAACTAAAGTGTCATAGCCTTCCGGAAGGCTTGTTATAAATTCGTGAATATAAGCTTTTTTGGCGGCATTTTCAATTTCAGATTGATTAGCGTTTTCTTTCGCATAGCCGATATTTTCACCGATGGAGCGATGGAAGAGCATTGTGTCTTGCGGAATCAAAGCAATTTGCGAACGAAGAGAATCTGAACTGCAATCGTAAATGCTTTGATTGTCGATTAAAATATCGCCTCCATTTGTCTGAAAGTTTTTTAGCAAAAGTGAAACGAGAGTTGATTTTCCAGCGCCGGAATATCCAACTAAACCAACTTTTTCACCAGCTTTAATGTGCAGATTTAGGTGATCAAAAATTTTCTTACCATCTTTATATCCAAAAGAAAGATTTCTAAAATTTATTTCGCCTCTCGTTACTTTTAAATCCTTTGCACCTGACTTATCTATAATGTCTTGAGGCGTTTGAAGAATTGAGAATGAAGATTTAAAATCCCCGACTTTTCCAAGAAAATCACCAACTTCGCTGGTTAATTTCCATATGTTATCAACTATAAAAAATGTCACCGTCATCACAAAAACAAAATCTCCAATTGTGATAGCATTAATGCGACGCAAGTGAATCATAAAGAGAAATAGTGAGATCAACATAATCGCGTAGAAAAAAATGCCGACAAATGCCATTTTTAGCTCATATCTTACCCAGTCATAATCTTTTTTAGCCGTGTCATTTTGTAGGAAATGGCTTATTTGCTTTAGCTCACGAGACCTAGAAGCAAAAGAAAATAATGAAAAAATATTGGTGATTTTATCAGAAATAAACCCCATTGCTTCATGCTGAGAATCTGTTGTTTTCTTGGCAAGCTTGCTAACTTTGAGAGACATTTTTAGCATAACTGGAAAAAACACGCAGCACCAAAGAGTCATAAAAAAGAATAATTGCAGATTGATAAAACCAAGAGAAATTATCGTGACTAATATTTCCAGCATTGGAGCTGTAAGCCCTGTGTTCCAAGCAAATAGATTCAATTTGTTGCTTCAGAGCTAAATCCTTAGCCGGAAGCTTTGGCTTGTAATAAAGATTCGTCCGAGAAATTGACATTTTTTCTGCTGCGGCAGATTTGCCAACTTGCAGTGATAATGAAGAAAAATAATTCACGATAACCTCGCGCTTATTTCTTTTTTTTCCCCAACTTGCTCTCAGCAAACAGAGATCCAATGATGCTAATCAGAGCTTCGTTCTCTCGTTTGAGTTTGGCCAATTCCAACACAGCTTGATGCTGATTAGCCTTGTTCTTTAACAGGTTGTAAATGGTTTTTGGAACTACGCTAAACTCTTTAGCTAAATCAGGAACTCGCTCACCCTTGTCTGTAACGCGTTTTATGATTTCTGATTTTTGAACTTCGCTTAAACTTGGAATTCCCCTTGGCATAATTTTCTCCTAAATTGATGATTA
>JAGKWR010000013.1 GCA_021151765.1 Alphaproteobacteria bacterium
TAATAATATATAGTAATTCAATATTACTTTACTTATTTA
Source organism: Alphaproteobacteria bacterium (assembly GCA_021151765.1). Lineage (GTDB taxonomy): Bacteria > Pseudomonadota > Alphaproteobacteria > Rickettsiales > UBA1997 > UBA2645. The sequence goes on from JAGKWR010000013.1 coordinate 40, forward strand.
AATTATTAATATTATTCACCATAATTACTTACTAAATAACATTATATTATCTAGTAAGTAATTATTACTTGACTTACAAAATAATAATTTATTACTATATAAGTTATTCTTACAAAAATTACTTATTAATAACAGTAAGGTGATATTATTTGACTTATTTTGGTGATTTAATAATATTAATAAGTCAAATAATCCAAGATTACATAATAATATTGATAATATCTTATGAGAGTTATAGCAGTAGTAAATCAAAAGGGTGGGGTAGGAAAAACTACTTCAGTAGTCAATATTGCCTCAAAATTGGCAATGTTAGGTAAAAAAGTTTTGGTAATAGATTTAGATCCACAGGGAAATCTTTCTATTTCACTTGGAATTCCTTCTCACGAATTAGAGTTCACTGTTTACGAGGTTTTGAAAGAAGTAGTAACCATCGAAGAAGCGGTATTTAAAAAAGATAAATTTCACGTTTTGCCAGCCAATATTGATTTATCTGGTGCAGAAGTTGAATTATCTGGAGCTGCCGGAAGAGAATTTTTGCTAAGAGAAGCTTTAGAGAAGTTAGACAAAGATGTTTATGATTATGTACTAATTGATTGCTCGCCAAGCTTAGGGATTTTGACTCTAAACGCTTTAGTTGCCTGCCGCGAGGTCTTTATTCCATTACAGGCAGAATATTTGGCAATGCAGGGAATTAATCAGCTTATTAACACGATTTCTATAGTTAAATCGCGCTTAAATAAGAAAATTGAGATCACTGGCATTATTGTTACGATGTATGACAAAAGAAAGAATCTGCACAAAGAAGTGGTAGAAAGAATCAAAGAACATTTTGAAGACAAAGTTTTCAAAACCTACATCAACAGCACTGTAGCTTTGGCTGAAGCTCCAAGTTTTGGTAAAGATATTTTTGAATATAAAGCAGATAGCATTGGCGCCGAGGATTACGAATCTTTGGTCAAAGAAATTATTAAAATGCCTCAACCTGAATAAAATCATTTATGAAAAACAACAGACTAGGAAATGACCCACTTTCTTGGATTGGTAAAGAACCAGTAAAAACAGTTGCTGAAACACCGGTAAAAGAAAAAACAAAAAAAACTGTAACAGTTTCAACAAAAGAAACTGCCCAAAAAGAATTAAAGAGTGTAGTTAAAGATGAAAAAGTTTACGTCAAAAAAACTGCTGACATCAGAGAAGATTTAATAGAAAAAATTCATGATGTCGCATACTGGGATAGAATCAAAATTAGGGATGCTTGGGAGAGGGTAATTGAATTCTATTTCGAACAAAACAAAGTTAAGCCTAGACCAAAACAGGACTAATTATCTTATCTAACTTATTAAATAATATAATATTACCAAGTAATATAACATTACTTGGTAATATTATTTGAATAATCTTTTTCCAGCTGCTCCATTCTTTCTTTTCCGATGAGATCATCCCTAACTGCAATTATTAGATGATGCAAAATATCCCGCGACGAAAAACCCAAACTGTCATACCTACTTCTGAAATAAGAATCGGATTCGCGTAATTTTTCTATATGGAACTTTTTCTGATCTTCAGGAAGTTCTAAGAAAGTCTTTTTCGCCTCTTTAAACAAAAATTCCGAAAACTCTTTTTTCATCTCTTTCTTTCGACTGTATGAAATTGAGTTATAATATTTTTCTCTAATACAGCTCACTACAAAACCTGAAGAATTACGAATTTTTCCTCCTTCAAGTATTGAATCTATATATTCAAAAATTTTACTAAAATCTTCTTGAGGATTTTCCTTCAAAACATCGCTAACAATTTTTCCGGCCAGATCCAAAGAAACTTCGTATTTTTCATTTATTTTCTTGGCTAAATCTTGGGTTTTTTCATCATATTTATCAAAACTTTTAACTTTTACCGTCGGCAAAGAAAGAGGTAATTCTTCAGAATATGACTGTTTACGTATAATAAATTTTAGCTCGTATACCTTTTTTCCAACTTTCACTTCTTCATAGGTAAAAGTTATATCAGATTTTTCGTTAATTTCCTTTTTTGCTGGTTCAATAATTCTCTTTTTTAGGTCTTTGTAAGAATCATATTGGTCAAAAATCCGGTATAAGAACTCTAAAGTTATAGAGCGTTTACCAATTTTTTCGTACTGCTTCAACAGCTGATAAATTCTGGTCGTATAAAACGTTTTAAATTTAACAGTAATACCAAATTTGGTTGAGGTGAAATTTTCTTTTAACTGCAAAAGATAAGGTTTTAGCTTTGGATCGAAAGTTAGAATGACAACACCAGCAGAATCAATATATTCTGCGGAAGAAATCCAATTTACTTGTAAAATTCCGGTCTCTTTTTTTATCTGAATAGTTTTTTTGATGATGTTTTTGGTAATTTCTTTGATCTCAGAGTAAATATTTTTGTTTTTCAGCCCTAAAATTTTTGCTAAATCACTTATTTTGATTCTATATTCGCGAAAATCTTCATCTTCAGGACTAATCATTGAGATCATCGCAAAAATTAGTCTCTGTTCAGTAATTGTAAGAGTGTATTTTGACTCAATTAGCTTATTAGATTGTGATAATAAGTTATGAGTCTGAAGATTATTCATTTATGAATTTTTCTTAGAATATTATTTTGTAAGCTGATATTATTGAATAATATTTCTAAAATTTAATAAAACAGCTTCAAATTTTTTATTTTTAATTGTTGTTTGTTACTTATTTTATATGTTTTTAACAGATTTTAATGTTTTACAACTCTATTGAGATCTTGTAAATCAAAGCTTTAACCTAAACAAAGGTGACAAATTCAGGGTAAAAGGTGACAAATTCAGGGTATGATGGTGACAAATTCAGGGTAAAAAGTGACATTATTAGGGTACAAAGGTGACAAATTCAGGGTACAAAGGTGACAGAAATAGGGTTTCCAATTTTTGTTAAAAAAGAAACCTAAAAAAAGAAAATTCCATCTAAATATTTTTAAACCAGTTCATTGAGTAAAATGTTCTTCAATTCCTAAGTCTTATTTTAACAGCGAAGCTGATTAAAATTATGCACACCCAACGCACCTTATAGGTGCTGGTTTGTTAGCTCAGTTGGAAGTAGTAGGTTGTAAGGTCGGACTTTGTCTGCCCGTAAAAATCAAAAATCTTAGAAATTCTTAAAAAAGGTCGGACAAAATGTCTGCCCATTGAAACTATTGCTTTCATCTGTCGGACAGGGGCAGACAATTTTAAGGTTAATCTGAAGTTTTATGGTAAAAATCATTGGGGAAGGGTGATAATAATTTGGAGGTGTCGGACGATTGTCTGCCAAAAAATCAGCCAACTTTCGATAAGTTTTTGTCGGTTTTTAAGTCTGAATTACTTCTTCTTAAGAGAGGGTTTTTTGCAAAAAAGCTGATCAATTTCAGTCAAAATGACGAGCCTAAAATCACCAAATTTAGGTCAAGTTTTTTAATCCCGTTTTACTAGTATTTCGGGTTTTTTCTTCTCAGATTTTTGCCAAAATCCAAACAAAATTCCGTAACAATTTTTTGATCTAAATCGACCTAATTTTGGTAAAACTTACTTCCCAAAGTCGCCTTAAATCTTTCACAGTTTTTTGAAGAATTTTAAGAAAATTCGGTCTAAAATTCGTCAGATTTTTTGCTCCAATTTCTAAGAATTTTTAAAACATCCAGATGAACAACTCGCAGAATTTTCCCTTCCAAAACTCACTTTCAAAGTCAGATTATTTGAAAGCGATTCAGTGTAAAAAATCACTTTGGTTGGTAAAAAATCGTTCTGATCTAAAACCCATTCTTGATGATAAAACCAAAGCTAAGTTTGAAGCCGGTGAAGAAATTAATAATTTGGCCAGAGAATATTTTTCTGGAGGAGTAAAAGCAGCGGAGAGCTTCTTTGATATTGCCAAAGCGGTCGATTCAACAAATGCTCTAATTGCTCAAAATCACTCAGTAATTTTTGAGGCAACGGCAATAATCAAAGAAGATAATTGCCATGCGCGAATTGATATTTTGCGTAAAAGTCAGAATCCCGACTCTTGGGATTTAATTGAAGTGAAGGGTTCAACCTCAATCAAAGAAAGTCACCTAGAAGACTTATCCTTCCAATATCATGTTTTTAGCAAAGCTGGCTTTAAGATAGATCGATGCTTATTGATGTTGCTTGATTCAGAATATAAGCGAGATGGTGAGCTTGATTTAAACAAGCTATTCAAGATTGGTGATGTGACAGAGGTTGTTTTAGACAAACAAAGCGAGATCGAATCTAACAAGGCCGAATTTTTAAAAGTCTTGGAGAGTAAATCTGAGCCAAAAGTCAAAATCGGCGCCCACTGCTTTGAAAAAGCAAATAATCACCCAGAGTGCGATTTCAAAGAACATTGCTGGCGCGAAATTCCCAAATATTCAATTTTTGATGTATGTACCAGAAAAAAGACCGCAGAAAAGATCATCGATCAAATTGATAGCTACCGCGTTGAAGATCTAAATATCGCTGATTTTGCCAAAGGAATTAAAGAAATTGATGTTAGATCCTATCAACAAAATAAAACCCATGTTGATCAAGAAAAACTCAAGCAATGGTTAGATAAACTCAAATATCCGCTTTTCTTCTTGGATTATGAAAGTTTCCAATCACCAATTCCGCTCTTTAACAATTCATCGCCATATCAGCAAATTCCTTTTCAGTTTTCATTGCATGTGCAGGAGATTGAGGGAGGAGAGCTGAAACATTTCGAGTTTCTGCATCAAGAAAGATTTGATCCAAGAGAAAGTTTTATCAAAGAACTTATCCGCCTTTGTGAAGGTGAGGGTAATGTGATTTCTTACTACAAGAGCTTTGAAGAAACCAGAAACAAAGAATTAGCCGCAGATTTTCCAAACTACGCCAGTGCCATTCACAACATCAATGAGCGCATGGTTGATTTATACAAACCATTTAGTGATCGCTTAATTTACAGCCCAAAACAACAAGGTTCCGCTTCAATTAAGAATGTTCTGCCGGCATTTACCAACTTGAATTATCAAGGGATGGAAATTGCCAATGGATCAGAGGCGATGGGAATTTACTTGGATTTTATTAAAGGCAAAAAAGTTGATGAAGCTAAGATGAAAAACGACCTTCTGAGCTACTGCAAAATGGATACTTACGCCATGGTTGAGTTGATGAGGGTTTTGCGAAATAATGTTAGAAATGTATAAAACTTTTAATTTGACGCGCAGCTAAAGAATAATTTAGAAATGAATGGAAAATTTGGCTAATTAACGAATAATCAAAGCCGATTCTGATTATTTTTTGATAAATTTTCTTTTTTGCCGATGAAAAATGAGTATTTTGCAATCTTTTTAAGATTTTTACGCTTCGGTTTTTTGGCTTGGGGCGGACCAGTAGCACAAATTGCTATGATTAAAGATGAGCTGGTTGATCGTGAGAAATGGATTTCACAAGATAAATTTAAAAGAACATTAGCAGTTTATCAGGCCTTACCTGGACCAGAGGCACATGAACTTTGTGTTTATTTTGGTATGATAAAAGCTGGAAGAATTGGCGGATTTTTAGCAGGTCTTGGCTTCATGTTGCCAGGATTGCTTTTGATGCTTTTGCTCTCACTTGCTTACACAATTTATGGCGCAGTAACTTTACTGCCTTTATTTGCCGGAATTGCACCCGCTGTTTGTGCTTTGATTGCGCGCGCTGCACATCGAATTAGTGAGCATATTTTGCACGATAAAACTCTGATTTTCGCTGCTGCAATTTCAGTAATTTTAACCATTTTGCAGGTAAATTTTTTATTGGTGTTTTTGATTTGTGCAGTTTCACGTTCGCTTTGGCTTAAAAATCAAAAAGGCAAAGCGGCAATTATTTCTGCAATGTTGGTTGTCATATCTCTGCTAATTTCAGGAAAAATTGGGCTACAATTTTCTGGAAGTAAAAGCGGATTATTCATCGAAGGATTAAAAGCGGGAATGTTGTCATTTGGTGGTGCTTACACGGCAATTCCTTTTTTGCAAAACAGCATGGTTGGAAATTATGACAGCATTACCACTAAATCATTTCTTGATGGCATTGCCTTGGCAAATGTTATTCCTTCACCTTTGGTGATATTTGGAACATTTCTTGGCTTTTTAGCAGGAAGTTTTTCAGGAGCTTTGTTGATCACCGCAGGAATTTTTCTGCCAGCATTTTCCTTCACTTTGATTGGTCATAAATATCTTGAGAAACTGATCGAAAATAAAACCTTTCACAACACGCTTGATAGCATTTCAGCAGCAGTTGTGGGAATGTTGATTGTCACCGCTTTGCAGATTTTTTTAACCACAATTACCTCTCCTTTGAAAGCGGTTATTTTTGCAGTTGCGTTAGTTAGCTTCTACTTCTTTAAAAAACGCCTAAGCGTGCCAGCAATCATAATTACCTGCGGAGTTGTTGGGTATCTTTGCAACTATTTGATTTAACAAAACATGAACAGCACCAACATCAAACACGACGCCGGCGGAAAATCTCGTCCATTATGGCCAGTTGATTCCAAAATAACTGCCGTTTTCTCAGAGTGTCAGCAATACCGCTATCAGCTTCGTGAAATCTGGGATGAATCAAAACCATTGGCAATGTGGCTGCTAATGAATCCAAGTGTAGCCTGTATTGATTATGCTGATCCAACTTTGATTCGAACTGGAAAATTTGCGCGCTCTTGGGGTTATGGCGGACAATTAGTTGCGAATGTTCACGCTTATCGTGCAACTGATAAAAACAGACTGCTCGAAGTAAAAGATCCAATCGGTCCCAAAAATGATGAGATGATTCTGCAAATGGCCAGTGAAGCCAAAATCATTGTGTTAGCCTTTGGAAAACCGCCAAAAAAACTAAAATTACGCGGCCAAGAGTTAATCAATCTGCTGAAACATCACTCAGGACTTTCTTATTTGCGTCTCTCAAAAGATGGAACGCCAAGTCATCCTCTTTATTTGCCGTCGGATCTAACGCCTCAGCCTTATTAAAATTGAGTTAGTGTCACCAGTGGTGTCATTAATGCGAGCTTCATAAATTGCCAACTGTTGCAAAAATTGCACATTTAGGGGAAAATTCCCATGGGATTTTGGTCAAACAATTGATTTTATTGTTCTGGAGTCACTTTTTTATTTCCAGAAAGTAGGATTTTTATATCTCTAAAATAATGGTGAGCCTAATTTTATGGATATGATTTAACTGATTCGGTGAAATTGTCTCACCACTGGTGGGGCAATTCATGGTAGCTAAATGTCGAAAAATGACATTTATTTACCACTAAATTGATTTTTTTGATGAATTTTAATGGTAACAACTGTATACTAAATGTCCTTAGGACATTTAGTATACAGTGTTATGATAAACTGATAAATGTCGCAATAGTGAGAAGTCGCTATGCAAAATTCAGCTAAATTGGACAAAAAATTTAGTAAAATATTCAATTAACCGCGAGATTTATGGATTCTAGTTTTGTTGTTTATGTTGATGAATCTGGCGACGAAGGGTTTGTTTTTAAGCCAGATGGTAGTGGAAGTTCTCGTTGGTTTGTTATTTCAGCAGTGATTGTCAGAAAGAAAAAAGATCATCACCTAGTTTCTTGCTTGAAGGAGGTGAGAGAAATTCTAAAAAAGCCAGTAAAGACACCATTACATTTTGTTGATCTAAAGCACGAACAGCGTATTCCATACATTAGAAGAGTTGGAGATTTACCGATTAGAGCAATTAGTGTTTTAATACATAAACCTTCAATTTCAGAGCCAGAAAAGTTTCAGAATAACAAATATTTACTCTATCGTTATGCAACTAGGCTTTTGCTTGAGAGAGTTTCTTGGTTATGTCGCGATGGAAAAATAGAAGGTGAGGGAGATGGATTCGCGAAAATAATTTTTTCTAACCGTAGCAACATGTCTTATGAAGAAATTAGAGATTATTTAAGGCTTTTATTAAATCAGTCAGAACAAGATCCTCTTTTACAAATCGATCCAAAGGTTATAGATCCTAACAGAATATCGTCAGTTGAACATCACAAACTTGCTGGGTTACAAATTGCGGATGCTGTAGCATCAGGCATTCATTTCGCGGTTAAAGTTAATCGTTATCAGGAAACAGAGTCAGCATATCTACAACATCTTAAGAAAATAAGCTATCGCCACAAAGATAACGCTATTGGTTATGGAATTAAATTATGGCCAGAAGATTTAACGAATCTAAAAACAAAAGCCCCCGAAGTATTAAACTTCGAGGGCTTTTAATTAGGTCCCAGGAACCAAGGATCCCACCCATTCGGGCTGCCACTCTTGAAGAGCGACCTTTACTTTTCCTGCGCTTACCTGAAAAACATATTTGGTTTTTTTTCTAAAAAGTCAAGTTTTCTGAGTTATGTTTATAATTGTTTCGCCAGTGGCGAAACAATTATTGGATGTTTGACACAAGATGTATTATGGGGAAATTAATATGAGGCGGCAGATTATTTCTCTAATTTAATACCTCAAAAAGAGGGGATTCAGAAATATGGTTTGGGCTCAATCTTAATAAGGTATATCTTAGAGTTTTGGAGTGTCAGATCAAGTTTGAGCCATTTTATCTAAATCTATCTTGATAATCGCATAAGTATTATCTAATGGATAAAAATTCTTAAATTCTTTTTTGTCTAAGATAGTTAATTTTCCCAATAGGTAAAATGAACCACCAATTTCTTTCTGAATATTTTTTAAAATATTTTTTGATGATGTGAGGTAAGTGCCTATTGAAGATCCTATACCACTGTGTGAAGCAGGATACCAATTTGATGTCCAATATCTCCATGTACCATTTCTAACGTTTCCCGCAACATAGTTAATACAATCCAACTTTATATCTTTTATTGCAAAAGGCGAACCAACCATAAATTCTGGAACCGCGAATCCTCTAAGCATAAAATCTATTTCATAACGACCCATCCTGCCTGGATGTAAATACAGATTTGGTGCAACAAAATGAGGCGCTCCTGGAATTGGAGTCGTCATATTTTTGAGGAATTCATAAGTATTTTCTGCATCTGAAGCTATATTTTTTATAGAAAAAATCATTCTCACTTCAAGGTCGCAAAAAACCTTATTAATTCCTGTCTTTATTGGGCCATTGGCTGCTAAGATAACCTCATTTTCTTTCAGAAAATTTTTCAAATAATTTTCTAGATCATCTTTAGTTGGTAATTTTATATCGCCTTCCGTTTTTTTCAGAAAGGTCGGCCAATTTATTGGTTCTGAGGATGGTAGCAGCTTTGTTATAAAACCACCAAAGGACTCAACCGCTACAATAGCTTTAAGAATTTCTTCTTCTGGCAGAGAAAAATTCTCATATGCAAACGCAATAACTCGTAAATAAGCTGAAAGAAAAATGCTTTCGGTGTGTGATGATAGGCTGCAAGATAGTTTATCTTGGGGATAGAACAAACCAGAGCAAAAATTGTAAGGACTAAAAAAACACAGCTCTTCTCTAGAAGAAATTATTTCCCACTCTGCACCAAATCTCTTGCTCAAATCGTAATTAACCAGCTTTCCCAAATGTTTTATCAAATTTAAATAAATAGGCGCAATTCCATTTTTTGCTTTTTCAAATCCAAATGAGGTTCCGCAACTTTTAATATTTATCTCTGAATAATACTCAGGCGTTAAATAGAACCCGTTGTAGCCAATCTTTTCCAGAATTATATCAGAGAGAAGCGATGGATAGTGAATATTTTGCAACAATTCATCTAATGAGAATATTTTAGTGTTAGTGAGAGTTAAAATTGACAACAGGTCGCAAATCTGCACTTCATACTTAAGTTGGCTTAGATGCTTGAGATATAGACTTCGGAAAGCTATATCATTTTCTAAAAGATTCGCAATTTGATTTGCAGTTCTAATGCGTAAAAAGCGATCTGGCCATCTGCTATAATATAAAAGCAATATTCTTGGAATTATCTCTTCCTTAGATATATCTTTTTCGTACCAGTGTAATTCAGATAGTGGTAAGTGACTTGTTTCATCTTCTATACTGCTCACCATTATTTCTACTATTTCACAAGCCAGATCATTCTGATTAGCATTAAGCAGGTATATCACTAGTTTTTCTGTCGGAACTGTAATCCACGGATTCGTTCTTGGTTTTATAAGCTCTTTGGTTGTATCAATTAACAATTTTTCCCACTCTGAGGAATAAATTTTTGCGTACTCTTTGATCTGTTCATATCCTCCCCATGAAGCATCTCCCCAATAGTTATTATTGATAATAGCTTGAACTGCCCATTTGTAAGCTTCTTTTTTACCTTGTAACTTGTGACTTAAAGCAAAAATTATTTTTAAACTTCTTCTTGTTTTATCGGAGAAATCAGGGTCATTGTTATAGTTTACGCTAAACGACTTAATTATTTCCAAACCCTCATTATTCTCTGCCCAGTAGTTAATCCAAGATTCTATAGCATCCTCAACTTCATAAAAATAATTTGGCCTTAGTGCTTGGTACAGTTCATTTAATTGATTCGGTTTATAGCCAGTAACATCAATCTTTAATTCTTTCTTGCTTGGAGGGGTGGAATAGTCTTCTTTTCTCTCCAATGATAGTCCGCCTAAAAATTTATACTGCTCATCATAAATAATTTTCAGATCATTTTCATTTTCCGATCTCTTCTCTAGTTGTAACAATGCAGTTCTTGATGATAGAGACTTTAAAAGAGCTATTTCTGCCGGTGTATTCAAATTAAAATTTTTAACTATTGCTTCAAAAATATTATCAATAATTGCCCAATATTCGTTTTTTAAGTTGTAATCAAATTCATCAACCAACCTTTCTGGAGAGTGCCTTGATAACAAATTCATGAATTGGCCTGGTATTTGTCTTATCTCTCTTTCAGAAAAATCGCTGACATCGTTAGTAAAAGGAGCCAATCTTTTTAACCAATTTGAAATATTTCCTACCCCATGTTCCGAACAGGCTTCCATTACATCATAAACATCACTAAGCCTGATGTCTTTTCTCCATCCATATCCCAGTATATGCTGAGCCGAAAGGTTAGCAGCTTGAATAGAAAGTTTTTTTAAACATAGCTCTGAAGCTAGGCTAGCTATATCAATAGCCTCATTAGCTAAATTTGTAATATTTTCTCTTTTTGCCTTTAAAGCTTCGATGGATTGCTCAATAACTTTTTCCTTTATTTCTTTAGATACCAAACTGTTTCTTAGGTATGATTCTTGCAACCAATAGAAGGCACCCCACCATTCATTTCCTTGAAGTTTTTCCAAAGAATCATGAGTTATTTTTTTTAGCTTTTCAGATGAAAGTAGCAGGTAAAGATCGAGAGAGATTTTTGTCAAAGAGGTTGAGATCAGGGACTTTATTTGCGCAAATTCAAAACCTTTTTTGTGATCAGAAAGACCTGATTTGTTAAGGTGATCGTATATCTCAAAAACATTTATTTCCTTCTTATCACGTATCAATTTTGCTATGCAAAAAGCAGCATATTCTATAACCTTGTTGGCCTTTTTTACATATGATTCTAGATCGCTAACCTCTAGTTCATATGGCACCTTTGGCTCTTGTAATTTTTCAATCTGACGAGCCAATGAAAAGAAGAATTTATTATAAAAATATTTCCTTCCCACTTTTTTTGGATTCTTAGTCGTGGGATTAACAAGTAGCTCAGTTCCTAGATTGTTTCCCTCTAGAGAAAGTTTTATTACACCAAATGGAACTAACTTAAACTCATCTTTTTTTGGTAAGTTAGAGAGTAATATTTCTTCCTCACAACAAGCCAAAACATAATGATCTAAATAAATATTTTTTAGATTTTTTGAGATGAGCTTGGTTGGAATTTTTAATATTGAACTTCTGTTATTGCTTGCAACCAAGCTATCTAATATCTTCGCAAAGATTTTTGGTTTATTGGTGCATTTCTTTAAGAAATTGAATATCTGATCAAACTCTGGATCATTAACATTAGTTAGAATTTCTATAGCAGAATCAATCAGAGAAGAGATTTTAGAGCGCAGAGTTTCATCGTTAGTTCTGGAATAAATTGTTAGACGTTTCTCTATTTCTTCAAAACATTCTTTAGTTACTTGCTTACCGAATTTTCTTGAAGCGGTCGATACTACTGCAACTTCTTTTTCATCTAAAGATTTTAAATTATCTAACATCCATAAAAGACCGTGGTCTTCATCACTGTTTTTCAGAGAGCATTTTAAGAATTTTGCAAAATCCTGTACCTGAAATTCTGGGCCATTTACCAACCTACCTCTGATAAGTCTTATCCTTACTAATTCAGACCATAATTTACGTTCAAACGCACATTTTTCAGCAGCAGAAATTATATTCTCGATATATTGCAACGGGTATCCTTTGCAAATAGAATCGATAACCCAATTTCTTGTGATTCCTTTTATTAGTGGGTCTGAATTTCCTAACTTTGCATCAACCACCCAATCCCATCCCCATTTCCAATATTCTGGCGCGGATTCATCTAGCCATTTTTTTATGCAATTTTGCAGTGATTCGTTGTCGTTACTAAATTCCTGCGTTTTCTGAATAAAAACTATTAAGCTGCTATGAAATACAACAATACCGCTTCTTCTTTCTTCAATTAGGTGCTGTATCTCTCCGTATGAATTGACAAATTCCAGACTATTATCAAAACAACAACCTATAGAATATTTATTTGGCCAAGAAAATTCCGCACATCCAATTAGTAATAAGACTCTTTTTGCACTACTTGTAAGTTTTGACCATAGAGTTTGGTAGTAAGTATGAATATCACCATCTGGGCAAGCTGGAAGCTTATTAATGACATACTTATCTAAAGTTTTATTTACCGTTATTAAGTTTCTTACTGATAAAACTAGATGCAAAGGGTAGCCCTTAGAAACATTCGACAACGCCTCAGATATTTCTAAGATTTCTTTTTTCTTATTAGGGCCAACGCGAATTTCAATCTCATGGTCTGCAATCTTTTGCCCAATCCAATTCTTTATGGAGTTTATATCCATATAAGGTAGGTTAATTTGATTCTGACTTGGAATCGAAAAAATCGTATTTGGTAAGCGTGAACTTTTGACGGGTTGAGTGCCAAATATTAAACATGCTCTATCGCGGAACTTAATTAATCTGTTTATTAGACATTCTAGTTGCGATATGTCAGATCGCTCTCTACCTACATGATCTAAGCCATCAATGATGATGGTTAGTATTTCATTCGATTCTGAAAGTTTGTTTATTACCTTTTCTACAGAACTTTCTAAGTCATGATTGTTACGCGCAGTGTGATCAGGAAATAACGAAGGAAATTGAAGCTCTAGTTGGCGTATTAGAGAATTAGAAGCTAATCCGAAAGAAGAGCGGTCATACATATCCGGTGTTGGATATAATGAATAATGATGCCTTATTACTGGTTTTCCATTTTCCGATAAGAAGTTTGTTAAATAAGAAAGGTAAGTGCTTTTTCCCATACCTGGCCGGCCATAAATAATCCAACCCCCACTTGATTTAGTTTTGTCGAGTATTTCTTGATGAAATGCTTCAGTCGGAGGTGAGTATCCTGGCGGAACTGCAAAATCTTGAGAAATTTCTGGGCCAGTTTGGAATGTTAAAATTGAATGCAATCTATCAAATTTAATACATCCATCGCCTACTGGGCCGTTTCCCGCTATTGCCCAACTCTTTATAAGATCTTTAATTTGTAACCATCCATATTCAGTAGCATGATCTGGTACTACTGAATCATGTAATGCAGTTTCTAGATTTTCTGTTTCTCTTAAAGAATGTTTAAAAATGAAGTTATCAAAAAAGGATTTACTTTTTTCACTTCCACCCAGTGCAGCATTAATATCTTTTAGGGTTTGAGCTGGTATGAGAGATACATCAATTTTATTGCCTTGTAAGCATTTTAAAAATTCGCTATCAGGGACCCGATTAGTTTGTAGAGTGGCAGATGAAAGAATGTTTTTTTCGTTATATTGAAAAACGTCATTGGCCCATTTTTGCAAAAGCGATTTGCCTTTACCTTTTTTGTTTAATAGCCAATTGAAACTAAGCGATAAGTCATCTCTTTTGGAATCTAGAGTGAATTTAACTTGGCATAGGTGATAAGTACCATCCTTACCTAAGGCAACAACATCATTAAGACTTTTATTATCATCGCTCTCTATTTTTACCCATTGATATTTTTCAGGACTCTTAAACCAATCAAGCAACAGCTCTAAGCAAATCAAATCTTGATATTCGTATCCTGCTCTAGTGGGTTGAGCAAACTTTTGCTTCTTCGACATTAAAATAAAGTTGTTAATTGATCTCATCAAACTCAACTTTTATGTCATCTTGCTTAAGATCATTTTTAATTTTTTGTTCCGACATTTTGATCTCTAACATCATCAAATATTTGTTAGGTGATAATATCCTCAGATTCTTACACCTAGCCAAAGCCAGGCACGCTCTATCCCCAAACGATAATTCAGGTTCAACAAAGGATGCTGCAATGATTGCCTGCTCAGCGTTGAATTCTTCAATTTGAGGGAAGGTGTCTTTCAAGGATTGAGCTACATCTTTATGTTTCAGACCTCTTCTAACTAAAACAGTTATTACCTCAGAGAGGTTAACGCTAGAAACAACAGCGTTTTCAAGGTTTTCAGCTACAACTTCATATCCTTCTTCCATTGCAAGAAGTGCCAATATGGCTGAGGTGTCTAATACAATTTGAGTTTTCATAGTTAGATTTCCTCCTTACGGCGCATTTCAATCAGCGAATCAACAAGACTTCCCTCGCCTTTACTTCTCACAAGATTTTGTAGTTTCTTCAGTGAATGTTTCGGGCTGTGAATTGAAATGCTATTATCATCTAACAATCTGATAATTACTTGATCACCCGCTTTTAGTTCCAAATTCTTCCGAATAAACGCAGGAACGATTAATCTGCCATTATCTCCAAGTGTTGCTATAAATTCTTTCATAAATACTTATTTTCTAGAATAACCCTAATAATTTAAAACAGGGACTTAGAATTATTTCACTACCCTAAAAGAATAAAGTCAATTTCTTAATCATCACCCTACCCTAATTTACTTTTCTGACATTTCTCTTTCTTTTTAAAAAGTAAGTAAGATAATCAGCTTTATCTTACTTACTTAGATTTTTAAAAAAATCCGGAAAAAAATGCCAAACGAGATCAAAGTACAAAAAATAGAAAATTTTTCCTTGGCCACGATCGAGGAAATTTCTGAAGAAATTATTTGGCTGGAAAATTTCACATCGAAGGCAACCCAAAAAACTTACAAAGCCACTGTAAAAAAATTCTGCTCAATGTTTGAAATCCAAAATGTTGATCAGCTGAGATCTGTGACATCGATGCACATCATAAAATTCCGCGATGCCATGAAAGCGGCAGGTGAAAAAAATGCCAGCATCAATAACCGTCTTTCTGGACTCTCTTCGCTGTTCAAACATTTGATCGAACGCCAAGTGTTGAAATCCAATCCTGTTTATGGTGTCAAAGCCATGAAAAAGGATTACCGCAAAGTTAAGAGTAGGGCGTTGGCCAATGCAGAAATTGATGCCATCTTAAAACAGCCTGACACCAGTAAAACCATAGGGTTACGCGATAAGGCAATATTATCTATCTTATTTAATGCTGGCACAAGGGTAGGTACCGTTGCAGCACTCCGAGGAAAAGATATTTATGAAGAAAACAACTACATGATTTTTGATATGCACTTAAAAGGTGATAAAAGAAATCCGGTGGCTGTTAACTCTCACATCCAGGCTAATTTAAAAAATTATTTTGAGGCTATGGGCTACTACAGCAAGGATAGCGAAGGAAATCTGAGGTTGAAGATCGATGACGAATTACCAGTTTTTCCGCAGATGTCCTATAATCCAAAACGTCATGATATTACTAAGTCGATGAGTACTACTTCGATCTGGCGTATGTGGCAGAAATATGCTGCTAAAGCAAAGGTAGATAGAACTCGGCCACATTGCGCCAGGGCAACTTTTATTACTAAAGCCCTAGAAGCAGGCTGTGATTTGCAGCATGTCCAACATACTGCTGGCCATAATGATCCAAGAACAACAATGAGCTATAATCACAACGAAGTGCAACACAAAAATTCTGCCAGTTTTAGAGTAAGTTTTGGATGATAAAAAAGTTTAGCCTAATGATTATGGCGCTTAACTATCCCATTTGCTAAGCCTCCGGCTCTGCCGGAGGAATCACATTGTTTTACATTTACATAAAGATCTCCCGAATACGCTTCGACCGCTCGAGGCATAAACGAGAGACTTTATGCAAAAAAATAATTTAAATCATGCTACATGGGAATGTAAATACCACGTAGTTTTCACACCAAAATACCGTAAGAAGGTTTTGTTTGGCATGTTGCGCAAGTCGCTCAAAGACGTCTTCCATCGTCTATCGTCCCAAAAGGATTGTAAGATAGAGGAGGGTTATTTGATGAAAGATCATGTTCACATGCTCATCTCAATTCCACCCAAACATTCCGTTTCCCAGGTCGTAGGTTTTCTGAAAGGAAAAAGCTCGATATGGATTGCTCAAAACATCGACAACAAAAAACAAAATTTTGTTGGTCACAAATTCTGGGCTAGAGGATACTTCGTATCAACGGTAGGAGCTGATGAAAAAGTAATCAGGACCTACATCCAAAACCAAGAATCAGATGATCAAAGACTCGATCAACTGAACCTGTTTAACAGGTAAAAAATTAACACAAACCGCTTCGAGCGGTTCATAATCAAACCTCCAGCTTTGCTGGAGGTTATTGGCTATCTCACATTTTTCTGCAGAACCACCAACAATTTTGATCTGAATAGTTGGATGATTGATGCTAAAATCATGCTCGAGTTCATGTGCGATTTCCTTTAAGAAATTATTGTCTTGATTACATGCGACAATATGTGAGCAAACAAGGTCATTCCCAGATGTGAAGATCGTGTAGAGCTAATGAATTTGATTTACATCCATAGATGATTTCACAGATGATGAATATTGTGTTTACAGGAAAGCTTTACCAAAGTTCTTTGAAGCATGATTTTGATTATGTGTCATAGTTATTTTCTTATAAATATTAAAATCTCAACCTTATACCAATAGCGATAATAAAATTATCCACTCTTTGCCCAAGCTGTCTTGCAAGATCAGCAGTACCAAAAGTTTTAGTGTGATATCGCAAAGCAAAATATGGAGCAAATTTGCGGGTGATTTCATAGCGGGTTTCGGCTCCGATTTCTAAATCAGAAATTCCGGATTTAACTTCCAGTTCATTCACATCCTGAGCAAAAAGTTCTGTTTCAAAGTAAGGTTGCGTGATCAATTTTTGTGTCAGAAAAATATCAACTTCCTGCTTTAAGCGCGCACTGTAATTACCTTTTTCACTCAAGAAAACTTGTGCTTTGGTTTCAAACATTTGTGGGGCGAGACCTTCAAGTCCGATGGTTAAATAGCTTAGTTTTTGCGTGGTGAAATCTGTGCTGAAATCATGAGAAACTCCAATCTGAGCATCCCAGAATTGAGTAAAATTACGGCTGTAGAGTGCTTGAGCTTCAAACTGTTCTTCATATTTACCGTAATTTTTCTTTTCAGAATTAATCCATAAACGGTTGTCGTCACCACCAACCCAACCGGAAAGATCAAAACCTTTTGAACTGCCATCGCGCGCTTCTCCAACATCTGCTTCAAGGGTAAAAGCGTGAAATATTTGTTGATGATCATCGCCATGATTCATTCCTTGTTTTACACCTTCAGCTGAAGCGATTTTGGCAAATAAGAAAAATATCAAAAAGGATTTTAGAAAAATTTGAATTTTCATTATTTACCCTCTTTATCAACGGTAACGGAAGTCATCATGCCGCTTGCCATGTGAAGGAGAAGATGGCAGTGAAATGCCCATTCACCGGCTTCATCGGCGGTTAAAAGCAATGAAACTGTTTTGGCTGGAGGAACAATCACCGTGTGTTTGTTTGGCATCCATTTCATTTCCTGACCATTTTCTAACTGCATGAACATGCCGTGTAAATGAATTGGATGAGCCATCATGGTTTCATTAACAAATTTCAGACGCACTCTTTCACCATATTTTAAGTGGACTGGTTTGGGGAATTTTTCGCCGTTAATTGTCCAGATGTAGCGGTTCATGCTGCCGCCAAATTTAAATTCGATTTCGCGAACTGGCTGGCGTAAATCTTTCTGAGGATGAAGGGAGATGAGATCGTAATATTCCAAAGCCTTATTACCTTTTGGAGTGCCACGATCTGCCCAACCACCTTTTACATTAGTCATATCCATTCCAGCCATACTCATGCCACCCATGTCCATACTGCTCATGTCGTGACCCATTGCCGAATGATCCATGCCTTCCATTTTATCATCACTCATCTTGCCATGATCCATTCCTGACATATCGCCCATATCATCATTACCCATTGCCATATCGGCCATGGTTAAAATTGTTCGTGGACGCATTGCTGGAATTTTTCCTTCCATCCCTTCTTTTGGTGCAAGAGTTCCTCTGGCATATCCGGTGCGATCAATTGACTGCGCGATAATTGAATAAGCCCTATCATCTTTTGGCTCAACAATTACATCGTAAGTTTCTGCAACACCAAAACGAAATTCATCAATTGAAACTGGCTTTACTGGCTGACCATCAGCTTCAACCAATTTCATTTTTAAACCAGGAATGGAAACATCATAAATCGTCATCGCTGAAGCGTTGATGAAGCGCAGTTTGATGCGTTCGCCTTTTTTAAAAATTTCTGTCCAGTTTTGATCGGCTGTTTTTCCGTTGATTAAGAAATGATATTTGGTGACATCTGATAAATCTGTAGGGTCCATACGCATCGAGCCCCAATCCCAATAATCACGAAAAGTTGTTTTGAATCCGTTCTTTTTTACATCTTTAAAAAAAGTAAAAATTGTGCGTTTGTTGTAGTTGTAATAACTGGAATCAATTTTGAGATTGTTTAAAATGGTATTTGGATTTTCTTCACTGAAGTCAGAAAGCACGATTACATAATCACGATCCGCTTTACTTTCGCTTGGCTCAATTACAATCGAACCATATACACCTTGCGCTTCCTGTAAGTTGGAATGTGAGTGATACCAGTAAGTTCCTTTTTGTCTGACTTTGAATTTGTAAGTAAAAGTTGTATGTGGCGCAATGCCGTGAAAACCATTTAAACCAGGCACTCCATCAAATTTTCCATCGAGTAAAATTCCGTGCCAGTGAATTGAAGTTGTTTCATTCATCGAGTTTTTGACATGAATCACAACATCTTCACCTTCCTTGAAGCGCAAGGTTGGACCAGGAATCCCACCATTTATTGTAATCGCTTCAACCGCTTTTCCGGTGATAAAAACATCCTGTTTTTTGATTTCGAGATCATAGGTTTTAGCCAGAGCCGGAGCAACTTGGAATAAAAATAAAAAAATCAGAAGAATTTTTCTCATGCTAAATTTTAATTGTTTTTAAACGAAGAGCATTGCCTACAACTGATACATCACTCAAAGCCATTGCTGCCGCCGCAATGATCGGACTTAATTGAAAGCCAAATAAACCTGCCGCTAAAGGAATTGCTAAGGCATTATAACCAAAGGCAAAAAATAGATTTTCTTTGATGTTGCGCATGGTTTTTCTGGAGAGGTGGAAGGCTTTAACGAGTTTAGATAAATCACCATGCAACAAAACTATTC
The DNA here is from genome assembly GCA_021151765.1 of Alphaproteobacteria bacterium. GTDB lineage: Bacteria > Pseudomonadota > Alphaproteobacteria > Rickettsiales > UBA1997 > UBA2645. Next base: position 19,746 of record JAGKWR010000013.1, read on the forward strand.
CGGCACTTTCAATTGCCACATCAGTTCCGTTTGCAACTGCGATTCCAACATCGGCCATCACTAAAGCCGGAGCGTCATTAATTCCGTCTCCAACCATCGCCACAGCTTTTCCTTCTGATTTTAATTTAGCGATAATTTGACTTTTTTCTTGCGGCAAAATTTCAGCAAAAACTTCTGAAATTCCTAATTGGCGCGCAACCTTTTCGGCAGTTTTTTTGCTATCTCCGGTGAGCATCACAATTCTTAAACCAAGATTTTGTAACTCCTTTACTGCTTCGAGAGTTGTGGGTTTCAGAGAATCTTCAATTGCAAACAGACCGGCAAATTTTTGATTAATCGAAATAAAAATTACTGTCGCACCATCTTCTTTTAGCTTTTCTGCCATTGATTTCAGCTCTTCACAATCAACTGAATTTTCTGCCAAGAATTTAGCGTTGCCGATAAGAATTTTTTGATTTTCAACTTCACCGCTTACACCTTTTCCAATTGGAGTAATAAAATTTTTTGCTTCAGAAAAAGTAATTTTATTTTCTCTCGCATAAGTGGTGATTGCTTTTGCAAGCGGGTGCTCACTCTGATGTTCAAGACTTGCAGCAAGCTGTAAAATTTCTTTTTCAGCAAAATCTTTTGCCGGAATAATTTTTGTCAGACGCGGTTTTCCTTCAGTTAAAGTTCCGGTTTTATCAACAACAATTACTTCAACTTTTTCCATTCGCTCCAGACTCTCAGCATTTTTAACAAGCACACCATTTACTGCTCCCTTACCAAGCGCAACTATTATTGACATTGGCGTTGCAAGACCAAGAGCACAAGGACAAGCGATGATTAAAACTGCTACTGCTGAAATCAAACCATGTGCCGGATTATTAGCAAAGAACATCCAGCTCAAAAATGTCATCAATGCAATCACGAGTACCAAAGGCACAAACCATGCTGCAACCTGATCAACTAATTTTTGAATTTTGGTTTGGCCTTGCTTGGCCTCAGTTACCATTTTAATAATCTGATTTAGCATCGTCTCTTCACCAACTTGCAAAACCCTCATTACAAAGCTGCCATCCTGATTAATTGTCGCACCGATAATTTTATCACCAACCTGCTTCTTAACCGGCATTGATTCGCCGGTAATCATTGATTCATCAATATTGCTGCTGCCGGAGGCAATCTCTCCGTCAGAAGGAATTTTTTCGCCTGGGCGAACGCGCAATAAATCTCCGATCTGAATTTGTTCGATCGCAATTTCTTCTTCATTATTTTTTGTAATGCGATGAGCCGTTGTGGGCGTGAGTTTCATTAAAGCAGAAATCGCACCGGAAGTATTTTTGCGCGCTTTAATTTCGAGAAGCTGACCAAGTAAAACTAGGGCAGTAATCACTGCTGCGGATTCAAAATAAACTGCGATGTGACCTTCGTTATCTAAAAATTCTGGTGGAAAAATTTGCGGAAATACAATTGCTATAAAGCTGTAAATCCATGCTACACCTGTTCCTAAAGCAATCAGTGTAAACATGTTGGGAAGTCGGTTTATTACTGACTCATAAGCTCTAACAAAAAATGGCCAACCACTCCAGAAGACAACAATGAAGGATAAACCCATCTGAAGTTGTTGCGAGATTTTGATGCTAATAAACTCAAAAAAATGCCCACTCATATCCAGAAACAGAACTGGCAAAGTCAGAATCAGCGAAAACCAAAAACGTTTTTTCAAATCAAAAAAATCCTTATCAGAAAAATCGTCATCATCATCAACTATCAGCTCTAAAGCCATGCCACAAATCGAGCAGTTTCCTGGCTCTTTCTGTTTAATTTGTGGGTGCATCGGACAAGTGTAAATCTGATCTGAGTCCAATGATTTTGATGAGTTACCACAACAGTTTTGCATATTATCTTGATTTTTTAGTTAATACCCTATAGGGTTATAGGCTAGTATTATAACTTGAATAAATCAATGAAATTAGAATGAACTGTAAAAAGTTTCTCATTATCGCCTTTTTATTGATGCCATTTTCTGCATTTGCCAAACCGATTTCTTATGTCGGCGGCACAATGGTAATGCAGGAAAATGATGAGACTGGCAGCACTTTACAATTGGATTATACCGTTACTCCAAAATACGCAGTTGGGCTTTATGCCAAGCAAGATCGAGGTGGAAAAGATTTTTTTACTGTTGGTCCGCAGTTCAATTATTTAGTAAAAAGATGGAATCTCGAACACGGACAGGGAAATATTTTTAGCATGACTGGCGGTGGAACATCGCGCTATAATGGAAAAGAAAATCCTTCAGCTTGGACATCAATTCTCGCCGACTACGAAAGCAGAAGGGTCTTATATTCTTACGAAATAAGAGCAATGCACGTTAATACTGTTGAAAATTCACTATGGCAACGTGCTCGTGTTGGCTTTGCACCTTATCTAGCTAATTACGAAGATCTTAACACCTGGTTTATGCTACAAGTTGATTATCACCCGAAAAAAAATAACAGCACGGTAGTTACTCCGTTAATGAGATTTTTTTACAAAACTAATTTGATTGAAGTCGGTGTTAGTAATCGCCGCACTGCCATGTTCAACTGGATACTACAATTTTAATCTTAAAGGAGGACCTATGAGTAAAAAATTTTTCGTATTAATCTTTTTATCGCTAACTTTGATTAATGCTTCAGCAAATGCTGCAATCATTAAGGCTAAGGTTAATGGTCTTGTATGTGCATTTTGTGCAACTGGTATTGAGAAAACTTTCAAGAAGCAGCCAGCAGTTGAAACTGTGAAAGTTGATTTGAGTACCAAACTAGTGACCATCGAAACCAAAAAAGATCAGGATATTGATGATGCTACAATAACTAAATTGGTTGGTGATGCCGGTTACACAATTGTTAACATTGAACGCCAAAAATAATGATAAAATTTTCTGATTTTAAATTGAGCAGTATTGCTCATACCTTGGCACTCTTTGGATCATTTAGCACTTTGTTTTGCTGTGCCCTTCCGGCACTTTTTGTAACGCTTGGTGCGGGAGCTGTTCTGGCCGGAATAGTATCAAATGTTCCGCAACTTATCTGGCTTTCTGAACATAAGATCGGCTTGTTTATATTTGCTGGAATTATGCTTTTTATATCAGGCTTAAGCCGCTATTTAACCAGAAATGCACTATGTCCGATTGATCCGATAAAAAGAGCATCTTGCACAAAACTTAGAAAAATTAGTTTTGGCATTTTTGTCTTTTCACTTACCCTCTATGCGATCGGCTTTTATTTTGCCTTCATCGCCCAACATTTTAATCATTAAAAAATCATGGTCAAAAAAACTAAAAAAGAAAATTGCTGCGAAGATCAATCAACAAAATACCCATATCACGGTGCAGAAATTCGTCATATTAATCGTGCAATCGGACAGCTTGAAGGTGTAAAAAAAATGATTGAAGAAAGACGCTATTGCACAGAAATTTTGGCTCTACTTAGCTCAATACGCTCAAGCATTAAATCAGTTGAATCGAACATCATGGAAACCTATCTGGATTCTTGCGTAACCAAAGCTTTTCAAGCTAATAACGAAATGGATAAAAAGCAGAAAATCAGCGAGCTTAAAAAGATTTTTAAAAAATCCGATTCTTAATCTTACTCAACACCAAGCTTCACAAATTTTCAATGATTGTGGCGCTTAACTATCTCACATTTCTCCGCAGAATCACCAACAAGCTCAATCTGAATGGTTGAATGATTGATGCCGAAATCATGATCAAGTTCATGTTCAATTTCCTTTAAGAAATTACTGTCTGGATTGCATGACAACAATATGTGAGCAGACAAGGCAACATCGCTAGTGCTCATCGCCCAAATATGAAGATCGTGAACTTCTTTTACGTTTTCTAAACCTGAGAGATATGTTTTTACTTTGGAGTAATCGACATTTTCTGGAACAGCGTGAAGAGAAAGTTTTACTGAATGGATCAATAAATTCCATGTTCCAACCACGATCACGAATGCAATTACAAGACTGACTATTGGATCAATCTTTACCCAACCAGTTTTCATCATCACAATACCAGAGATTACTACACCAAGCGAAACTAGTGCATCCGCCGCCATATGCAGAAAAGCACCTCGAATGTTTAAATCTTTCTTACTTCCGGAAACAAAAAACCAAGCTGTGATGCCATTAATTAAAATTCCAATAAATGCCACCCAGATTACAGTTTGAGTATTTATTGCAGTTTCAACAGTGTCTAAGCGACCAATTGCTTCCCAGGCAATTCCACCAACTGCAACAAGCAGAAGAATAGCATTGGTTAATGAAGCCATGATGGTTGAGCTTTGCAGTCCATAAGTGAATCGCTCGGAAGATTTTCTCTTCGCAAGAATTGCTGCACCCCAAGCTAAAACTAATCCCAAAACATCTCCTGCATTATGTCCAGCATCGGCAAGCAGAGCGAGTGAATTAGCTTGCAGACCGTAAATTATTTCTGCGGTGATAAATGCTGTGTTAAGTAAAATTCCTACGGCAAAAGCTTTATCATAATTTCTTTTTTCTGCGCCGTGATTGTGATCGTGTCCCATAGTTTTAATTTTATTTAGTTGATAATTTTTGTAGCAGCACCGGACTTAGAATCAGTGTTGCAAATGTTGAGCTGATGATTCCGCCAATCACTGTGATTGCGATTGGTTGTTGAACTTCTGCACCAATTCCATGACCGAAAGCCATTGGTAAAAAGCCGAGACTTGCGACGATTGCCGTCATCAAAATCGGCCGTAATCTCGACATACAGGTTAACGTCAAATCGTTAGTTTTCTTGAAAGTGTCGATGAGGATGATTGAGTTGAGCAAACTAATGCCAATCAATGCGATGAAGCCGACATAAACTGAAATCGTGATTGGAATGCGGCAAATGAAGAGCAATAAAATCGCTCCGCTCAATGCAAAAGGAACGCAAGAAAAAACGATCATTACTTTTTTCGTATCACCAAACATGCGGTAAAGCATACCAAAGATCACCAGAATAATCAGCGGAATCGCAGCAAATATCTGGTTTCGCGCGCTGCTTAAATTTTCAAATCTGCCACCCCATTCAAGATAATATCCTTCAGGCAAAACTTTGTTTTTGGCGATTTCATTTTCTGCATCTTTGATAAAACCAGAGTAATCAGTGTTTTTCAAATAGACCGAAAGGCTGGAATATCTTTTACCGAAAAGTCTTGGAATCGATGTGATGTCTTCGCTTTCTTTCAACTCAGCAACTTGTGAAAGTGGGAAACTACCACCATCAGGCAAACTCACCGGAATATTGGCAATTGTCCCAGGATCATTTCTGATTTTTTCGCTTAAGTGCAGAACAATCGAAATTGGAAATTCTGTCGCATAAAAATTTCCAACCTGAATGCCAGCCATGGTATCTTTTAGATTGGTATTAACATCAGAAATTGTGACCTGATGCTTGGCGATTTGTGTGTAGTTTGGAATGACATCAATGAAACCGCCTTTACGAATCGAATTGATAAAATCCTCTTCGATTTCTTTGATTGCTGGTTTTTCGTGAAGAAGGTTTTTTATTTTCTCAGTGATTTCCATCAGCACTTTCAAATCTTCGCCAAAAATCTTCAGAGATAAATCAGCTCTGCTTCCTTCCAACATTTCATTGAAACGCATCTTGATTGGTTGTGACTCAGTTACTTCACATTCCCCACATTCAGCAGAAATTTTTTTGTAAATTCTTTCTGAAATTTTCTTGGCATTTCCTTTAAATTGATCTTTTACGATTACAAAAAGATCAGCGGAATTTTGTGGCATTGGATCAATCCCAGCCTGACTAACACCAACTCTTGCGAATGTTCTTTCGATTTCTTTTTCGCTGTTAATTTTTTGCTCAATATTTTGAACAAGCTCCTGTGTTTTAGAAAGACTTGAGCCATTTTTTGCAACAACAGTGTAAACAATATCACCTTCATTCAGCTCCGGCAAAAAGTCAGAGGGCATGAAAAATAATAATGAGAGCGATAAAATAAAAAATGCTGTGCAGGCAATAATTACCCGCTTTCCGCTGGAAAGAGAATATCGCAGCAACACTTCGTATTTATTTCTAATCGCATCAAATAGTTTGTGCTTTTCATGAGTAATTGCGCCATCAACAAAGAAATACGAAAGAATTGGCATCAATAAAAACGCCACAAACAAACTGCTGATCATGGCAATAATCACATTGATTGCCATTGGCTTGAAGGTTTTTCCTTCGATGCCGCTAAACATTAAAATCGGCACATAAACCAGAATGATGATGGTGATGCCAAACATTACCGGCCTCACAACTTGCGCGCAAAGATTAGCAATTGAATTCCCTTTTTCTTCTCTGCTTCTGGTCAAAATTAAACTGCTGACAATGTATTCAACCAACACCACGGAAGAATCGACAAGCAATCCAAAGTCAATCGCACCAAGGCTCATCAGATTTGCCGAAATTCCAAAAAGATTCATGCAGGCGGCAAGAATCAAAATGCAGAATAGCAATGATGAAGCCACAATCATGCCAACTTTGAAATTTCCAAGAAGCAGACACAACACACCAATCACCAGCAAAATTCCTTCAGCTAAATTTTTCATTACGGTTTTGATTGTTGAATCAATCAAGAATTGGCGATCGTAAAGAATTTCAATTTTTGCATCAGTGCTGCGCACATTCAATTTGGCGATTTCGCTTTTTACTTTTGTGAGAATCTCTTTGGCATTTTCGCCAGATTGCATCATGACTGTTCCAATTACCGCTTCCTGACCTTTGTAAGTGGCGCTACCAAGTCTTTGTGAATAGTTCGGACTAACTTCAACAATATGACGCAGAGGCAGAGCTTTTCCACTGTAATCAATCTTCACCGGAATATCCATCACATCTTCAAAGCTGCTGAGATTCGCAAAAGTGCGCACAACTTTTTGCTGACCATCTTTTTCGATATAACCGCCACCAAAATTTTCTCCGACTGTTTGGATTTGCGTGATCAATCTTTCCGGCGTCATACCATATTTCGCGATTTTTTCTGGAATGACATTTAAGTGTAGCTCGCGTTCAAAACCGCCAATCGTATCAATCTCTGCAACTCCGCTAATTTTCTTCAGCTCGCGCGCAAATTGGTATTCCTGAATCGTGCGCAGCTTCATGAAATCATTATCGCCTTTTGGATCATAAACGCGATACATAATGATTTCGCCGATACCGGTGGTAAGCGGTGCAATCTCAGGTGTCATACCATTTGGAATCTGATCACGAATCGTTGAGATTCTTTGCAACACCTGATTTCTCGCGAAGTAAATATCTACCTCATCTTTGAAAATCAGGATGATTTGCGATAAACCAAATTTAGAAATTGAGCGCATTTCCATTAGGCCAGGAACTCCGTAAAGCTCGGCTTCAATTGGATATGTCACCGACTTTTCAATCTTGGTCGGGTCCATACCGAAAGTCTTAGTATTGACGATCACTTGCTTGTTGGTGATATCAGGAATGGCATCAATCTTAACTTTGTTAAGTGAATGAAAACCAAACAGCGAAATGAATCCAAAGAGGATTAAAACATACCATCTCGCATCGATTATTTTAGAGAAAAAATTATTAGCGGTCATTTTGAGGAAGAGTAAAGTTACCAATTTTTACCATTAAGGCAGAGTAAGATGAAGCCAGATCAATTTGGGTATCGAGGACGGTGTCGATTGTTTGATATTCTTGTGAATCAAGCTCGATATAAGTGATGAAATCGAGAACGCCTTTTTTGAAATCGGAGTTGGCTTCGTTTAAGCGGGAGAGGATTTTACCTATTTCACCAATCGGAAAATTCTTTGCGAGTTTGAGAGAGGTCTCATATTCGCTAATGTCGTTATTGGTGATTTGAATCAGACGATTGCGATAAAACTCATACGACTCCTGTTGAGATTTTATTTTCGATTCACCTGATGCGATTTTTTCCTGATTGCGATTCCACAGTGGAACTGAAAGAGAAACACCTACGCCGCTAGAATCCTGATTAGAACCGGCAAAATAAGAGCCAGCACCATTTTGTTTTGCTGCCGTTACATTCACATCCGGCATTTGTTCAACCTTAGAAAATGATAGTTCAGACTTATATTTGCTGATGAGGATTTTTTGCTCTTTTAGCTCAAGGTTATTTTCCAACGCCGTGTTGATGAAGAAATCTTTCCCGCGATAATTTTGATTATCGAGCCATTCAAGCGTGATGGATGTTGGTTGCTCTTGCATGTTTAAATAAACATTCGCCGCATTCCAAGTTTGATAAAGTTCGTTTTTGAATCTGATTAAATCGCGCTCAACCAATTTAATTTTATCTTTGGTGATGTGCCATTGTGCCTTCTTAGTTGGCGAGCTGAGAACGATAGTTGAAAGATATTTATCAACCAAAGTAAGTCGATCAATTCTCTTCTGCGCTAAATCAATTTTTTTCTTCAAAGCCTGATAGCGGTAAAGCAGACTGAAAACTTCTGACTTCACCAGCAAAGACACATTATTTTTGCGATTTTCCAAAACCCGATATTCCGCTTCTTCAATATCGTATTTGCTTTGCAGCTTATTGTAGAACGGAACTGTTTGCGTAACTCTGTAAGTATCTTGCCCAGCAAGCCTATCAAAACCAACTGTCGGATTGCTCCAATATTTTTGCTGATTAGCAAAACGTTTTTGTGCAAGTGCTGAAGATTCCGCAGCTCGAATATTGTAACTGTTTTTTTCTGCGATGTTTAAGAGTTCATCAATGCGATAATCTTTACAAAAAGCCGAAAAGCTCACGAAAAAGATTGATGAAAATATGATAAAAAATCTGGCCATTATTCCTTTAAAAATAGTTCTTAACTAGCCATCTCAAAACAGAGATAAGCTGACTTTATGAAGTTAAGAAACTATCTTAGGGGGCCTTACAGGAGAGTTGATTTGAAGAGGAAGAGAGGAGGAAAAATCGAAAGCAAAAATTTGAACTTCTTTTACTTCGATGCCAGAATTGTTGTCCACGAATGCAAAATCAAAATGGCTATGATGACAATGACAGTCGCAATCTTGAGCAGTAGAACCATCTGAAGAATCATTCAAACTATAAACAGCAACTGTTTTAGTTTTTGGTAAAATTTCATCCGCGCAGGCATCTTTAAGCAGCATCTTGCCAGCGAGAGATAGGCAAAATATTGCGAGAATTGCGATGCGGAAAAAATTCGGCATTAATTACTTCAAAAGTTAGTCAAAATTAACAAAACGGATTAACATAATGCAGAAAAACTTTTAAAAATCAACAACTAAACTAGATGTTTTACCGATGATCAGGTTATATCTGTAAATCATGATGATGTTCGTGAGATTCGATTTGTCGTTGTACTTCATGAAGCCCAGAGAGTTTGTGTAGATCATTGAAATCTGTTGGCATGTCATCTTTGTGTGCGAGAGTGAAGTGTGGTAGCATGACTTTTGCACCAAACTTTTTAGCTGCTAATTCTGCCTTCTCACGGCCAATATTATTTTCTTTCCACAGATCGTTATCTGCTGCAATTGTGAATTCTTTATTTGGATGAGCTTCTTTCAAATTTTTTAGTACATGTTCGATGTTGCCAGCGTCAAAAGTAATGGCGACTGGTTTATTTGTAGCCATGTGTATTGAAACTCCGGTAGCAAATCCCTCAGCCAAATAAATTTCTTTTGATTTCTCAAGTTTTGCAGCGTCGATCATGAAGAAATTGCCGATCTTTTTTCCACCTTTCATGAAAGTTTTTTTGCCTTCATCATCAATAAACTGAAGTGAGTGAATTTCACCTTTGGCATCTTGCACTGGTACAACTAGCTTATCATCTTTCGTGAATCTGATTCCATCGATTACTTTCTGATTGATGCCTTTTCTTTGCAGATACTTATTTTGGCCAATGTTCACAATGCTGGATTTGAAGAAGCCTTCAAAGTACTTTTTAGCTTTTGTGGCTACATTCTTTTCTTCTTCGACTTTTTGTTTTTCCTGCTCTTCCTTAGCTTTTTGATTTTCTATTTGTCTTCTCTCAGCTTCTTCTTTCGAAATTTCGGCAACTTTCCTTCCTTCTTTAATGCTGTTTAAACCCCAATCAAAATATTCTCCGGTTTTATAGTTCTTGATGTAGCCAGCTTCTCCATGCCAACAAATTTCATAGGTTTTTTTCTGGCCAAAACGGATTTTCTCACTTTTATTTTCAAGAGCCTTATTGAGCGCAACATCAATATCTTTGGCATCGAGGTTAATTGATGATTTGATGGCACTCAAGAAATGTTCTTTGATTTCGAGTGTAGTATAATTGTGAGTTAAATTTCTTCTTTGAGATGTCTCATTAGGCTTATTTGATCCTTTATCAATCGAAGAATTCACCATGTTAATTCCAAGAGCTTCTACCCCTTGATGTTCTCTTGCGCTTATTTGAACACCGGTGTTCTGCTTTAATCTTTCAAGGGCTTTTTCTTTATCATCCGTTATCAGAGTTAATTTCTGTTCTGCACGTGAAATTTCGACGTAAAAATTCTTCTGTGAGGTGAGTTCTTTTCTGTTACTTTCTACTACAGCAATTACTTGGCTTCTGGTAAGACCTTGAGCTTTATGTGCAGTAACTGCGTAGGAGTGATCTATCAATTTTGCTTCTGGTGATTTTTTTGATAGCTTTATCCTTTTTCCTCCGTCTAGCTCAAGACTAAAATTAAGTAATCCTACTTTGGTTAAAACTGCGTTATCAGAATTAACAATTCCGAGTTTGGGGATACTTCTATTAAAGGCGATTTTATCTCCTTCGTAAAACACTCGCTGGTGCTTTTCATATACTTCAAAATAATTTTTATCTGATTTTCCTTTTAGCTTTACTGGGTCAAATGTCTCGGTCGAAAATAAACCAGTTCTGATCGTAACTAAATTCTCTTTAGCATCAATTTTTACTACTTCGTGATAAGAATTTCTTTTTACTCCAATGAACTCTCTGTCCTTCGAGAAATGAATTACATCGCCAGACTTAAACCTGTAAACCCTTGTTTTATCAGCTTCAGATAAGTTTTTATTTCGATAAATTTCGTGTGAGTATTTTTTGCTCTTCTGGTCTTTAATTCTCTCTTCGTAAAGTAATTTACTAATTTCTTGATTCACTTTCTCTCGAGTCTCATTAGCTGGTGTAAGAACTATTGTTTCTTTTCTTTCATGAGCAGATTTGGCCATGAATTGTTCTACAGATGTTCTGGCAACATCTCTACTCTCGATAATATCTTCTTTTAATAACCTGAATGTTTTGGCTGGGTCTTTCTTGATTATCGACCAAACAGCTGCTTTAAGATTATCATTTTTCTGACGCAAAATCTCTCTCATATCAGTAAATGGCATACCATTGCGCAGCATTTCGTAAAATGGTATTCCTGCTTCGACTGAATCAAGTTGCCTTCTATCACCAACTAAAATCAATTTAAACTTCAAGGGGTTCTTTGCAGGAAGGTACGAAATTTCCGACAAACCCTCTTTAACCCTTTATATAACTAGCTTTGCGAGGCAAGACCGATTTCAGAATCATTAATTAACATCTCTATAATCCCTTGTAAATCAAGGGTTGGAGTATTGTTCTTAAATTCATATTTTTATATCCATACAAATTACCCTTTACAAGTCAGGAAAACTTACACTTTTCTTTTCACCGGTTTTTTTGTTACTTGGATATCTTTCGGCAAAGGAAGCTTCTCGTGTATCTGATTCTTTAGAGTCTCGTCTTGTGATTATCTGCTCTACAACAGAAGATCTGGCTTCACCTCTATTGGCCTCAGTGTTTCTAAGAAGAATATAGTGTGGATCGTGTTTTACAGCTTCAGATGATTCTTTTAGCGACTGTTCCGAGAGAAGTTGATAAACATGAAAGTGCTTCATTAATTCATTTTTTTGTGCTGCATCATCACCTTCAAATTCAACCATGATTCTATTCATCATTGGGACTAGTCCTTCTTGCTCTATTTGAAGCTCTCCAACAGCTTCAACACCACTTGCTTCTTTGCCAAAAAGTAAGTGACGGGTGAAGGTTATTACTTCTCGTCTTAAAGATTCATCATCTAAAGAATGTGCAGCAATTTCTTCTGCATAATCACGCTTGATGTGTTTTAGAGAAAGATCGCACCCATAATAGAGTCCAGCTACTATGTTAAGACTAGACCGTATATCATAGTACCTGCTTTTTATTTCTCGATCGGTTTCCGGTCCTAAAGGTTGAATAGATTTGACAACATTTCTAAAATAATCTTTCTCATCCGGGTACTCTTCCATAGCTGATATGAATCGCTTTATTTCAGAAAAAAGATGTTCATTTTTAATATCATCAATAAACCGAAAGAGATTCTTTTTTGCACGATCTTGGAATTTCATACTATCGTCCTCCTCCTCTATTTTGAGATTTCTCTTGGAAAACGAAATTACGCAGACCTTCTATCACCTCTTTCTCTAAACCTTCTTCAAAAAATTCTTCAACCTTTCCTATCAATTCACCCTTAAACTCCTTATCATTTTTCCCACTCAAATCCAACTCATTTAACTTCTTCACCAAGCCCTCGAACCTATCTTCTTCTAACCCAAAATTGTCTCCAATAAATCCAACTACTAACTCAATGGTTCTCTTATTTAAATCCTCTATCGTAGTAGAAGAAGCTCTAGATCTAAAACCATCTGTTTTCTGGTAAGAATGTTCCTCTTGTAATGCTTTATAGTGGTGAACTAATGCTGTAGCACTATTACCTATTTCTTGAATCTTTTCTGGATCATCGGCAAATGTTGGCCACCCCTGAGCGTGTTGCCCTAATTTTGATTGATAAGGAGATGTGATAAGATGTTCAGTAAATATTTTAGTTACAAAAGTTAGAGCTTCATCCTTTTTACTTCCTCTTGATTCATCCCAAGTTTTTCCAGCGCCATGAAGATTAAACAACTTCTCTGGCAATTCTGGATAAGTTGCCGAAAGAACATGTACATATTTTGCTATTGCAGCTGCAAGATTTTCTGGCGAATTGTCTCTAACTCTATCTTTGTTACCAGACTGTTCTGCATGTTTTCTTAGGGCTTCTTCGCTTGTTATTTCTGGATAAAAAACAAGTGCCAATAATTGTTGCATCGAATGGTGCAAAAATGCTTCATCTAAACTTTGTTCTTTTAAAGTTAAAGAATCTTGAGCCCGCTCTAAATCTTTCAGTAATTTAGGTTTTTGTCTTTCTGTTGCTTGTTCTAGTGCTTTTTGAGATTGTTCTATAATTCTCTTCTCATTTCCCAAATGAAACTCAGAAAAACTATTCTTTAAGACATCAAAATCATCTAAAGACTCCAGAATTGAAGTTACTCTACCTCCTGAACCAGCGGCATCTTCAAACCCTTCTATTTGCAAAAATGCAGTCAGTGGAGTTTTGTTGTAAAAGGTCATAACAGCTTCGGCTATCCTACCAACCGAATCAATCATAGTGCGACCGTTTGAATCTAACTGCCGTTGAAAATTATCATAAAAATATTTTCTCGATTCTTCAGGAATATGTTCATCAACTAAAGTTCTTAAATGATCTAACTCAGACTTTTTAATTCTTCTGTCGTTGTAATCATCTAAGACTTGATTAAATGCCCCATAAAGTTCGTCTTTCCTATCAACATCAAGAACCGCAATAGCGCTGATAAAATCATATAATATTCCTCTTTTGTCTCTAAGATAGGCCGGTAAATTTTCTATTTCATCTAAGTTTAAATTCTGAAAATCCTTTAAAATACCATATTTTGGTAAAGCGTGAGTTACAACATGATCGCCTTGAACACTTTTCTTTTTGCCATCTTTAATAACAGAAATATCGGCTGGAGCTCTACCGGTTAATTCAAGAGATTGAGTTCCATCAGAATTCTTCTTGAAAGACGCTTTTAATTGAGCACTGACTTCAAGTGAATCATTTTCTCTTTTGGCTGTACTACCTTTACTCATAATCCAATTTTTTGATTAATGGGCTGTAAAATATCTAATCCGCCAAACTATCCGGCACAGAGTTAGTAATTTTAGTTAAGACTTCTTGCACATTCTCTAGATGTTCAATCAAAGAAGATATTTCGCTTTCTATATCGAGCGATAAATCAAAGAATTCTTGTGCTTTACTAGTGTTGCCATGATTTATTACGCTCATAGCCAATTCATGCAATTTTAGTAAGTCAGTTCTTATTTGTGGCGGCCTAAAATTCTCACCATCTCCTAAATAACTTCTTGCACGATCTATATCATCAACGCAATCCAGTATTTCCCGACTCTCAACCTCTTCTTGCAAAGTTTCCAAATCTTCTTTTTTTATTTTTACCATAAAAACTCTAAAGAATTAGTTGGTGATTAGTTTTAACATTTTGGAAAAAACAGTCAGTTTATTCTGAATGATTAGAGTATATAAAAACCTTCGTTTTTGTATACTTTTCATTTGAATACAAAATAAACTTATTTTATCTAAAAAACAGTATAATATAGTGGTTTATAATAACAAAGTGTTATTTACTAATGGTTTGCATCTAAAAGAAACAATATGAAGTTAGGATATGCTCGAGTCTCAACAAAAGATCAAAATTTTGAATTACAAGAAGATGCTCTTCTAAAAGCTGGTTGTGAAAGAATATATAAGGAGGTCGTTAGTGGGGCAAAACAAGATCGTCCAACATTAACATCGCTGATAGATAATTGCCGTGAGGGTGATACTATTATTATTTGGAAACTAGATAGATTGGGTCGTTCGTTAAAGCACCTTGTGGAATTGGTCAATATTTTAATTAAAAAGAAGGTGGGTTTAATTAGCTTGAATGATCCCATTGACACCACTACTCCGCAAGGTCGTCTGGTATTTAATATGTTTTCTTCATTGGCAGAATTTGAGAGGGAATTAATAAGAGAAAGAACTCAAGCTGGGTTATCATCTGCTAGAGCTAGGGGAAGAGTTGGAGGAAGACCTAAAGGAATCCCGCACAAAGCACAAGCAACAGCTTGTGCCGCAGAAACTCTTTATCTGGAAAGGAAATTAGGAGTTCAAGAAATTGCTGACAGACTGAACATCTCAAAGAAAACCTTATATGCTTATTTAAGACATAGGAATGTTGCTATTGGAGCCTACACACCAAGAAAGTAAATCCTGAATGGCTCGTTTAAACATATTATCCAATGATGAATTTGATAGGCTCTATAAAATACCAAAAATAGAAGAAGATGAATTACCATTTATTTTTGAAATTGAGGAAGATGATAAAAATTATTTGGACTCAATCAATGACATCTCTGGTAAAATTCACTATATCTTAACATTAGGATATTTTAGAGCATCTCAATACTTATTTAATTTCACTTTCCAATCGGTAAAAAGAGATGCCAGATATGTTCTGGAAACATATTTCCCTGACAGTAATTTTCCACAAAAACAAATTTCAAAGCATCGCAATTATAGCAATAAACAAGCTATTCTGAAGAAGTATGGAATGTCTAGTTATAATAGTGGGTTTGAAAGTTGTCTGCGGCGTTATTTAGATAGCTTAGTAAGACAGCATATCGTTCCTAAATATCTGCTTGATTCCCTACTAGATTATTGCTGTAAGCACAAAATTATCAGACCAAGCTATACGACTTTACAGAATTTGATTTCCAACGCTTGTAATGGTGAAAAAAAGCGATTGAGCAACAAACTATATACGCTGATAGATAAGCCGCTTCGTATATCATTGGCTAAATTATTGGAAAAAGACGACTTATTTTTTCAGTTAACTTCTATCAAAAAAGATCAAAAGAATTTTTCCACTAATGAAATAAGATCAACCATCAAAAAACAGCAATCATTATCGGATATTTATAAAGCCTCAGTTCCTATCATTAAGGAGCTAGGAATATCAGAGCAGAATGTTTTTTATTATTCTGATCTGGCATTGTACCACACAGTATATGGACTACGCGAAATAAAGAAAAAGAACCTAATGAGGCTGTATCTTCTATGCTATGCTCATCATAGATTCTTGAAGATTAATGATCATCTTGCCAGTAGCTTGATTTATAAGGTGAGATATTATGCAGATGAAGCTGATATCTATCAAATGCAAGAAATTTATAGTGCTCAGGCAGATGATATGGGTAACCGCAATTCAGTAGCCAATATTTTATCAATCATTTACAACAAACAAATTCAAGATCATGAATTGCGTCCAAAAATATACAAAGAGAAGTCGTACGATCAGTTCCATCAACTAATCAAAGACATCAAGAAGCCTAATTTTAGTCCTGAATATTATCGTTGGGAATATTATAAGAGCAATATTCAAGCTATTAAGACCAATATCAGACTTATTTTCAAAGTGCTAAACTTTCAAAGTAAGAATCAAGATATGATGAAAGCCATTAATTTCCTGAAATCATATTTTGAAAATAATAAACAATTTAGCGACTACAGTATAGAAGAAGCTCCTATTTCCTTTATTCCACAGGCAAGTCAGCGCTATATTTTTGATAAAAGAAAATCTGATAAGAAAACTAACAAAAGCATAGACGCTGATTGTTATGAATTTATGCTTTATTTTTATTTGGAGAAATCACTAAGCAATGGTAGTGTTACTATTGCTGAAAGCACAGGCTATACCTCATTAAAAGATGAGTTATTTTCTGATGAGGAATGGTTAGATAAATCTTCAATTCTAAAGGATCTAGAAAATAAGATCATCTCTACGGATTTTGATGAGATATTTGATAAGTTAGAGGAGGACTTATCGCTTAGATATGAGCAAATAAATGAAAATATTGTTTCTGGCGAAAATAAGAAAATAAAAATCAAACATGATAAGAGTGGAGAGGTTGTAAAATGGCATTTGCCAAATAAGAAAGAGGAAGAAGCGGTTAATAATTCATTCTTTGATAAGTTGCCTACAGTAAGTATTAGCGAAGTAATTAATTTTGCCCAAGTAAATACGGGATTTATGAAGAGTTTTACTCACATCTTGCCTGCCTACAGCAAGAATAAGGCAGAGCCCTCATCTCTATCAGCTTGCATTATTGCTAAAGGAACTGGAAGTGATATTTATAAGATGAAAGATATCAGTGATGTCTCAGAGAAGGATCTAGAATCTGCGTACAATAGCTTCATTCGTCATAAAACGTTAGTGAATGCAAGCAACGAGGTTATGAAATATACACAAAAACTGTCAATTTTTGAAAAATATAATTTAGCTGATTATGGGGTTCATGCCAGTGTTGATGGGCAAAAGCTCGAAACAAAATATAATATCATTAAATCTAGGTTCTCCAAAAAATATTACGGTAAGGGTAAAGGCGTTTCAGCTCTAACTATGTCAGCAAACCATTTGCCACTAGCTACTAAAATTATAGGATCAAATGATCATGAAAGTCATTCCTTATATGATATAGTAAGCAGTAATACCAGCGATATTGAAGTAACTGCTATATCTGGAGATATGCATAGTGTTAATAGGGTGAATTTTGCACTACTATACATGTTTGGGTATCAATTTATGCCAAGATTTACTAATCTTGATAAAAGAGCAGCAGCAAATTTGGTTTGTTTTGACGACCCAGAAAAATATGCTGATTATATGATCAGACCTAATACGAAGGTTAACAAAAAATTGATTAAAAAAGAGTGGGATAACTTGCTTAGAATATTTGCCACATTAGGTCTAAAGAAAATCACTCAAACTAATATTGTTAAGAAATTATCATCTCATAAATCTGATGATACAATAAAGGCGTTAATCGAGTTTGATAAAATTATCATGAGTATTTACATACTTCATTATATTGATAATGAAGATACGCGTAAAGTTGTGTTCAAATCTCTAAATAGAGGAGAATCATATCACCAGCTGAGATCAGCTATTGCAAAGGTAAGTGGTAGAAAATTAGCTGGTAAAAGTGAGATAGAAATTATCAATAATAATGAGTGCGCGAGATTGATGACAATTTGTATCATATTCTATAACGCCTCAATTCTTTCTGGAATTTATGACTACTATAAAAGTAAAAATAAGGAAGAAGAGTGTAACAAAATTATCAGATTATCTCCTGTAGCTTGGCAGCATATTAACTTGATTGGAAGATATGAATTTAAGAACAATACTCCAACCCTTGATTTACAAGGGATTGTAAAGATGTTAATTAATGATTCTAAAATTGGTCTTGCCTTGGAAAGCTAGATATATAAAGGTCTTAGAAGGTGTCGTCGGAAATTTCGTACCTTCCTGCAAAGAACCCCTTTTAGCTTTTGAAATATTTGGAGAACTGAGAGTTGATGAAAGAAATATCACAGGCGCCTTTATTGATAAAGTGAAGCATCAAAGTGTCGCGGGTCATAGTTGGAGTGAGGTAGATGGAATAGATGGTATAACAACTGAATCCGTCCTTGCAAAAGTTGGTGAATTTAGAGCTGAAAAAGAAAGTCAGCATTTTACCAAATATGTTGGTGCTAGAACTAGAGCTTCTTCTGGTCAGTCGGAGGAGATGGGTGGTGGAGGTGTAGAACACGAAAGAGGATCTGAAAATAGAACAAGAGCCACTATTTCTGCTGCCGCAAATATATTGAGTCTTATTCAACAAAATCAGAGAAAATAAATGTCACGCCCTAATACACAAAAACAAATATACAAATCTCCTTCCAAGCGAGAAGCTCATGATCTTTTTCAAGAAAAAAGTGCAGATCTCTACAATGGCAACACTAGAGCATTGATTAATACTCTTTTTCATACCATTTCCGAAGGCATAGCAAATGATATAAGAGATAAAAGCATATCTTTATGCACAAGCATGCTATTCTCGTTATTCCCGGATGAGTTATATAAACCATACCTAGAGGCGCTAGAGCGAGATCCTGAGTACCTTTCTGCGAATAAAGAAATGACTAAAACAATAAGATCATTTCTAACTAAAGATCTAGACTCAATTAATCACAAACTAGAATCTCTTGGTAAAGAACCAGTATCGGCAACGCCAGAAGAGTTGGAAGCCATCAGTAAATTTACCGTTGATTACACATTATATGTAGCATCAGACATACATGGTTATTTTCTTCACACGGAAAAATTAGATTGGAGAAATGCTGGCATGCCAGATCCTCGTATGCCTCTTAAAGATCAGCTCCGACATATTGGTTATCAAAATGAAGATAGTTTATCTATATAACATGCCTTACACCCTAGTTGGGTTAGAAAAGCTTAACGTGCTATATTTTCCGAATTCTACGTTGACCCCTTATTGCCAAACTTTTTCCAACTTATCATACATTTCCTGATGTTTTGCAGGATTATTATTGATCAAGTTAGAGATATTAGTCATTTTCCATTTGATCGATGGATATTGTGAAATGTCTTTTACGAACAAAGACCAATCTGGCTTTCCTTGCTTAAAGCTTAGAATAAATTTTTTGTCTTTCTCACTGAATAAATTGCTGATTTTTTCTCTGAGTAACTTGGAAAATTTTATAAAATCTTCGTAATCAAATTTTTCCTTCACCATACCTTCAAACTGATTTTTGAAATCAGTTTTCTTGTCGTTGATTTTAGAAAATAAAATCTCATTCATTGGTCGGTTGTGACTCAGCAGATAAAAGATGAAAGCATCTTTGATTTTTTCGTTAACATCACCCTTCCCTTCATTAAGAATCTTGCTTACATCGAAGATGTCTCTCGGATGTTGTCTATCAAGAGCAGCACATATTTTACCACCGTATATCTCAGATTTATCTAACACAGAAATTACCGCAAATTTTCCGAAATCATCTTGTACCACATCAACTACCTCCATCTCCTTAACATCAAAAAGTGAACCTCTAATAATTGTGTTTACTTCAATTTTAACAATTGTGCCACCTTTTGAACAAACGAGTTTGGCATTATCAGTTAGTACGACTTTGATCCTTAGAATTTTTTCTAGATCATCTTTGATAAGTGCCAAGTTCGTTGATATGTTTTTCATGGCCTCATCTCTATCAGAAATTGGCAAATACACTAAATCAATATCAACCGAAAGCCTTGGCATTTCCCAAATAAAAAGATTCAGCGCCGTTCCACCTTTTAGAGCAAAACATTTTCGCTTCGCAACGATTGGCAATATATCAAGCAATAAGCTGACCTGATCTTTATACTGTAGGGTTATTTCCATCTTTTAAGTCTCTTGGGATTATTATTTTATATTTTGAATCATAAGCGCCGTGTTCAACTATTTTTCTGTTTCCACTACCAAGGTCTATTTTTGACAGATCAAGTCTCTTAAACCATTCATGACCTGCTTTTTCAAACATAAAGCAAGCCAATCTTTTAACTTTTATGGAAGTACAGTTTTCAAGGAGTTCTTGTATCACTTTTGGTCGCAAACTTACTAAATTTTCTACTAAGTGAAAAGCTTCCGTTAAATCAAATTCATCAGGGCACAAATATAAAACTTCCAATATCGCCCTTTCCGGTGATGATATTTTAAATTGATAAAATCCCACATCCGATTTCATCACTAAGTGTTTGTAAACTGGTAAAAAATTCGTGTTGTATATTTTAACTTTAAAAAACTCCGATTTTTTAAACCATGAAGGTACTGGAGATTTATATTCGTTAAATACTTGAGTGACTGTTCCTTCTCTTAAATAATGAGACAAACCCTGTAAATTTAGTGCGGATAATCCGCCTATGTGAACTGGTAGTTTTAAATATTCTTGCAAAGTAAATAAGGCACCAAACTCATTAACCTGATCACCTCTTCTGATAAAAGCACCTACCCCAAATGTATCAAGCCAGCCACTTTCTCTATAATATTCTGCCAAAGGTCTTGATACGCCATTTTCCTTCAGCCACGAATAAACAGCGACTGTATTTTTTGGCCATTTTTGTAGTAATTTGTTTATTATTATCTCATTTTCCATAGTATTACTATGGATTATTAGATATAATTGTCAATCACTTCTTACTTTTGAACTAGTGCAATTTTTGCAACAGTTGATTACTTCTAAAACTCATATCGGTACCGCAAATGATGCCAGTAATTATTGAAAACAAAAAATATTTGCGTAATCTATGCCATTGGCAGGGTTATCAATAAAATAGTCCAGTACTAGTCGAAATCCTAGTGATAATCCTGCTCCTGTATATTATAAGACTTAGGTGCCAGATCCGACGGCAAATAAAGAGGATGACTTGGTGTTCCATCTTTTGAGAGTCGCAAATAAGAAAGTCCTGAGTGATGTTTTAGCAGATTTATTAACTCTTGGCCGCGTAATTTTAGTTTCTTTGGTGGTTGTCCAAAAGCTAACACAATGATTTTGGCTTCACTAGCCATTTGAAGAATCATCTCATCATTTTTGGGACCGATAGGATCAGTAACTTCCAACAATCTGTTTCTGTCAGTTGCACGATAAGCATGAACATTGGCGACTAATTGACCGCCATAACCCCAAGAGCGCGCAAATTTTCCAGTTCGAATTAAAGTTGGATCAGCATAATCAATACAGGCTACACTTGGATTCATTAGCAGCCACATGACCAAGGGTTTTGATTCATCCCAGATTTCACGAAGTTGATAGCGGTATTGCTGACACTCAGAAAAAACCGCACTGATTTTAGAATCATCTGGCCATAATGGACGGGATTTTCCGCCAGCGTCGTGTTTTATATTGGCGCTATTCATGTGGTTACTTTTATTGTTTTTTATCAATCTCTAAAACCTTGCCAATGATATTCTATCTTCCACAAGGGCTCTGATTGCCCTAATAATGATTTAATCTTGCCTATGACTTTGGTATAATCTGTTTTGTTAAAATTTGACCATGCTTTGCTTTTAAGTTCTTTTTTATAGAATTCTCTGAACTGTTTGTTGTTTTTAACAAGAGATTCAAGCAACAGAGAATCAATGGGAGGATGAATAGCTTTTATTTTATCTTCATCAGCACCACCACAAACAAAGCGGGCTTTAAGATAGCAGTTAATTAGTTTTGCAGCCACTCCATAACTAACTTGTCGATTGTAACTAGGATCTTTTTTCTTGCACTCTTCTATTTGAGCATTCCGTTTTTTGATCACCTTTTTGCACAATTCTTCATGCCACAAATCAAAGTCTTTAATCTCTAACAATTGATCAGCGTACTTAGGAAACCCGCACTCATTAATAATTTTCACACCCTCTTTTACTTCAAAAGCACTCTTACCTCTTACAGAAGCAGCTCTTGAAGCAACCCAACATGCGAATCTATGTCTATGTTCTTCGATTGTGCAATTCTTCTCTTTTGTCATATTTTAAGAAATTTTGTTAATTCTTTTGCCTAAAACTCACCACATTTGAAAGTGAGTTTTGGATGGGAAAATTTTGCGAGTTATTTACCTGGATGTTTTAAAAATTCTTAAAAATTGGATCAAAAAACCTGACAAACTTTAGAGGTATTTTTCTTAAAATTCCTTAAAAAACTGTGAAAAATTTAAGGCGATTTTGAGAACTAAATTTTACCAAAATTAGGTCAATTTAGATCAAAAAATTGTCGCAGAATTTTGTTTGGATTTTGACAAAAATCTGAGAAGAAAAAACCCGAAATACTAGTATTTCGGGATTAAAAAATTTGACAGAATTTGGCGATTTTTGACCAGATTATTTTAGTCAAAATTGATTAGCTGTTTCCAAAACCAACAGGATAAAGACGAATAAAAAAAATCCCGATTTGCTAGTAAATCGGGATAAAATTTCTTGACCAGATTTTCTAATTTATGGTCGGACAATTGTCCGACACCTCCAAATTATCATCGCCCTTCCCCGATAATTTTTACCAATAATCTTCAAATTATCCTTGAAACTGTCCGCCCCTGTCCGACAGATGAAAGCAATAGTTTCAATGGGCGGACATTTTGTCCGACCTTTTTTAGAGAGTTTCTAAATTTTCGATTTTTACTGTCAGACAAAGTCCGACCCTACAACTGACTAACTCTATATGAGCAAACCTAAAAGCACCTACAAGGTGCGTTTGGTGTCCTTAATTTTTATCAGCTTCGCTGTTAAAGTAAGACTTGGAAATTGAAGAACATTTAACTCGATGACTTAGTCTAAATATTTATAGGGAATTTTCTTTTTTTAGGTTTCTTTTTTTAAGAGAAACTGACTCCAGAAAGTTCTCATAAAATCTATTTTCTTTGTCGATTTTCAATTTATCGAATTCTCTAAAATTCATCAAAACTAACGAAATTCTTACCGTTTTTTCTGACTTGATCTAAAATTTTCTTGGCACCAACTGCATCTATTTTATTGGAAATCAGAGAATCATCAACTTTATCGTTTTTTAGGAAATTTTATAGCACCATTAACTCTATCGTCATTCCATAATCTTTTCCCGAAATTTTCAGCAAATTCTTCAGCTAATAATTTTACAGAAATCTCAGTATTAGTAATTTTCTGATCTTCCAGAATCATTGTTTTTTCTACTTCCAAAGCAAGTTCACTCGCCTTTTCATAAGCACGTTTCTCAATCATTTTCTGAAGAGATCCTTGTTTCGGAATTATAATATATTGTAACTCACAATCGATTGCTTCAGCAAGTTGCCTTAATGATTTTAGAGTAATACTTTCATCAACTTCATTTTTCTCAAATCTGGCAACGCTTTGAATTGAAATTCCCATTTTCTTTGCCGGAAAAGAAAGTGGCATGGATAAGGACTCACGAATTGTTTTAATCCAACCCAATTTTGGCTTAGACTCAAAAGCTATTTTTTCAAAACACGCATCAATATTCATCAACTGGAGTTTTTTTAATCTTTTAATCATATGATATGATTTATTAAGTAATTATTTAGAATATAATCTAAAATAAGATGGGTTATATAAGGC
>JAGKWR010000014.1 GCA_021151765.1 Alphaproteobacteria bacterium
CAATAAAATTAAATAGAATATGGAAGTACCCAAGAGCATGGCCAAGAACCTGTCGATCAAAGTTGCAGTTCTTGGCTCCGGAATTTCCGGACTCGCATCAGCTTATTTTTTAAGCGACAAATTCTCCGTCAAAATCTTTGAGAAAAATAACTATTTGGGCGGCCACTCCAACACCGTTGATGTAGATTACGACGGTAAAAAAATCGCCGTTGATACCGGCTTCATAGTTTTCAATCACCAAACTTATCCCAATCTTACTCCGTTTTTTCACCTTCTTGATGTTGCTTACCAAAAAAGTAACATGTCTTTCGCCGTCAAAGTTGACAACGGCGCACTCGAATATGCCGGTACAAATTTAGGCACAGTTTTCGCTCAATTTAAAAACGCTTTTAATCCGAAATTTTTGCGCATGCTTAGCGATATTTTGCGCTTCAACAAAGAAGCGGAAAATATTCTGAATCGTGAATTCGACGCCAACTACACGCTAAAAAATTTGCTCGATGATTTGGGCGTCAAAAATTATTTCCGTGAATATTATTTATTGCCGATGTCGGGCGCAATTTGGAGCTGCCCGCTTGAAACAATGCTGGCTTATCCAGCGCAAAGTTTTGTGCGCTTCTTTAAAAATCACGGGCTTTTGACAGTAGCCGAGCAACCACAATGGTTTACGGTTAGCGGTGGTTCCCGCGAATATGTCAAAAAAATCGCCGCTAAAATTGGCGCTGAAAATATTTCGCTCAACAACGCCGCAATCGCAGTTGAAAGAGTTGGCGACAAGGTTTTAGTAAAGTCAGAACAAGACGAAGAATTTTTTGATTACGTCTTTTTTGCCACACACGGCGATCAAGTTTTACAGATTCTTAAAAATCCGACTGCGCAAGAAAAATCGGTTCTTTCCAGCTTCAAATATCAACCGAATTTAGCCGTTTTGCATCGCGATACTTCTGTAATGCCAAACTGCAAAAAAGCTTGGGCAAGTTGGGTTTACGCTAAGAATAAGAAAGATTCCGACAATCAAATCGCCGTCACTTATTGGATGAATAATCTGCAAAATATTGACCACCAATATCCGCTTTTTGTGACGCTGAATCCTAACCAAAAAATTGCCGAAGATAAAATTTTTGCCACGTTCAATTACGAACATCCGATTTTTGACAGCGCAGCCGTTGCCGCGCAAAACAAGATCGAACAAATTCAAGGATTGGATCGCATTTATTTTTGCGGCGCTTATCAAAAATACGGCTTCCACGAAGACGGCATTTCTTCTGCGATAAAAGCTATAAACAAAATGGGAATTGTGACGCCATGGCAATAGAAAAGTCGGCATTTTTTTGCCCGGCAATTGTAATGCACAAACGCTTGCGGCCCAGAATCAACCAATTTGTTTATCGCGTTTTTTATCTGTGTTTTGACATCGCCAAAATTGATACGCTCAAAAGCAAATTTTTGTCACTAAATCGCTTCAACTTGTTTTCGTTTTACAATCGTGATCACGGCAAACGTGACGGCTCAAACCTTGAAGCGTGGATTCGTCAAATTCTGGTTGCAAAAAATCTCAACGACAAAGTCGAAAAGATTTATTTGATGAGCTATCCGCGGGTCTTGGGATATGTTTTCAGCCCAGTAAGTTTTTGGTTTTGTTTTGATTCGCAAAAAAGACCAATCGCCGTTTTGTCCGAAGTTAATAACACTTTTGGCGAACATCACGATTATTTAATTTTCAATCCCGATCACTCACCGCTTCAAGAAAATCAATGGTTCAAAGCTAGTAAAGAATTTCACGTTTCACCATTTTTTAAAGTTAGCGGCAGTTACAAATTTCGCTTTGTTTTCAATGAAAAAAAAATCGCCGTTTGGATCGATTATTTAGGCGCTGACAATGAAAAAGATCTGCTCACTTCTGTTATTTGCGGCAAAGAAGAATTGACTGATTCTAAGCTACTTAGCGCATTTTTCGCTATTCCCTTGATGACTATAAAAGTTGTCGCCTTGATTCATTGGCAAGCTGTGAAAATTGTTGCCAAAAAAATAAAATACATCCCTAAACCAGCGCCAAAAGCGCACAAAATCACTTTTAATCATGAGTAAAAATTACCAACTTTTGTGGCAAGCGCTTGAAAATATTTCTTACGGATCGCTCAAAATTACGTTATCTGACGGCGAATCTAAAACATTCCGCGCCACAAATTCTGGCCCAGATGCCCAAATTACCATTAAAAATCCTAACTTAATTGACTTGGTAATTACTGGCGGTGACGTTGCTTTTGGTGAAAGCTACATGGAAGGCTGGTGGGAAAGTGAAGATTTAGCCGCTTTGCTCACTTTTTTGACGCTTAACGCCCACACTTTGGAAGATTTTTTTCATGCCCGCAAATTCAAAGCTTTTCTCCTTTTCCTTAATAGTTTTTTCACCAAAAACACCAAACGTGGCAGCAAAAAAAATATCAAAGCGCACTATGATTTAGGCAACGATTTTTATCAGCTTTGGCTTGATGAAACCATGACTTACTCAAGCGCTTTGTTTGATCCGCAAAACCTTGATTTAGCAGCAGCACAACGTCGTAAATATCAAAATATTTTAGACAAATTATCGGGAAATTCGGTGCTGGAAATTGGCTGTGGTTGGGGCGGATTTGCCGAAATGGCGGCGAAAAATAATCGCCAAGTTACTTGCTTAACAATCTCGCCAAAACAACAAGCTTTTGCTCAAGCACGTATGGCGAAAAATAATCTGCAAAATTTGGTAAACATTAAGCTGCAAGATTATCGCGAAGAAAATTCCAGCTACGACAACATAGTTTCCATCGAGATGTTTGAAGCTGTTGGCCAAGAATATTGGGATCAATATTTCCAGATTCTGCAGCGTAATTTGAAAAAAAATGGCCGCGCCGTTTTACAAATTATCACGATTGATGAAGAAGTTTTTAAAGATTACGTCAACCGCGTCGACTTCATTCAAAAACACATTTTCCCCGGTGGAATTTTACCTTCCAAAACCAGAATTCACCAGCTTGCCGCCCAAAATGGTTTAAAAATGCGCAGCGAAACGGCTTTTGGCAATGATTACGCCAAAACTTTGTTACTGTGGCTTGAGAATTTTGACAAACAACACGATCAAATTCGCGCTCTTGGTTTCTCAGAGGAATTTATCCGCAAATGGCGTTTTTATTTATGCTACTGCGCCGCCGGTTTTACCGCCAAAAGAACTGATGTCGTACAATTTGAACTAGAAAAAATTTAGCCATGAAAAAGCAAATTTTTACTTTCTTATTTGCGATTCTTTTAAGCGGTGAACTCTGCGCTGCCAATACTCCGCAAGCTGTGACGCAAAATCTTAAACCAAGCTTTTTGATTGGCGAATCTGATTTAAAATATTTTGGTTTGAAAGTTTATCGCGCCGAACTTTGGTGCGAAAAAACGCAATTTTCTTACGAACAAAAATTTGCTATTCACCTCACTTACAACATGAATTTTGCCAAAGAAGATTTGGCCAGAAGATCAATTGAAGAGATCGAAAAAATTCACGCTTTGAGCGACTTAGAGAAAAAAAATTACTACCAACAGCTGCTGCAAATTTTTGCTAACGTCAAAAAAGGCGATGAAAAAGTGGCGTTATTTTCGCCAAAAAAAGGCGTCGAAATGTATTACAATAACAAGCTTATCGGCAAAATTAATGATCTAAAGTTAGCCCGACTTTTCGTCGATATTTGGCTTGATGAACGCGGTTCTTTTCCACAAGTAACAAAAAAACTATTGGGTAAAAATGACTAAAGAAATTGCAGTTTTTTGGCTACGTCGCGACCTACGCCTTGAAGACAACGCCGCGCTTTGGATGGCGCTGAAATCTGGTTTTGAAGTTTTGCCAATTTTTATTTTTGATCGCGCAATTTTAGACAGTTTACTCAACAAAAAAGATGCTCGCGTTTTGTTTATTCATCAAGAGCTGACTCGCTTAAAAGCTGAATTGGAAAAACTCGGCTCTTCACTTTGGGTTTTTTACGGATCGCCCGTACAAGCCTACGAAGAATTGACCAAGAAATTCACTATTCGCCAAGTTTACGCCAACCGCGATTACGAACCTTACGCTCAAAAACGCGATCGTGAAATTTTTGAATTTTTAAAAGCGCGCGACGTTGAATTTAAAGGCGCCAAAGATCAGGTAATTTTCGAAAAAAGCGAAATTGTTAAAGATGATAAAAAACCCTACACCGTTTTTACACCTTACAGCCGCAAGTGGAAAACCACTTTAAATGAATTTTATTTACGCGCTTATCCAACGCAAAAATATTTCGCTAATTTCTTGAAATGCTCGCCGTTTCCAATGCCAAGCCTTGGCGATATTGGCTTTGAAGATTTTGATTTTGAATTTCCCGATCGCCAAGTTGATATAAAAATTATCGAGCAATATGGCGAAAAGCGCGATTTTCCAGCAATTCGCGGCACTAGCCGTTTAAGTTTACATTTACGTTTTGGCACAATCAGCATTCGCGAATTGTCGTCCATGGCCGCTGCGACCAGTGAAAAATGGTTGAACGAATTAATCTGGCGCGATTTTTATCAGATGATTTTGTATCACTTCCCACACTCCGCCACTTCTGCCTTCAAGCCGCAATACGACGAAGTGCAATGGCTAAATCACGAAGCTGATTTTCAAAAATGGTGCGAAGGCAAAACCGGCTATCCAATTGTTGATGCCGGCATGCGCGAACTCAATCAAACAGGTTTTATGCACAATCGCGTGCGCATGATTGTCGCCAGTTTTTTAACTAAACATTTGCTGATTGATTGGCGGTGGGGCGAAAAATATTTCGCCGAAAAATTACTTGATTATGACATGGCGAGTAACGTCGGTGGCTGGCAATGGGCTGCAGGATCAGGCTGCGACGCTGCACCGTATTTTCGCATTTTCAACCCCGAAAGCCAAACCGATAAATTCGATGCCGATTTAAAATATATCAAAAAATGGGTTCCTGAACTTGATACCAAACTTTATCCCAAACCAATTGTTGACCACAAATTAGCCCGCGAACGTTGTTTAGCTGCTTATAAAGCCGCTTTGAAATAATTTTTGCAAATACCGTGTTGTTGAAAAAAGTTAAAAAAATCAATTTCTTTACTTGCACTTTTAAAAGCCGTAAGTAATTTGCGCCGCTCACTTTAGCGGTTTTTTAACTGTCTTTTCAGTCCTTGGCCCCATCGTCTAATGGTTAGGACGCCACCCTTTCACGGTGGCAATACGGGTTCGAATCCCGTTGGGGTCACCATCTTTTGTTCTCTTTAGTTTAAGCTGAAATTTCACAGCATTTCCATTCTTGATGAAACTCCCGTTAACAATTCAAAATCTTTTGCAGCGTTATCACGTAACTAAGCAGGCTTTGGCTTTTATAATTATCGGCAGTCTTTCTACAGTAATCAGCTACTCCACTTTTTTAATTAGCTTACACGTTTTTCATCTGCACTATCTCCTAGCTAATACTTTAGGATTTTGTTTAAGCATTGGCGTGAATTATCAATGCAATAAACGTTTCACCTTCAAAGCAGCTGGCAATCATTTCAAAGGCTATTTGTCGTTATATTTAATTTCATTGGCGTTAAGCACCTTGTTGTTGCGAGTGTTTGTTGAATATTGCGGCATCATTCCCGAAATCGCTAATATTTTGACTATCGTTTTAATTACCGCTTTCAATTTTATCGGAGCGAAATTCGTGGTCTTTAAAAAGTAACAAAACTGCCATCATAATTGAAAAACTGCCCACCCTTATTATAAAAATCGACATTATCGACTTTCACCACATTTGATGAAATACAATTCGGAAGCTGATATTTCGCACTCATATTCACAATTACATCAAAATCTTTACGACAAATTTGCGCAATTTTTGCACGCTGCAAAATTACTAAAAACTTTTTTTCTTGAGTAATTTTACAAAAATTTTTCTCACAAAAAACAAAACTTTGCGGATGATCATCCAACGTCATAAAGTTCTTTTCATCCATGACTTCCATCCAATGTTGGCGTTGTTTTGACTCGCGTAACTTTTTTGAAAAAGTTAAACCTTCAGCGCTCTTAATAGCAAAAAACTTTTGTTGATTATCAAACAAAATATCTGGTTTTTTTACAGTCGGCGAAATCAAAAACGACAAGGTAAAGATTATAATCCCACAAAAACGCAATCGCGTTTCTAACAAACAAAAAATCAACACACCAACTATTGCCAATAGTAGAGCTACGCCGCTGATTTGAGGTGTAACAAAATTCGAAATTGCAATTTCGCTCACCGTTTTAGCAATTTTTTCAATCAACAAAATACTGTGCGAAAAAGCTATCAAGCACCATTTTTCCCACGAAAAAATCATCAAAAATAACGCCAAAAAACCCAGCGGCATTACCACAAAAGAAGTCAGAGGAATTGCCACAACATTAGCCGCGAACCCAAGAATTGAAACGTTGCGAAAGCTATGCATCAAAAACGGCATCGTAGCGATTTGAATGGCAAGCGACACTAAAATTATATGGGCAAAATATTTGATGATGCGATAAATCAGATAATCTTGGCGATCATCTTGATAACGCAAAATTGTCAGCATCAAAATTGCCGCAAAAGTCAGTTGAAAACTGATGTTAAAAACAGCCAAAGGATTCAGCAATATCAGGCACAAAGCCGCAAACATAACTGCCCTTTTGGCGTTTAACTTTTCACCAACAAACAAGGCCGACAAAGTCAATAAAACTATCAAAAACGCCCGCTGAGCTGGCAAAGGCCCTGCCGCAATTTTAAGATAAAAATAAGCGCCCAGAATTGCAGCGATTGCGGCGATTTTTTTTAAATCGAAATGCAAAGTTAGATATTCGCTACGCGACAATAAAAAACGTGACGCAATGAAGCAAATAGCACTCGCTAAAGAAAGATGAAATCCCGAAATCGACAACAAATGCGCCAAACCAGAATTGCGAATATTTTGCATCATCGTTTGCGAAATCGCACTTTGATCCCCAATCAAAAAAGCTTGGGCAATTGCTGCTTCGTCGTTTTGCAAAACTTGATTTATTTTTGTGCGAATGGTTTCGCGCAAATTTAAAAACCAATCGTCCGCCTTAGTGATTTCAGCTTGTTGCAACATTTTCGCCTCGCCGATTACAAAACCATAAGCGCCAATTTTTTTAAATTTGGCATCAATATTATAGTCGAAATCACTGAAAAATTCCCGTGATTTTGGCGGCTGCAACAAACTGCGAAAAGCGATAACGTCATTCACTTTTATGTTGGCAGCATTTTTGACTAAATTTACTGAAATTTTTGGCGGTGGATTTGGAAAAGTGTCGCGATCGTTGATTTTCAACCACTCAACTTGTTGGTAAGCTTTGGAAAAATCTAAAAATTTGCGATCAATTTCCGTGTAACCTTGCAAATTCACAAAACTTTTAAGGATTTTCTTTTCACTAATTGGCTTTTTCTTTTTTGGTTTTTTGTGCTTTTTTTTGCGCGGCTTTTTTTCTTTTTTTATTGGTTCATCCAACAGATTTTTTGAAAGATTATCTTGCGTAACTGTTGCTGAATTCTCGCTGACTTTTTTCTCATCTAAAACGCCTTCCTCTTTAGTATTTGTAGCGATTTCCGTTTTCTCACCTTGATCTTCGAAACTTATTTCTTCGACCTTTTTTGCTTTTTTCACACGAGGTTTTTTGACTTTTTTGGTTTTCGATTTGGCCTTTTTCTTCTTGGTTTTTTTAGGTTTTTTCTTTTTGTGAATTTTTACCTTTTCACTAAACTGTGCTTTGTAAATCTTTGGCTGTGAAATCAATAAATTAGCTCCTGTAACGCCATTTATCGGATTGGTAAATTTTTGCATATTCTCTACTTTACCAACAACATCGACATAAATTTTGCGCTCAATTTTTGTGTAGTTGAGAAAAGTTTTCTGATAAAAATAGCCGTAAAAACTTCCTCCTAAAAAAAGCACGCATCCAAGAAATACCAAGCTGCGCGACGATCTCAAACTTAGGAGATAAAACAAAAAACTCAGCGCAAATAAAGCCACGCAAAAAGACAAATATCGCGTGAAATTTTCAGAAAATAAAAAGTAAAAAGCGGCGCCAAAGCCAATAAAGACAGGAGAAAACAGGATAAAATTATTTCGCTCAGCAGCAAAATATTGCGACAGCAAAGTGGTGATTTTTGTCATGTGGTGTGGTGATTTTTAGAATTTTTTTAGCTTAAGAGTTATACCAAAGATTATTTTTAAAATTTTTTGTAATGAATTGTTTGTGTGCTTCTAAATCAGCTTCTGAAACAGGAAAATCGCGCTTCGGCAAAATTGGACGATCCATTTTTTTAACTGCTTCTTGCGCATTTTTTATCGCTAATTCTTCTTCTTTTTTAGATGAAGAACCAAAAGACAAACCTGTTTGCGCGCCGCCCATTAACTCAACGTAAACGTCGCAAAGCAATTCAGTATCGAGCAAAGCACCGTGTTTAGTACGTTTTGATAAATCGATGCCAAACCTTTTACACAGCGCGTCGAGCGAAGCCGGTGCGCCCGGAAATTTATTACGAGCAATCGTCAAAGAATCGATGACGTTACTCATATTCAAACCCGGCAAACCAATAATTCTCAATTCATGATTGATAAATTTGGTATCGAACGCGGCGTTGTGGATGATGATTTTATCGTCTTTAATAAAATCTAAAAACTTGCGCGCGATGTGATCAAAAATCGGTTTATCTTGTAAAAATTCCGTAGAAATTCCGTGAATACGAAAAGCCTCTTCCGGCATTTCACGACGCGGGTTAACGTAGCTGTGGAAATGATTTCCGGTTTTGACTTTATTGATTAACTCAACCACGGCAATTTCAACAATTTTGTCGCCAGTGCGCGGATCAAGACCAGTAGTTTCAATATCCAAACACAGTTCACGCATTGTTATGAAGCTTTGATTTCTTTGGGCTGACAAAAAGAACGGCTAGTTTCGCTATTCACGAAATTGACAACTTCTTTTACAACTTGGCTGTCGAAATTTTTGGCTACTTTTTCAACTCGCGCTGAAAATTCTCCTTGAGTTTCTTCGTCAAAAAGCTGTTTGAAGAAATTGCGTAAGGCGTGAATTTCTTCACGAGCAATTCCACGACGCTTCAAGCCAACCAAGTTCAAACCAGCCAATGACGCGCGTTCACCCATTACCAAACCATTTGGAATAACGTCATTTTCAACGCCAGACATGCCGCCAATCATTGCACCAGCACCAATTCTAGCAAATTGATGAATTGCTGACAATCCGCCAATCACCACGTGATCGCCAACTTCAACGTGACCAGCAAGAGTTGCATTATTGGCTAGAATTACGTTGTTCCCCACTACACAATCATGAGCAATATGAACGCCAACCATCAACAAACAATTGCTGCCGATTGTTGTAACCATTGCACCATCTTGAGTACCAAGGTGAATTGTAACATGTTCGCGAATTTTATTGTTATCGCCGATCACAACGCGGGCTTTTTCACCACGAAATTTCAAATCTTGCGGCTCAACACCAATAACTGCGAAAGGGAAAATTACGTTATTTTGCCCAATAGTTGTGTCGCCTTCAACGACAACGTGCGATTTCAAAACTGTGCCTGCGCCAATTTTAACATCATCACCAACCACGCAAAACGGGCCAATTTCTACATTATCAGCAATTTGAGCTTTTGCGCTAATAATTGCTGAAGGATGAATTTTTGCTGTCATAACTATGCGCTTTTTTCTTTATCAACAATCATCGCAGAAAGTTGAGCTTCTGAAACTTTTTGTCCGTCAACAATTGCAGTTGCAGCCAATTTCCAAACTGCTCCGCGATTTTGCGTTGCTTCAACGTGTAATTCCAAAACGTCACCTGGGATTACTGGTTTTCTGAATTTAGCACCGTCAATTGACATGAAATAAACTAATTTATCTTCCGCTTTGAAATCTGGAGCAGAAGTTACCATCAAAGCGCCGGCTTGGGCCAAAGCTTCAATAATCAAAACTCCTGGCATAATTGGATGCTCAGGGAAATGTCCCATAAAGTGCGGTTCGTTGAAAGTAACATTTTTGATGGCGACAATTTTTTTGCCGACTTCCAATTCAACAACTTTGTCAACTAACAAAATTGGATAACGATGCGGCAAAGATTTAATAATTTGTTTGATGTCGATAATTGTAGGCAAAGTCATATGAATTTTGATTGGGAATTGATTAGGAAATATGTGGAATGAAAGGCCTATATAAAGCCAAATTAAAAACCAGAGAAAACTATTTTTCGGCTTTGAAAAAAGCAACTCGCTATTTCCTGAAATTTAACTTGATTAGCAAGTGCGCGATCTTTTAAATTAGGCTTTCACTCAATTATTTATCTGCAATTTTTCCCAAATATGTCGATTGAAAAAACTACCAATAAATTTTCTGGCGCTGAAATTATCGTTAAAGCTTTTTTAAACGAAGGCGTCGACACAATTTTTGGTTATCCCGGTGGCGCGATTTTACCTTTTTATGATGCGCTTTTCGTTCAAAGCAAACTTCATCATATTTTAACTCGTCACGAACAAGCCGCCTCTCACGCTGCTGAAGGTTATGCTCGTTCAACCGGAAAAGTTGGCGTTTTGACAGTAACTTCCGGCCCTGGCGCAACTAACGCCATCACCGGCCTTACTGATGCTTACTTAGATTCAATTCCTTTGGTTTGCATTTCAGGACAAGTTGCCACTTCTTTGATTGGCACAGATGGTTTCCAAGAAGCTGACATTACTGGCTTGACGCGCTCTTGCACCAAATACAATTATTTGGTAAAAGACGTAAACGATCTCGGATACATCATTCACGAAGCGTTTCACATCGCACGTTCTGGTCGCCCTGGCCCAGTTTTGATCGACATTCCAAAAGACGTACAAAATAACCACGGAATTTATAACGGCAAAATCGAGATTAATCGCGCTTCTTACCAAGCTAAAAAACGCCATTTCGAATTGCATCACGACAAAATCAAAGAAGCTGTCGATCTTTTAGAAAAAGCCGAGCGCCCAATTTTTTACACTGGTGGCGGCGTTATTAATTCCGGCGAAAAAGCCAGCGAACTTTTGTTGA
Source organism: Alphaproteobacteria bacterium (assembly GCA_021151765.1). GTDB lineage: Bacteria > Pseudomonadota > Alphaproteobacteria > Rickettsiales > UBA1997 > UBA2645. Next base: position 11,101 of record JAGKWR010000014.1, read on the forward strand.
AATTGGTTCACACAACTGGTTATCCGATCACTAACACTTTGATGGGTTTGGGTGGTTTTCCAGCGTCTGACCAACATTTCGTTGGCATGCTTGGAATGCACGGAACGTACGAAGCCAACATGGCAATGCATGATTGCGATGTGATGATCAACATCGGCGCGCGTTTTGATGATCGCGTTACCGGCCGCGTTTCTAGCTTCTCACCAAATTCAAAGAAAATTCACGTTGATATCGACGACGTTTCGATCGACAAAATCATCAAAGTTGACGTGCCAATTGTTGGCGACGCTGCAACAGTTATGGAAGAAATTTTGAAAGAATGGAATGCACGCGGCTTGAAAAATCGTCGCTTGGAAATTTCTGCTTGGTGGGATCAAATCAAAAAATGGCAAGATATTGATTCTTTGGCTTATGAAAATAGCGACTCTGTAATCAAACCAGGTTACGCTTTACAACGCTTAAACACTCTTACCAAATCGCAACAACCTTTCATTTCAACTGACGTTGGTCAGCACCAAATGTGGGCGGCACAATATTTGCAATTTGATCATCCTAAAAAATGGTTAACTTCTGGTGGCCTTGGAACTATGGGTTACGGCGTTCCGGCTGCAATTGGCGCACAACTTGCTAATCCAAATGATTTAGTAATGTGCATCAGCGGCGATGCTTCTTTCATGATGAATATGCAAGAATTAGCGACGATCAAACAATATAATTTGCCGGTCAAAATCATCATTTTGAACAATCGCTACATGGGAATGGTGCGTCAATGGCAAGAGTTGATTTACGAAAAACGTGAAAGCCAATCTTACATGGAATCTTTGCCTGATTTTATTAAACTGGCTGAAGCTTTCGGCATCAAAGGTATGGAATGTTCCGACCCAAGCCAGCTTGATGAGAAATTTATGGAAATGATCAACCATAAAGGCCCTGTTTTGTTTAACTGCGTTATCGAAAAATCGGAAAATGTTTTCCCGATGATTCCTGCTGGCGCGGCTCACAACGAAATTCTTCTTGGTTCACAAGCTAAGCTTTACGTTCAAAAAGATATTAATGCGGTGTAGTTAAATTTTAACTATGCTGCTTGGCTGCAGCCCCACTGCAGCCAATGAAATACCGAGTTATGCCGATAGAAAACAATTCTCCCAAATCAGATTCAAACCCTTCCAGCAAATCATCCCTTATCACTTTTACTCCTCCGCCGACAAGAACCAGCTCTGCTGCTTTTTTAAGTTCTTCTCCCAGTCGCAAATCACTCGTAACGACAACATCTTCAACTGACGTTTTTGGTTTTGAAGTTGGCTCTGGAGTAAATATTGAAAATCCGACAAATCTCACAACCTCTTCGGATGACATTACTGAAAGCTCTTTAAAACCATCACAAAAAACGGAAACAGCTCTCGAAAAATTTGCACGTTATTGTGGCCTTAGTAAAGAAGGCCGAGTATATGGCAAATTTGAAATCTCTGGAATAGTTGCAAACTATAGGCGCAACCGCTTCTTAAAAAATTCTGGAACGACAGGCGAAGATGCCAATTTCACTAGGGAAGCCTTATTCATTAAAGTAGATAAATCAGCGTCGGCAACTCAGAGAGATCGTGATATTATTAACGCCATTCCCGATGGTGAAGAAACAGAATTTCGTTCCAAATCGATTAAATACGGTAACCACAATGCCATGTGGGAAGTGCTTTCCTCGCATCTTTATGGGCTGACTGGATTAACTGCTCCTGATAACAGATTTGTAGTTGATGATACTCGTACACCACGCAGCGACGGATCTCCAGATATTTTGGTAGCATCACCATTAATTACCGGATATTTAGATCTTGGAAACTTTCTAATTAACAGCGCCGTTTTGAGATTTATTCCTCAAGACTATCACGCAATCTGGAATACAGCAAAAACTCGCATAGAAGCGATCAATAAGAAACATAAAGATGGTTTTGGAATGACGCCCGAGGAACAAATGGAAAAAAGAGATTGCCTCGAGAAGATTTATGAAATTATGCCAGATTATTTCCACACTGAAATTGAAAAATCATTTGCTGCATCCAAGTTCGTCGCCAACTGGGATTTTGCTAACCAAAACTTAAACAATATCGGTTGTAGATTCACTTTAGACCGAGAAGGCGAAGTAATCGGTTTTGAATCTGTATTTGTTGATTTTGGAAATTGCGGTAAAATCGGATTTAAAGGTAAATACAAAGAAGACAGCCTCGAAAATGCAAACACCGAGGCCAGAAATACAATTACCAACCCTAATGAACCCGATCCTTCACTATCCTTAACTGAAAAAGAGCTAGAGTTAATCATTCAAAAAACTTCTCTGGCTGCTCAGATTGAAGAAGGTCAAAACTTGCAATCATTAAAAATCATATTTGATCAAATAGACGCTGCAGAACTAAAAAAATCTTTAAGCGATTTATCAGAAGAACTTGCAAACAAAACCATACAACCACTTTCTTTTGAAAGTTTGAGTAGCTTATCTGGCGAGCTTTCTTCTCAAGAAAACTTACCTCTTACCAAAGAAGAATTGGCCATAAGACGTTCGATTTTACGCAAAACATCTCATCATATCACTCGAGAAGATACCGATTTAACAATTAACTCCGACAAAATTGGCTTCTTAACCATTTCAGATATTCCAAGAAATCTTCCTTTTGGCTTCTTGCTAAAAAAAGCGTTAGAGCACAAAGAGGAAATTGCACACAACATAACAGATCACTTAGATCCCGCATTCTTCCGCGATAGCGAAATTGAAATGGCTTTTCGTCTTTCTTTAATACCCGACGAAGCCATAGATCACGTAATAAATAAGTGGTATCTTTATGAAGAATTTCCAACCATTTTTCCTATTCCGAGTGCTCATGCTTCCGATCCTAATCTTACAGCAGCTGGCCTCATAGCCACTTTTAAAAAAAGACGAGACGATTTAGTTAATCTAATACCTGAGGAAGTTATAAACGCATGGATTGCCAAAAATCCAACGCAAGCACTAGCTGCAGAGCAAGAAGTTGAACTGGCTTTGTTAAAAAAAACATTAGATCCATCACTCAGCTTTGATCTAAAAAAGGGTGAAATTCCTCAACCTCAAAAAGGCATCACCATAAATCACAACAATTGTTTTGCCGCAAGGTTGAAAAACAAAAATAATAACGAGATTTATCCAACTGACATAATACAAGATGAGCTAAGAATACATAGCGAACATCTCAGAAAGGAAAATCTCGAATTTCTTCAAAACATCGAAGAACAAAAAGATGCTTTGGAAATGCAAAAGGAAACTTTAGATAATTATTTAATGTCGTTGCAAGATCACAACCCACCTTCAAATATTGGGAGAAACATTAGATTACAGAAAGTTACAGTGGATTCACTTCAAACCACACTTAATAATACTATCGCTATCAAAGAACAAAAAGAACAAGAAGGTGTTTTGGACTTCATGGAAAAAAAAATGCCAACTTGGAAGAGTGTTATTGGACTTGATATAAAACCGAATTGTAGCTTACTTAATCTTAATCGCATTCGTGAAATATTTAGAATCAGAAATAACATTAAGCCGGAAGTTCCAAACAGAATCAGAGATCAACAGGAAAATACTGAAAGAAATGAAATCATTAATCAGGAAAATTCTTTCACCTGTAATCGTGTTATAGAAATTTTTGAAACTCTTGCGAAAACTAGACAAAAAGAATATCCATCTAAACTAGTCAAAAGCCATTCATCTTCTAATATATTAGCTACTCAACCAACTTTAAAAGAATATGACCGATCCAATTAAGAAACACGTAATCGCAATTTTAGTTGATAACGAATTCGGCGCCTTGGCGCGCATTGTTGAACTATTTTCAGCTCGCGGCTACAACATTGAAACTTTGAACGTTGCGCCAACAACTTTAGATAAAAAATTATCACGCATTACAATCACAACCTACGGAACTACCAAAACCGTTGATTTGATCTGCAAACTTTTAAAAAGAATCGTGCCGGTTCACACTGCTGCTGAATTAACTCGCGAACATGGTTATATTGAACGCGAACTTGCTTTGATTCAAATTATTGCTAACGAACAAAAACGCGAAGAAGCTTTGAAAATTGTCGATTCTTATCGCTCCAGCGTTGTTGATATTGCTGGTGATTCGATTGTTTTCGAAGTGATCGGTAATTCTGAAACTATTGACGAACTTTTGTTAAAACTCGCAAATTTTGGTTTGGAATCAGTTTCCAGAACCGGAATCGCCGCAGGTTTCAAAGGTGAGAAAAAATTAGCAAACGTTTAAACTAACACTTGACTTGCAGGTTGGGCGAAAATATTTTGCCCGCCTCTTTTTTAAATCCCTCAAAAATCTCCTGAAAAATCAGGTCTCAATTTAGGTAAATATCATGGCTGGAAAACCAAAGGCTTCAAAGTCTAAAAGAAATTCTATTTTGTTCAAAATGGTTAGCACTGCTGGAACAGGATTCTTCTATCTTGCTCGTCGCAACCCAAAACAAAAACAAGAAAAAATGTTGTTTAACAAATACGATCCAATCGTTCGTAAACACGTAGAATTCAAAGAGCAAAAGCTTTCTAGCTAAGCTCTAAGCTAAAGGCGGACTTACATCTGAAGTCCGCCTTTTTTTTGTCCAAAATTTGCCCCAATATTTTTCATCAAAATGAGCAGTCTTACTCCCCTTACCTCACAAATTATCGAAGTCACTGAAAAAGCCGCAATCGCTTGCTATGACTGGATTGGCAAAGGTGATAACAAAGCTGCAGACGCTGCTGCTGTGAAATCAATGCGCGAAACTTTGAATCAAATGAATATCAAAGGTACGGTTGTGATTGGTGAAGGTGAACGTGATGAAGCGCCGATGCTTTTCATCGGTGAAGAAGTTGGTAAAGGTGGCATCGAAGTTGACATCGCTCTTGATCCGCTTGAAGGCACAACAATTTGCGCCAATGCTGGTGAATCTTCTTTGGCAGTAATTGCTTTCGCAAAACGTGGCGGATTTTTACACGCTCCCGACGTTTATATGGAAAAAATCGCCGTTGGCGCGGGCTTGCCACAAGGCGTGATTGACTTGGACAACTCTGCAAAAACAAATTTGAGCAATATCGCCAAAGCTAAAAAATGCGATATTTCTGACTTAACTGTGATGATTCTTGAACGCTCACGTCACGAAGAATTAATCGCCAAAGTTCGTGAAGCTGGCGCGCGTATTCGTTTGATTGGCGATGGCGACGTTGCTGGAGTTATTGCTTGCACTAGCCAATCCGTACAAATTGACGCTTACATGGGAACTGGTGGCGCACCGGAAGGTGTTTTAGCTGCAGCCGGACTTCGCGTTATTGGCGGCCAAATGATGGGACGTTTGATTTTTGGCGATAACCAAAAACAAATCGAACGCGCCAAAAAAATGGGAATTTCTGATCTCAATAAAAAATACACTGCCGAAGAAATGGCTCGTGGCGACGTAATTTTCGCCTGCGCTGGCGTAACTGACGGTTACATGCTCAACGGCGTTAAAAAACAAAATGGCAAAATTTTTGTCAGCTCTTTGTTAATGGATTCTGCAGCTAAAAAAGTTATCAGAACCAACTCGGAGTATCTTTGTTAGTAAAAAACTAACTTCCGCTCAAACTCACAAAATTTCTTTTCTTTCCTTCCTCAAAAACAAGCTGTTTGCGTGCTCTTGTTGTAGCTCGATGCTACGTAAAATTTAACTTCTCGCAGCTTACTGGCTGTAATTCTGACAATTTCTGATCCTTAAAAAAGCGAAACAACAACCTCTTCTAATTTCGCAAGTCTGGATAAATAAAGATCTACAACAATATTTTATGACTAACTTCACTCTAATTAATCGCAATATCTCAACAATTTTTGACAGCTGGAACGCATTTTCTACAAGTGAAAAACAACGAAAAATTAACCTAATTTTACCTTTTGTACAATTCACCAGCTTCTTAAACCATTTAAATCGTAACCCAAATTTGGAAGTAATTTTGCAAAATTTTGCTCAAGATTACCAAAATATTTTCGAACAAAATTTACAGCAAATGGCGCAATCTGATTTACCACAATCTTTGCTTGAAAAAATTGCAGCAGCGCAGGCGAATCAACAACCAATTGACGCAACAACTCGCCAAGAAATTTTGCCATTTCAAGACAAATACATTCACGCTCATAATCGTGTAATGTTTAATTACGGAGAATTTTTAGCAACTGCAGCGCAAAATTTAAGCAGCGCGCAACAGCAAATTATCGCTACAAAAATTGCCAGTTTTGATCAATCAGAATCTGCGCTACAATTACTTCAAGAACTCAACGCCGCTCATCTTCTTGAGCAAAATTCTGCGCTAATTGCCAAAGACGATTTAGAAAATCACGCTTTGCTCAATCAGCTTACAACCTACAACCAAAATATCGCGCAACTCGGCGCCATTTTACTTGATGAAAAATTAAGCAACCAAGCTGTCGAATTTTTACGTTCGCATCACCACAAAACTGCGATTAAACGCCAAAGCACAACACCAAATTTAACAGATTTTGCGACAAAATTGGCCGACAAAAATTTGGAAATGACTATCGGTTTGGAAAGCGAATTTTTGCTCAACTCACTAAATCCGAATCAACAAATTCAAGATTCCACAACTCGTCAAAATATCGCGATTAAAAAGGCAGTTGCGGACATCACGGCGCGGCGCAATATGCAAAAAAAATATGGCTTTGAACCAACTTTGCCGGAAATCACCAATGTCACTTTCTTGCTCAACGAAAATGCAGATTTCAGCGAAGTAATTGGTCGCAAAGATTATTTGATAATTCAACGCACTGTTCAAGATTTGGTCAGTTCGCCAAACGAAAGAACAGAAATTATGACCCACGTCAATAATTTCGCCGAGTCAGAAGCTTTCTTTTTCAAATTACTTTTTGTCGAAGATTTCGCCTATCAGCATAAAATCGAGATTGATGGCATTTTTGATTACAAAAAATCAAAGTCTGAAAATTTGCAAAATGTTGTGCCTTTCATTGTTACTGATCGCTTTTACGAAAAGTTGCTCGACATGATTCAAGCCTACGAAATTGCCATTGGGCCTTTTGCAGTTGATGAAATTATCGAACAAAAAAACCAAGCTTTTAGCAAATTACGTTTGCTTGCCAATCAAAGCCAGTTGTCGCTTGATGACGCTAACGTTCAAGTTAACAGCTCATTTTTTTTAACAGATTCCAACAACGTCAAACAAAATATTTTACTTCCCGAAATCAGAGAAATTGCCGGCGAAACTGTAATTCAATTTAATCAACTTGGCGCACAAATTTTAGAAATTATGCAAGAAGCTGTGTCTGATTTAGGCGATGTTCCCGGCGTGTTGCGCCAAAGCGAAATTGCCAGCGGACTTGATCGCAATAAACATGTAAAATCACAGTTAGAAAATACGGCTTTTCGTCAGGTTGATGCTGCTTTGCCAGCTTTTTTGAATCATAAATTTTTAGCCGCTAAAAATATTCCGCTGCGACTGTCATTTATCAACGATGAGGTTGCGGTTGTTGAGCTGCGCTTGGTTGGCAACAACACGCATTTTGCACAATTTGATCACTCGCAAAATATTTATCATTCCGGAATTGATTTCATCGCCGAAGAATTTTTGCAGAAATTTAGCACGCGATTTTCACATTTTCTGGAAAGCAAAAGCAGCGAAGAAATCACTGCGCTTTACAATCAAAAAATCACGATAGATCATGGAGGGAAAATTGTTGGCATGTCGGAAATTATCACTCCGCAAGTTCGTGCTGATCGCAATTATGATCACCAAAGCCAAACTGTTTACAAACCCGAGAAACCTGCTTTAAGCGTTGCAATTATTCCGTTTACGGCCGCTCAACCTTTGCTCGTTTCATCTAATCAAAATCAAATTAATTAAATATGTCTGACATCAACGTTATTTCGCAATACATCAAAGATTTGTCTTTTGAAGTTCCTAACGCGCCGCAAATTTTTCTGAAATCTGGCGGCAAACCAGATATTGAACTTTCTATCGATATCGACGCGCAAAAGCTGGGCGATGAACTTTACGAAGTTTCATTGAAAGTTAACGCCGACGCCAAAGTTGAAGGACAACGCACTTTCTTGTGCGAAATTGTTTACGGCGCAACTTTTTCAATCAGCGAAAAAGACAGCGAAACTCTCGAACAAATTTTGTTGATTTATTGCCCAAATATTATCTTCCCATTTTTGCGTCGTATTGTTTCTAACCTTACAACCGACAGCAATTTCCCACCGCTGATGCTTGATCCAATCAACTTCGCTGATCTTTACCACAGAAGACAATTGGCCAATCAATCTCAAGCTGTAAGCGACACCAAGAATTAATTTTTTTGTTATTTGAGAAATAAAAAGATCTCGTGAGTTTGAATTTTAAGAAGCTGACGAGATCTTTTTTTAAAGCGACAAATGCTAAGAAATGGATTATGCTATACCAAATTCATAGCTGACACTATGATGATAAAAATATAGCAATCGCGTAAAAGCTCCTTGCAAAAAATTAATCCAACTTTAGTTTGTCGCTCATTGTTTTGAGCAGAGTTTCCGCTCTTTTGGATTATCACTTCTGATCAATCTAAAACTTCAAATTTTTCAAACTACTTCGCAATTTTAGAACTTTCTAACTGTTCAATTTCGCTGTTGTTTGCAATTTTTTGCTCAATCACAAACCAAAAATTTATATACGGACGGATGGCCGAGCGGCTGAAGGCGTCGGTTTGCTAAACCGATATATGGTTGAAAAGCTATATCGGGGGTTCGAATCCCCCTCTGTCCGCCAGCCTTCGCTCTTATGAGCTTCGGCTGGCAGGCCAGCCCGATAGGGATTGGACTGACAGATGAAGATCATTAGAGCGAAGGCTGCGCGCCGAAGCCTTGGCGAAGGCGGGCTTTTTCCACAAACTACTATTAATTTCTATCACCAAAGAAATTATGCACTACACTTACATCCTACAATCAATTCAGAATCCTTCTCAAACTTACATCGGATTCACTTCAAACCTCCAAAACAGATTATCCTATCACAACTCTGGTAAATCACTACACACATCTCGCAACAAACCTTGGCAACTAAAATTCTACTGCGCTTTTGACGAAAAAGAAAAAGCAATTTGCTTTGAAAAATATTTAAAATCTGGATCAGGAAGGGCTTTTGCCAAAAAACATTTTTAATTATTCGATAGTTACAAATCTGGTAATCCTTTTGCTTACAAAGGCGCTTACCAAAAATTAGAAAATAAAATTAGACGTATGAACAAACTTTTTTTACGAAGTTTAATGCAGTTGAAAATTTTGAAGTGAAGAAATTGAGAGGATTATTTTTAAACAGTGTTGATTAAGGCTTTGATATTATTGATCAAAACTCGATTTAGGCACATCCGAAGTTTGGAGAAAAGTTAGAAATTCTTCAAAATTCATAACTGGCTGCTTTAAAAATTTTAGTCCTAATAAAAAATACTTATCATCCGTAATCATAATTGCTTCTTCTTGTTTTGCTGTCAGAGCAATTTCCTTATCGCTATTTCTCATTTTACCGGGCAAAGAATCAAAATAGATTTGTTTACCGTAACTGTTCATTCCTAAAGATTTTCTATATTCAACCTTCCCCAGAATATCAAGATAAGCAATTAATTGGTTAATTTTAGATAGTTTTTCCAATTTGTCCTGGCGTCCAATCATCATATCCAACTGTATTCTGACAGCTTGAGGAATTACAACTTTGGTGATTCTAGCAGAAATTTTTTGCAAATCTTTCCAATCCAACACTATCAACTTATCATAGCTGTTACAATCGAATAAAATTATCATCTCTTCTCTATTGATAGTGCAATTCGTCACAAATTTTGAGTTATTCTTATTTTACTTATGAATGCGAGTATAACGAAAAATTTGCCCAAATTTGCTTTTTTTTGAGTAAAACTCTTACTTAACTAAACACTCCTCAACCTCAAAACCGTAATCTCAGCAAAAGTGCCAAGTCGCATTGGTGGGCCCCAGAATCCGGTTCCGGAATTTACGTAAAGTTGTAAATTAGAATTGGCAGAATCGGCGGAATTGCCAGAATTAGAATATTGAAACAAGCCGTGAGAAACGGGTTGCTGCAAGTAAACTAAATAATTGAAAGGCCAGATTTGGCCGGCGTGAGTGTGGCCGGAAATTTGCAAATCAACTTGATGTTTTGCCGAATCATGCATGGTTCGCGGCTGATGCGACAATAAAATCAAGGCGTTGTTGATGTTTCTTGCAGCGACAGTTTTTTGCAAATTATATCCGCCCAGAAAATGGCGACTGCTCCAATCTTCAACTCCGGCGATATCAATCGTCTCGTCGTTAATTTTTAATGAAACCAAATCATTGCGCAAAACTGTGATATTTAAGTTGCGCAAAAAATCACACCATTCGTCAGCGCCAGAGTAATATTCATGGTTTCCAGTGACAAAAAATACGCCGTGTTTTGCTCGCAAATTTTGCAACGGCAAAACGTGCGCGCCAAGTTCGGCAACTGAGCCATCAACTAAATCGCCAGTAATTGCTACAATATCTGCCTCCAAAGCGTTGACGCGATCAACCACGCGTTGCAGCCAATCGCCGCCCAAAATTGGTCCGATGTGAATGTCGGTAATTTGCACAATGCGAAGTCCGTCAAGTTTGGCTGGCAATTTTTTCAACCGAATTTCGACATTTTTAGTTTTTATAAATCGCAGCCCGTTCCACATAGCGTAAATTGCAGCGCTTACCGCAAAGAACAAAACCGTTAAGCCGAAATTTTTCTGCAACTGCGTTGCAAGAATAAAAGAAGAATTGAGCGCAATAATGTTTAAGCTTAACCACAATAAATCTGCGATCAAAAAACCAGTTATCAGCAACAAACCCAAACCCATCCACGGATAAACAATCCACGAAATTATTTTAGCAAAAACACCCGGCAAAGCGCGGCTCAATGGCATTGCGACAATTGTGATTACCATTAACGACGCCAAAATTGTTGCACATAAAGTTTTTGCGAAAAAATCGAGCTGCAAATAATAGGCTGTACGCTGATACAAATAAAAATGCAGCGCACCCAGAATTAGCGAAAAAAGACTCAAAAAAATTACCATTTGTTTGGCGCGATACTTCATAAAAACTGTGAAATTATTTTTAATAAATGTGCCAAAGCTTTGTTTTAGACACTTTGTTGCACCATTTTACGAAAAGTCAGATTAATTCTTGGTGATTTTACTTTGGCCATTTTGGGTAGAGAATGCAGCCAATTTCTTTGAATTTCGCCACTCATTAAAAGCAAGCTGGCTGGCTCTAGATTAATCTCTACTAATTCTTTGCTGACTTTGTGTTTAAATAAAAAACGACGAGTTGCACCGAAACTGACAGATGCAATTGTTGAGTTGGTGACGATAGTTTTTTCATCATCGCTGTGCCAGCCCATCGCTTCTGATCCGTCGTGATAAAGATTTACCAAACAAGAATTGAATTTTTCTTGAGTTATGTCCTCAACGCGCTGTTTGATTAGCTTCAAAGTTTCGCTCCAATAAACTGCGTGGTGATCAAATCCAGAATAACGATAATTAAATTCTTGATCGCCAAACCACGCAACTTGACGTGCTGTTGTGATAATTTTGCCGAAAATTTTAACACGATCCGATACAAAATTTACTTCCCGCAAAAGATTCTCGAAGTGATTTTGTGCAGTTATTTCATCAAAAATTTGAGCGCGATAACAAGCTTCACCGTCTTGCGAAATAATCTTGAACATTTGCTAGCCAAGTAGAAAAGCGTTGATCGCCAAAATAGAAACCACCAAGGCTGTGATTTGAAGACGCATTTTGAAATATTCTTCAGGGAAAATTTCGCACTCAATTTGTTGATTTTTTTGGCTAAATTTTTGCAATCCAAATTCCACCCAAATCAACCATAAAAAGCACAAAATTTCGATGACAAACCCAATCCAATTCAAACAAAATAAAGCAGCAAAACAGCCTAAAATAGCCAATAAGTTACTAAAAATTACGAGGTTTTTGTCACCTTGCTTCGCTTTATTTGTAATTGCCACTGCCCACAAAATTCCGCTCATAAAAGCAATTATTACGGCACCATAAATTAAAGAAATTTTGATCGCTATTTCTTGATAATCGAAATATCCCAAAATTGCTGACAAGAAAAAAGGCAAAGAACCGCAAAGAGTTAGGGTTTTGATTAATCGTAAATTTTTCATAAATTATCCTAAATGCTTGATAATAAAGCGTTCAAACGAATTGATCGCCGGATTTTGATCGGTTGATTTCAACAACGAAATGTGACTATTTTCCAACGATGGTAAAAAATCTGAACGTACCAACAATAAATTTTTCGGTAAATCTTTTGGCACCATTTTTTGTGGCAAAATCGTAAGTCCCAAACCAGCTTTGACAGCAGCAATAATACCAGAATAGCTGTGACTAGAAAAAGCTATGCGCCACTTCACATTTTTATTATTTAAAGCCTCGATGGCAGCTTTACGATAAACGCACGGTTTTGGCGATAAAATCAAAGGAATTGCCTGTTTATCTTTAATTAATTTTGGATTTCCCACCCAAACCAACTTTTCCGAAGAAAGTTCACTAGCATATTCTAAATCTTTAGGACATGGCATTTTCACAAGCGCCAAATCCAATTTTTTCTTCTTAAAATTTTCGTACAAATTCATCGTCAAATCACATTCGATATGCAAAGAAATATTGGGATGAACCGAGATAAATTCTGACAAAACATCGTACAAGAAAACGCTGGCGAAATCGTCAGGAATGCCAAAACGCACCTCGCCTTTCAAATCTGGTTCTTTGAAGCAATCCAGCGTCTCGCAATGCAAACTAAAAATTTGTTTGGCGTAATTGAGAAAAATTTCACCGTCACTTGTCAGTTCTAAAGTTTTGCTGCGTTTGAACAAAGTTTTGCCCAACAAATTTTCTAATTTAGCAATTTGCTGACTAACCGCCGACTGAGTTCGTCCAACTCTTTCCGCCGTTTTCGTAAAACTTCCCGTTTCCGCGGCAACAATAAAACATTGCAGTGAAATTGTATCGATCGTCATAAGCTTTTCTGATTATTGATAGAAGAATTATTAGTTTTACTGCTTAGAAGCTAAACTTATATACCAATTTAGTAATTACAGTTTTTCTAATAATGTTAAGTAAATAATATGACAGCAAATTTTTTCCAGTTTGACTCATTAGCAACAGTTGCGACCGCTTTAATTTTGTTTATTGCTCTAATCGTCGGCAAATATTCGACGACATATTTACGTGGCGATAAAAAAAGAACAAAATTCCTCATCACCATATTTTTCATCGCTGCTTTACTAATCATAACTTTCGCCGCCAATAATATTTTCTTATTCGCCATTTCGTGGACAATAAGCAATATTTTGCTGGTAAGTTTGATGATTCACAAAAGCAGTTGGCAACAGGCGCGCAACTCAGGAATTTTAGCGCTGCGCAATTTCATCTTCGGATCATCTTGCTTAATATCGGCTTTAATTCTTCTACACCTTAAAACCGACAGCTACTTAATTAGTGAAATTAACCACAGTGATCTTGAAACCAGCAGCTTGCTGATTCCGTGCTTCTTAATTTTGCTAACCGCTTTGAGCCAATCAGCAATCTACCCTTTCAAATCGTGGTTGATTAATTCTCTAAACTCTCCAACTCCGGCTTCCGCTTTGATGCACGCCGGAATTGTCAATGGTGGCGGAATTATCTTAGCACGCTTCGCACCGTTATTTTTTAAAGTACCAGAACTACTAACTTTAGCCTTCACCTTGGGCATTGCTTCGGCGATAATTGGTACTTTTTGGAAACTGATTCAAAGCAACGTAAAAGCAATGTTGGCCTGCTCAACTATGAGCCAAATGGGATTTATGATCGCGCAATGCGGCATGGGATTATTTCCAGCAGCAATCGCCCACCTCTTTTGGCACGGCATGTTTAAAGCTTATCTATTTTTATCATCACCAAGCACTTGGGAAGAAAAGCGTTTCGATAGCGATTTAGCTCCGACTCCTCTGAAATTCTGCGCTGCTTTAATTTGCGGTGTTTTAGGAGCCTTGACTTTCGCAGTGATTACCGAAGTCAACGTTGCTCAACTAGATACAACTTTGGTTTTGATCGCTGTCTGTTTCGTCGCAGCCAGCCAAGTTGCTTTGACGATAATTGGTAAATCATTACGTCGTAACTTTACTTCAGCGATCTTCATTTCAACCATTATCGCGGCTCTCTACGGCTATTCTGTCGCCTTAATTGAACATATTGTCGCACATAATTTATTACAGCCGCAGCCACTTAATTTGTGGCACATAACTGCCGTTTTATTACTGCTCTTCGTTTGGTTATTCCGCTTATTTTCAAGCAAAGATGTTTTGAGCAAAAACTCAAAAACGGCGAAACTTTATGTAAAATCACTCAACGCCAGCCAACCAGATTTCTCAACCGTTACCGCTAATCGTAATCAATATAAATATCGCTAAAATATGAAAAACTCACTTATGAAATCGGCATTAAAAGAGGAAAATATTATGAAGAATATTGTAAAAAATTCTTGGGATAAAATTGCGCCAACTTGGCCATTACAAAACATTATCGCCTGCAATCCCTTGCAAGGTTTCGAGAATTTAAATTTTGAAACTGCGCTCAAAAAAGGATTTAGCTTATTTCAAAATCCTCAGTTGCCGCCAGAAATGTCTAAAGTTAATTACCTAACCATCAAATGGTGTCAGGTGTTTTTTGATCAAGGCCAAGCAACAATTCAAATGCCTTACCGCGATCAAGGTTTTTACAAATCATGGAAAAAGTTAGCGATTTTTGATGAGCAACTACATCAAAATTACGATGAAAATATAAACTTTCTTCACAGCTTACCAGAAAGCTCTGCAGCGGCAATTTCTGTGGTTTTGCAGCGCCTTACAATTTCGGATAAATATCACGAAACAATCACCACTTTTTTGCTCACAACTTTAGCGGGATGGTCGTCTTATGTGAAATATCTGGGCGAATGGAATTATGTCAAAAATGATGAAATCGAAAGCGACTATCTAGCAATTCGATTAATCATAACTGCCTTGATTTGGCCGAAAGCAGGCACTGAAATTCCGCATTTAGCCGCAGATTTTTCTGCTGATAAGCAAGTTGAAAATAAAGTAATGCAAATCACCGCGAATGAGAAAAAATATCGCGAAAATTTAATCACCAAAATTTACCAAAGCTTACCCTACCTCAAACTTCAACAAAACAAATACGATGCTCAAATGGTGTTTTGTATTGATGTTAGATCTGAACAAATACGCCGAGCAATTGAAAATTGCGGCAATTATCAAACTTTCGGCTTTGCCGGATTTTTCGGAATTCCCACCGCTATAACCAACGACATCACCCAAGAATCTTATGCTTCTTGTCCGGTTTTATTATCACCAAAACATAATGTTTCGGAAAGAAACTCAGTTTCAGAAAATTTGCACGCCAAACAAATCAAAGGCTATTCGACAATTTCTGAAATCAAAAAATTCTACCAATCACTAAAATACAATTTCACCACGCCGCTTCCATTAGCGGAAGGAATGGGAATTTGGAGCGGCGGTTGGATGTTTATCAAAACTTTCTCTCCTAAAAGCAGAAAAATTTTGCAAAACCAACTCCAAAAAACTTTTAATCAAAAGCTGGAAACTTCGCCAGAAATCAACTCGATTCCTTTTGAAGATCAATGCAACTATGCAGTGAGTTTTTTCAAAGCGATCGGTTTAACCGAAAATTTTGCCAACATTGTTTTATTGTGCGGACATGGCAGCCAAACTGAAAATAATACTTACGCAACTGCCCTTGATTGCGGCGCTTGCGGTGGTCGTCACGGCGATAGTAACGCTAAAATTTTAGCGAAAATTTTAAATCAACCAAAACTGCGCGAACATTTAAAAAACCACAAAATTGTTATTCCAGAAACCACGCAATTCGTTGCCGCTAAACACAATACTACCACTGACGATATCGAAATTTATCAATCAACTTATCTAAATTTAGAAACTCTGATTTCTGATTTAAAAGACGCCAAAACCTTAAACAACGCCGCTCGCGCTCATAATATGGGTTTTGCTGATGACAAAAATAAGTTAAATGATTTCTTTTTCTTGCGTAGTCATAACTGGTCGGAAACTCAGCCAGAATGGGGTTTGGCGAAGAATGCTTCCTTTATCGTTGGCCCAAGAAGTTTGACGCAAAACATCAACCTCCAAGGACGATCCTTTTTACACTCTTATGATTGGGAAGTTGATGAAGATTGCTCCATTTTAAACTTAATCCTCAACGCGCCGATGGTTGTGGCGCAGTGGATTAACAGCCAATATTTATTCTCAACACTCGACAACGTAGCATTTGGATCAGGCAGCAAAATTACGCAAAATATTGTCGGTAAAATCGGCGTCATGCAAGGCAACGCCAGCGACTTAATGCATGGTTTACCGCTACAATCGGTATTTGCTAATGACCAAGAAAATTATCACGAAGCCTTGCGCCTAACCACTTTAATCTATGCGCCATCAAGCAAAATTGACAAAGTGATGCAAGACAGCGCCAAACTTCAGCAGCTAGTTTTCAATCAATGGATTACAATTTACTGCGTTGAGCCAATAAATAACAAAGTCTATCAACTCAACACAGACCTGACTTGGAGAGAAGTCGAAAATACTAAAAAATAGTTTTTCCAAAGATTGTGAATTTTTTCGCAACTTGCGCAGCAACTTCTTTGTTCATCAAATTATACTGCACTTCGCTTATCAATTTGTTTTGGTAAGCGAAGTTTAAATCATCGTGGAAATTTGGTTGCTCAATTTTAGCAAAAATTTTCAACGCAACCAACGCCAACATGATTCTGGAATTGATGTGAATGAGCAAAGGCTTGCCGCTTTTATTATCTTGGATGGCGTGGTTGATGGTTGAAGATAGATAATTTTTGCCGACAAATTTTAGATCAATTTTACCAGCAATTCGCGCGAAAGATTCATTGTCACTGTGCTTTTCTGCCATCATTTCCACTCGATAACGTTGATCGTAATCAACTTTGGCGAAAGCGGCGGCGATTGCTGCAATATTTTCGCCAGATTCACTGCAAAACATTAAAGCCAAAGCATGACTTTTGGCGTAACGATTTTGCACATATTTTCCTGCTTTCAGAGCCGGAGAATCATTTTTTCCCCAGCCAATCAAAATCGCGTCACCTTGATTGTTTAAAATTATCGGATCAGAAGACATTGCCACACGTTGGCAGCGTTCAACACCACGCGAAATATAGCGTGATTTCAAATTAAATCTGCGACTGGCAATAATTGCAGTAAGGGCAATCGCGGCGTTGTTGATTTGAAATTCGCCGATCATTTTTGGCTTCCGCAATTTAAAATTTTTGCCAAAAGCGTGATATGAAAAATAATTATCGCCCAGTTGTGAAACCGTAAAATCACGTCCTAAAAGCAACAACGGACAATCTCTCTCTTGTGCCGTGCGATTAATTTCTTGCATTACCGCATCTTCTTGCGGCGCGCAAATTATGGGCACACGATTTTTTGCCAATCGCGACTTAGTTTTCGCAACACTTTGAATGCTGGAGAAATCGCCGTAAATTTTTCCGCCAGCGTGATTGTCGCCAAAAATAATTTCGTTAATAACTGTCGCCACGGTTTGATTGGCTTCGAAAATATTGGTCAAACAAAATTCTCCGCCAGTAATCACCTCAACTATCGTAACATCAGCTTGGCTTTCTGCAAAAGCCAGCATTGCTACCGGAATTTTAATTGCGTACCACAACCAGCCAAATTCAGCGTCATCGGCAATATTATCGAGCTTGTTGGCGGCAGAAATTTTATCTTTAAAATCTTGGCGATCTTTAATGCGGTGATAAACTTCTTCGACCTTTTGCAAATATTCGTAATATTTTTGATCCGAAATTTCCGCACCCGAAACGACAATATCTTCATTGCCGCGCAAAGCTGAAGGCGTAGCAAAAACGTGAACTTTGTAACCATTTTCACGCAAAATCGAATGCATAAAAGCACAAACTGATCCTTTGCCATTTGAGCCAGTAACATGAATTATCGGCGGAATTTTTTGTTGTGGATTGCCCAACTCTTGCAAAATTTCTTTAATAATTACGCGATCTCGTTCACGCCATTTATCGTTTCTGTTAATCAACATTTGCGGGCTGCGGCTTTTTGACCACAAAAGTTCGGCGTAAGATTCTTTGTTAAATTTCAGAATTTTAACATCGGCGCCAGCTTCAATTAACAAATGACAAAGTTGAAAAAGCTGATTCTCAAAAGCGCGGAACAATGCTTCATTAAGCTGAATCGCGCTCATTTTATGACGATACTTTTGCAGCAAAAATAACAACTTCAGCGATTTTTGCGACAAGGCTTCGTCTTCAATTGCGCGTAAAAATAAATCTCCGCTGTCGCTGCGCCATTGAATTAATTTATCCAACAAATCTTCGCGGAAACTCGATTGCTCTTGCTGCAAAACTTGCCACGCTAAATTATCGCGCGCTAATTGGCTGATTTGGTAATCAAAAAGACGGAAGAAATAATCAATTTCATTAACTCCGAAATTATTATCTGGATGATTTTGCAAAATACGATTGAGCAAAATTTGTAAAATTTCTTCGAACTCTGACGTCGAAATTTTAGAGTGAGAAAGAGCTAAAATAATGAGTTCTTCATGTTGCGGCGCAAGCTTGAAAACACCCGACAAAATATTGTGAATATACAAATTTTTATTCACCAACTCGCCAAAATTACGCACAAATTTCAAAACGGTGGCGTAATCAGAAGCTGAAATTAAGTAGCGAAAAACTGCATTTGCATCGCTTTTGTTGATTAATAAATCTGTAATTTCTGAGTAATTTGATTCATTTGGATCCAAGGCTTTTAGGCTATCAATCGCCTTTTTGTGATCGCGATATAAAACGCTAAAATTGATGTCACCGCCCAACAAAATGCCGCAAAAACTTTCCGCCGAAATTTCCGCCATCGTAGCTTGCGCTAGTGGTGCTAGAAATTGCACTTCTAAATTGTGCTTTGCAACTTGATGATACAAGCGCGCTGAGGGTAAATTATCGGCAAAAAATCGCGCATCTTGGCTGAATAAATAAACGTCAAAGCTCGACAATTCTTTGTAAATTTTTGTCATCAATTCTGCGTGACAAAAAACGTCATTAACGTCGGAAAATTCAAGGCTGATTTCTTTGATTTCAAAGTGACGATAAGCACTTTGAAAACTGCGCAAAATACGCAAATTATCAGCGTTATTTTCGCCAGAATTAGCAGAATTTTTTGCGCAATAAACCACGATATTATTTGTCGTTTCACACAAAATTGTTTTAAGCAATAAACTCTGATTAACACTTCCGCTGAAGTGCAGCGCCAACTTTTTTGTTGGCTGCAAGCTTGTTACTAAAGACGACAAAATCTCGCTAGTTGATTTGGTATAACGCATTTTTGGAAAATTTTTTTACAGAAAAATATCGCGACAAATTACATTTCACAATTCAGCAACTACATCAAATTCTTTGTGGTTTACTCATTTTAAAACGCCAAAAAAACGACAAAAAAAATGGACGACCTTTTGCAAGATCGCCCAAAAAAATTGTCATTTTTCCCTTGAGGCAAATTTTAGAATAAAATCACGATTAAATTTTACTCATATCCATTACGAAACGATAACGCACGTCACTTTTTAACACACGTTCGTAAGCTTCATTGACATAGCTTGGATCAATCACTTCAATTTCTGGAGTAATGTTATGTTGCGCACAGAAATCGAGCATTTCTTGAGTTTCTTTAATTGATCCGATTACCGATCCGGAATAGCTTCGGCGTTTGATAATCAAAGGAAATGGATGAATTTCGAGTGGCTTATCTGGCGCGCCAACCACCACCAAAGTGCCGTCAAGTTTCAACAAATTAAAGTAATCACCCATGTTTATTTCAGAAGATGAAACTGTGTTAATGATCAAATCAAATGTACTTTCATATTTAGCAAAAACTGACGAATCCGCAGTTGAAACGAAATGATGAGCGCCCATTTTCAAAGCATCTTCACGTTTTTTATCAGAATGACTCAAAACCGTGACTTCTGCACCCAAAGCAACAGCAATTTTAACGCCCATATGTCCAAGTCCGCCAAGCCCCATAATCGCTACTTTTTTATTCGGACCAGCTTTCCAATGAGTCAGTGGTGAATAAAGTGTAATGCCGGCGCAAAGCAAGGGAGCAGCTTTGTCTAGTGGAATCGAATTTGGAATACGCAAAACGTAATTTTCATCAACCACAATTACGTCTGAATATCCGCCTTGAGTAACCGTTTTACCATCGCGCTCAACAGAGTTATAAGTTTGCGTCATTCCTTCCAAACAATAGTTATCCATTTCAGCTTTGCAGCTTGAGCAAGTACGACATGAGTCGACAAAACAACCGACGCCAACATGATCACCAACTTTATATTTCGTAACATGAGTTCCTACCGCACGAACAACGCCAGCAATTTCATGGCCCGGAACCATCGGATAAATTGACTCACCCCACTCGCTACGAACTTGGTGAATGTCTGAATGACAAATTCCGCAATATTTAATGTCGATTACAACGTCGTGCGGCTTCGGATCACGTCTTTCAAAAGAGAAAGGCACAAGATTAGATTTGGCCGATTTGGCAGCAATTCCTTTAGCTTTGATCATAAATTTTGTTATTTGATTAAACCAATTCTAGAGCAGAAACAAAATACTCTCTAAATCGCTAACGCGAAAACTTTGCTTCAACTCTAGAACGGCAAAATGATTAAAACATTTGCTCCTTTATTAAGACGAAGGATTATTAATTATAATAACTTATTTATTGATGAACTTTTAAGTATATCTTCATAATGAACAACGATCAGCTCAACGGATTAATCGCCTTAAAAGCAGTAGCCGAGAAGAAAAACTTCACTGTCGCAGCGGAAAGTCTGAAAATTTCACCCTCCGCAATTAGCCAAAATATTAAACAATTAGAGTCACGTTTAGGAGTAGCTTTATTGTCGCGCACCACTCGGAGTGTAAGTTTGAGCGAAGCTGGCGAAAAATTCCTCAATCGTGCGAATCCAGCAATTGATCAAATTTTATCAGCTCTGAATGAAGTTAGCACTTACGGACAAAATCCTTCTGGAACTTTACGCATCAACTTGCCGCGAGTAATTTATAAAAATTGTGCCGAACCTTTAATTTCAAGTTTCCGCAATAAATATCCTGAAATAAACGTCGAATTATTTTTTGAAGATCAACAAAGTGAAATCTTCGAAAGAGGCTTCGACGCAGGTATCCGTTTATCCGATATTTTAGCAAAAGATGTTATCGCAATAAAAATTTCTGGACCCGTAAAATTCGTTACCGTTGCTGCACCACAATATTTAAAAAAACACGGTATTCCAAAACACCCCAAAGATTTATTGCAGCATCATTGCATCGTTTCACGCTTGGGCGAGCAAAGGCTTTACGAACGCTGGGAATTTGAACACAAAAACAAAGAATTTGCGGTACAAGTCAAAGGATCTCTGATTTTAAACGACTTTAACTACGCAATTGACTCTGCGATGAAAGGCCACGGGATTACGTACACAACCAAAGATGCTGTAAAAGATGAAATCGCGGCTAACAAACTAAAAATTTTATTAGCCGATTTTGCACCGACTAGCACTGGTTTTTACTTATATTATCCAAGCAGTTCGCAAGTTTTACCGAAACTGCGCGCTTTTATAGATCATACTAGAAACTTTCTTAAGAAATCTTCTTAAGCTTTTGAACAATCAATTTTCTAGAATCTTCTATTTTGTAACTTAGAAAATAATTCCCGCTTTTTTAAAAAAACTTTGGAGTCTTTTATGAAAAAATTATTAATGACCGCAGCAGCTTTTATCGTTGCCAATTCGGCTCAAGCAGCTGAAAACCTTGCTTGGAAAATTGTTCCAGCGCAAAGCAAAATCGAATTTAAAGTTTTGCAAGATAAATCAACTATTAATGGTTCGTTCAAAAAATTTGATGGCAAAATCAATTTTGACAAAAACCAGTTAGCAAAAAGCAAAGTTACAATCGACATCGATACTTCTTCGGTGAATGTTTCAATGTCTGAAGCTGCAAGCACAATTCAAAGCCCTGATTGGTTGTCTACCAAAGCATTTCCGAAAGCAACTTTCAGCGCCGACAAATTCAATCTTTCTGGTAAAACTTATCGTGCTGACGGCATCTTAACTATTAAAGGCAAAGCAGTTCCTACTACTTTAGAATTCACTTTTGATGAATATTCTACCACTAAAGCTCACGCTGTTGGTAAAGCTTTGATCAAACGTAACGCTTTTGCTATCGGAAATAGCGATGTTAAAAAAGCTAATGGCGTTAAAGATGAAGTAGAAATTAACTTCGTAGTAACTGCAGAAAAATAATCAAACTTATGAAAAAATTACTTATCGCATCCTTGTTTTTGATCGCTTCTTGCGCTCATGAAAATCAAAACGTCAGCTTTAATTTACGTTTCGATCACGCCAATTCTAATGTTGGTAAAAATGTCGGAATCGTGGTTTATGTTGTTGACGATCGTTTGAATCAAAACATTTTAGGCAGAAAACAATTCAGCGCTGATGAAAAAGTGCAGATTCTTACTGCCGACAACATCGCTTTCTTAATAAAAGCGCAGATCAACGCAAGTTTGGAAGCGAAAGGCTTTAAAAAAGGTTTTGATAAAACTGTAGAAGTTCATGTTGAAAAACTGCAATACGCCGCAAAAAGGGGTTTTATGGTTGGAACTTCTGAAGGCGAAGCTACTTTGAAAGTGGTTGTTACTAACAACAAAACTAAAGCTGTTTTCACTAAAAACTTCAATTTGGCTTTGAACAACAAACACTTTATCGCACCTTTAGAATCAACCGATTCAGCGACAATCAACAGCTTGTTACAAGATATTATTTCTGATGTTTTGAACAATAACGAACTGATGCAAAATCTTGCTTCTTAAGCAAAAAAATCACGTCAAAAAAGTTAGAAAGTTGCGACCTACTTTCTAACTTTTCTTGGCAATACGAAAAAGGTATTTTCTGTTATTCCTTCCATATCCGAAACTTTCACTTCATTCGTGGAAAGTTCTTTGATGCGATTAATCACGCCCTGCACCAAAACTTCCGGAGCAGAAGCACCAGCTGTCAAACCAATATTTTCGACACCTTTCAACCAATTTTCATCAATATCTTCAAAACCGTTAATCAGATAAGATTTCAAACCACATTCTTCCCCTAAATCACGCAGACGATTTGAATTTGAACTATTCGCTGCACCAATAACCAATAAAACATCAACCATTTTTGACAATTGACGAACTGCATCTTGGCGATTTTGCGTCGCATAACAAATGTCTTTCGTCGCTAATCCACGTTGCATTTGCGGAAATCTTTCTTCCAAAATATCGACGATTTTTTTGGTATCATCCACACTCAAAGTGGTTTGCGTAACATAAGAAATTTTTTCAGGATTTTTTACTTGAACTGTTCTGGCATCATTTTCGTCAGTAACCAAAATCACATCTTTTTTGACACGACCAGAAGTACCTTCAACTTCTGGATGACCGCGATGGCCAATCAAAATTATTTCGTAACCTTCTTCTTCATATTTTTTAGCTTCACGATGAACTTTACTAACCAAAGGACAAGTAGCATCAATCACATCTAAACCACGGGCGATCGAGTCTTCTTCAACACGATCAGAAACTCCGTGCGCAGAAAAAATTGTGATTGCACCAGCAGGAATTTGATCAACTTCATCAACAAAAATCGCACCTTTTTGACGTAAAGACTCTACAACAAATTTGTTATGAACAATCTCGTGACGCACATAAACAGGAGCACCAAACTTAGCGATAGCTCTTTCAACAGTTTCAATAGCACGAGTAACACCAGCGCAAAATCCGCGTGGTTTAGCAAGAATAATATTCATTTTATTGGTCAGATTGCAATTTTTTGCCCTATAACTTCCAGATCACAAATTTTGATCCAACGTAGAAAATCAAGGAATGAAGTTAATGCGAACAACAGATTTTTAGTTTATTCATTACCTACAAACAAGGGTGCGCAAGATAAAATCTCTCTTCGAAATAACAAGCTCCAAAAACTTCTAAAAAATCTTAATTAACCAGATATCTATTATCTATTGGCGATTTCGGAATTTATAAATTTATTAACTTCAACCAACTCTTCTTTAATTCTTTTCAGCAAACTAATTTTTTGCTCATAATTTTCTTCCGGATGCTTTTGAGCATATTCCAAAATTTTTGACAAATTAAATGCTCCAATCGATGCCGATGCACCTTTAAAAGCATGAGCTGACATATACCAAGCATTATCATTGGCTGATTTTACAGCATTTTCCATTTTTTCTAAATTTTGCTTAGCACTTTCAGCAAAAATTGCGAACAGCTCTTTTTCAAACTCAAAATCGTTTTCAATAATGCTTCTCAAAAAATCGACGTCGATTACGTTTTTATCAACTGCAACAGTGTTTTCCATGTTTTGTAAATCTCTAAATAAAGTCTGAAACTATAGTAATAATTGGGGGATTTTTACGGTGTGTGAAAGATTAATTTTAAGTAAATTTATTGTGCTGAAGCCTTAATAATCAAGGCCGCGCTTTAATTGTCACAACAAAAAACTGATTTGTAACAAAATAGCTAATAATTGAGTGAAGATTTTTAAAGATCTGACTTTTAGTTATTTTCATTCACTTGAAAAGTTACATCCCAAAATTACATCAAAAAAAGCCTAATTGGCGTATAAAATGTTTAATAAACTTAAATATTTTGAATATGACAAACACTGAAAATAAAGAACTAAAAAAAACCAATGAGCAAAAAACTTGCTGCTTCTCAAGGGCGCAAAAAGCGTGGAAAGAATTTTCTCCTTCCAAAACTTTTATCGCTTTAAGCTTTTTATCAATCGGCGTTGGTGCCACTTTGATAACTCAAAATTTCTTCAAACCCAAAGATCATCATCAAATTCTAAGCCATCATTTCCCGATCTATTTTAGCGATGCTTTTGCTAATGATGATATTTTTGCAGAAATGGAAAAAATGCATCAAGCTATGGAGCATAATTTTGCTAAGCATCAAGAGCGTATGGCAAAAATATTTTCCGAACTCAATAAATCCGATTCCAATAATACTAAAATAACAAATAGCCAAGATGACCAAAATTATTACTACCAGCTTGATTTCAAAGGATTCAAAACTGATGAGATTCAAGTAAGCGTTAAAAATAATATCATTAGTTTTGTTGGCGAAAGAAAGGATGAGAAAAACGACAAGAATAAATCTACGAACTCATCGCAAA
Organism: Alphaproteobacteria bacterium; assembly: GCA_021151765.1. Taxonomy (GTDB): domain Bacteria; phylum Pseudomonadota; class Alphaproteobacteria; order Rickettsiales; family UBA1997; genus UBA2645. The sequence continues at coordinate 36,537 of JAGKWR010000014.1, forward strand.
ACTTCCGCTATTCGTTTTCAACGCCAAATTATGATTTAAGCAAAGAACCGGAAATTATCAAAAAAGATCAACAAATTATCGTAAAACTCGCCAAGAAAAAAAGTGACACCGCCCCAGATAAAGTTTAGCGGTTTTTTATTACTTCCAATTTTGGCATAAACTTTGATTCCGATCGAATAGGTCGGAATCAATCCCGGCGCACTCAAAAAGCGAGTCGAAAAGATTGTCATGCGACAAACCTTGACGCCCAACCTTCTTAGCCGCATTTCTAAATTTTTGACGAAAAAAACGATCACGCATTAAATCATCAGTCATATAAAATAACATTGGAACTTTACGCACCGCGTCGCTGTTTTCATCGGCTTTACCGCCATTGGCGTAAACTCCATCTTCTCCTAAGAAAGAACCGTGATCTGAGACAAAAATCAGCAAAGTTTTGGTATTGCGCAGAGACTCTATGACACTGTTTATAAAGTAATCTGTGTATAAAACGCTGTTATCGTAACTATTATCAACTTCTTCTTTTTCACAAGAATTAGGCAATGATTTGCACTCTGGCGTAAATATAGCAAAATTTTGCGGATATCTTTCGTGAACTCGAATATGGCTGCCAAAGCTGTGTAACACGACAAAATTATTGCCGCCTTTTTCAACGACTGCTTTCAAATGTGGAATCAAAGCTTCATCATAAATTTTAGAACTATGTAAATTTGCTTGCAGACGATCACGAAAGAAATATTCGTCAGCTTCCGATGCCATAATGTTAAGCATGCCATTGTGAAACTCTTTCGAGCTTTGCGACGAAAACCAATAAGTTTTAAATCCCAACTCTTTAAAAAGCGCTACTGCACTTTTTTCCTGCGGAATATCAATAAATTGATTACGATTTAAGTGCGACAACATTGAAGTTACTGATCTAGTGGTTGTCGTAAAATCAGTTTTTGCAACATAGTTCAGTAAATTAGGATTTTTTGAAATCAACGGAGTGGTGTCGCGCTTGTAGCCGTTAATTCCTAAATGATCTGCGCGCAAAGATTCCCCAATAATTAAAACCACGTTAAAATCACGGGGCAAATTTTGACGGTGAAACTCATAAGATTCTGTTAATGAATGGCGAGTTTTGGCCTGATTAATTTGGCTGTAAAAACGATCAAAATATTCATAGATTGCAATCGCATAGCTTGATGGTGAGTATCGCGCAAAAGATAATTTTACCAACTTCTCTTCACGAAAAACTATCTGCATCAACAATAAAACAGCGGTTAGTCCTAAAAACAAAAAGGCTTTTAATTTGTTGCTTGAAGAAACCAGTTGTAAGCACCAAATCAAAACGATTGGTAACAAGGCGCAGAAAAATAAATAAATAAACAACCAGTAATCGATTACTTCATCCGCATGACCGGCACTCTCCAAAGCATTGGCGATCATTGCTCCGTCTAAAATAGTTCCGAATTTATTTAAAATATAAAGGGCGACTGCTGAAATTAAAAAAGTTATAGATAAACTAGTTCGCAGTAAAATTTTATTGAAGCTCGCCAATAAAAAAAACAGCACCAAGCCAATAAAATCAACGATTACCGAAAGAATAGCCTGAACAATTTCTATTCCTGAATTATGCGTAAAAGCATCTGCGATTTCGGAATCAAAAGTTTTTAGATTGTAAAAAATTGCAATTACAGCCGAAGCAATGATTATTAAAAAAACTTCAGAAGTTTTGAGATAAGAGAAATATTTTTTAAGCATCTTTTAAATTCAGAAAAATCTTTATAAGCGCTAAATGGTTAGCAGGAAAATCAGGAAAACTTTAATTTGTATCATACTTGTAATTATTGCAATCGAGCTTGTTGCTGTTTTGTCTAATAATTTTTTCTTTGAGAAAGTTTCTGCCAAAGAAGCTGCTATGCGCTCTTTGACGGCAGTAAGTGGCAATGCTATTAAACACGCTTACGCCTCAAGTATCGTTTATAGCAGATTGCGCGACATTTTTGTCAGCGAGTCTATTGCCGAAGAAATCACCATCGCGCTTGGTAAGGCTAATGAAATTGCTGAAATAATTTTCAAACCACAACAAGACACCACATTAGAAATGCTCAAAGATTTACAAAATAACCTTTTGGGAATTTGCGCTGCTAAACTAATTGAAGAAAATCCCGACAATCCCGCAATTCAAGATCGCATTTCATTGATTGGTAACCTTGCCCAAAATGATAGATTAATCCTAACTCGTGACAACGTTATCTTGAGCAAAGAACTTAAAGAAAAAATCAGCGGAACTCGTAGCTATGAAACTGCTGTTGAATTATTTTATCAAAATCGTGACAAAATTTCCTGCGATTTTGACATTGAGATCGAAGAGTGATTTCTACAAAAACTCCATTTCAGTAGTAACATCAAAATAAATTGTGTTATCAAATCTGGCATTTTTGTTCATCGCTAATGAACGCGACAAAGCGTGAGAAAAAGTCAAAGAAGAGCAAATTTTATCTTTAGCGAAAGACAATTTAAATCCTGTACTGCTCAATCTTCCGCTTCTATTTGTATCACGATTTTCTACACGTCCAAAGTCATAAAATGGCATAATCGAAAAGTTATTTAGATAATTCAAACTAGATGACTTTTTCTCTTGCGAAAGTTGTGGCAAGATCATTTGCCCTAAATTGAAAGAAACTTCATTGCGTAAATTAAAACCAGAATCTCCAGAAATATTACCGCTGCGAAAACCACGCACTGAATAAAAACCGCCCGAGGAAAATTGATCGATACTATAGAGATGATCTTTGGAATATTGGCTATCAAAAGTTAAATTATACATCGCCTGATTTTCGAAATACGGCAACATAAATTTTTGCGAATAATTAGCATAAATTTTCACCATTTCAAATTCGGGACGATTGGAATTAGCACTCACTTCTTTGTCTTTTTTAGCATTTAATATACCAAGAGCTTTAATGTATGAAGGTTTCACAAAAAGAGTTCCCGCATCTAAATAAAAACTATTTGAAAGAGAGGCTGTCAAAATCGAAGCTTTCCGGCTTTGCGTTTCATTTAAAATATTGTCAGTAAAAATTTGATTGTCGCGAGTAGTAAAAGAAAGGGCCGAGCTCAATTTATATTTTTTATTTTTAGTAATCAGATTATCCCAATTAACTGTTCGTGACTCTGTAACACCGTTTGCTCGCACATCACCATTTGATCCCGTTAAGAAAAAATAAGTATTACGCGCCATAGAAAGAGTAATCAAATGTTGGGCAAAAGGAACCGACCAGCTAGCATTGATCGCTGTGTTGGTGCGTACATCATTTTTTGAATCTAAGTCGTTAGCAGTTCGAGTAAGTGAAAAAACGTCGTTTATATGAAGCAAATTATCTTTGGCGAAAGAAATAGTGTCGCGTTTTACCCCCGTTGATTTGCTACCAATATTATCGTAAGACAAAGCAATGCGCGCGGTATTTTGAGGATTATTTTCAATCACAATTATTGATTTATTTGGAGCACTTCCCGGAATTACTTTTACTGAAACTTTGTTTGAGCGCAAACGGTTGAAGCGCTCAAGTGCATAATTTATATCATTTATATTTAAGATTTTTCCGCCTTTTGGTAAATCATCAAAACCAAAAATTGTACGCAGCTGAATCTGATCAGTAAAACTATCTTGATTGATGATAATTTTTTCGAGCATTCCTTCCGTGATTTCAACCTGCATACGACCACTCATCAGGCTTTTTTGAGAAGTTGTGGATTTTGAGGTAGTAAAGCCCTTTTCAGTCATCAACTCAATTACTTCTTGATCAAATTTCGGTAGCCAATCCAGAGTGAAACAACGATTTAAATATTTTTCTGATAATGATTTTTCTTCATCTTTGCTAAGAATTTGATTCTTAGAGAAATTAATTTCACGCGGACGAAAACATTGAATTGAACGTAAATTTTGCACTACTTTTCCATCATTTTCCGATAAATCGTCCGGCTCTAACTCTTCTTCTTGCTGCTCTTTTGCAATTTGCTCTTTTTTTACCTGCTTCAGCTCAAGTTGGATTTCTCTTTCTTGATCAATTTGCTTCTGGTTTTGAATAACTTGATTTTGTTGATTAATAATATTCTCGCTCTCCGACGCTGCCAAAGCGCAAAACGGCAGCAACGTCAACATAAGAGCGAGAAATATTTTTTTCATCTAACTAAGAAACTTTTGGGATGAAACTGCTGCTTGTAGATTCTGCAGATACTAATTCGGTAGTAACAACTCTGTTGATTTGCTTTCCGGCAATTAAATCTTTAATTTCATCGCCAGTCAAAGTTTCGAATTCTAGCAAAGCTTGAGCCAATTTTTCCAAATCTTCACGCTTATTTTGCAAAATTTCTTTAGCACGTTCCAATGCTTCAGAAACTATACGCTTAACTTCATCGTCAATAATTTTACCAGTTTCTTCAGAAAAAGTTTTCTGCGCTGCATAGAATCTTGAACCTTCTTCATCAGCGTAATCAATTGTTCCAACTTTATCAGACAAACCCCAACGAGTAACCATTCCACGCGCCATTTGAGTGGCTTGAGTGATGTCAGAAGATGCTCCAGTCGTTACTTTGTCATAACCAAAAATTAACTCTTCAGCTGCACGTCCGCCCATTGCCACGACTAAATCATCATGTAATTTGGCACGTGTAATAGAAAAGCGATCATTTTCTGGCAAACGCATAACCAAACCAAGAGCACGACCTCTTGGAATAATTGTCGCTTTGTGAATTGGGTCAGAGTTAACACAATTTAATGCTGTAATCGCATGTCCTGCTTCATGGTAAGCAGTAAGTTCTTTTTCGGATTTTTGCATAACAATCGACTTGCGCTCAGTTCCCATCATGATCTTATCTTTTGCATCTTCCAAATCACGCATAGTCACCATACGTTGATTTTTACGTGCTGCCATCAATGCACCTTCATTAACTAAATTCGCCAAATCAGCGCCGGCAAAACCGGGAGTACCGCGTGCAATAATTTTAGCGTCAATATCAGCCGCAGCCGCAATTTTTTTAAGATGAACGTTGAGAATTTGTTCACGACCTAAAATATCAGGATTTGGCACAGTAATTTGACGATCAAAACGACCTGGACGCAAAAGAGCGCGATCCAAAACATCTGGACGATTAGTTGCCGCGATAATTACAACCCCTTCATTATCAGAAAAACCATCCATCTCTACCAACATTTGGTTCAAAGTTTGTTCACGCTCATCATTACCACCACCGATACCAGAACCACGGTGACGACCAACTGCATCAATTTCATCAATAAATACGATACAAGGTGCCGATTTTTTAGCTTGTTCAAACATATCTCGAACACGTGAGGCACCAACGCCAACGAACATTTCAACAAAGTCAGAACCAGAAATTGAGAAAAAAGGCACATTTGCTTCACCAGCAATCGCGCGGGCAAGCAAAGTTTTACCAGTTCCTGGAGAACCGATTAACAGACAGCCACGCGGAATTTTCGCACCGACATCTGTGTATTTCTTCGGATTTTTCAAAAAATCGACAATTTCGGTTAATTCTTGTTTAGCTTCATCAATACCAGCTACGTCAACAAAGGTAACTTTATTTTTATGTTCTTGCAAAAGTTTTGCCCGTGATTTTCCGAAACCAAAAGCACCACCACCTTTAGCACCCGATGCTCCACGTGCCAAAAATATCCAAAGTCCAATCATCAAAATGAAAGGTAACCATCCCAAAATTCCAGCAATAACTTTTTCTGATTTAGTCACCAAAGGCACTGCCGTAATTTCGACACCTTTTTCTTGTAGAACTTCGATCAAATTTGGATAATGCGGCAAAAATGTATAGAATTGTTTTCCATCCTTTAACTTACCTACAAGATCATCTCCTTTAATTTCAACTTGCGTAACCTCGCCCGCATCAACTTTTTTCATAAATTCAGTAAAAATTAATTACGAAATCATTTTCTTAACGAATCTTTATTGCTTAATTTTGGCTGGCTTTATTCCTCCCGCACAGCGTCAGGCACTTAAAATAGCCATTAACCTAAATTTATTTTACAACCATAAACATTTTTCAAAATGGAATACAGGATTGAAAAAGACACCATGGGTGAAGTGAAAGTCCCTGCAGACAAATATTGGGGCGCACAAACCGAGCGTTCGCGTAACAACTTTAAAATTGGCCCTTCCGGCTCTATGCCAAAGGAAATTATAGAAGGTTTTGCCTACTTAAAAAAAGCTGCTGCAT
>JAGKWR010000001.1 GCA_021151765.1 Alphaproteobacteria bacterium
TTTTCAAAATCGTGACAGAAATTCACAAAAAAAATATCACTCATTTCACAAAAAAAGAGCTTGAACAAGAGCTTGTGGCGCTCCAAGAAAAGCCATTTCGCGCCAAGCAAATTTGGAATTGGATTTACGCCCGCGGCGTTTTTGATTTCGATTTGATGACCAATATTTCAAAAGAAACTCGCGAAGTTTTGAAAAATAATTTTGTCATTCAATTGCCTGAAGTTTCGAAAGATTTGATCTCGTTTGATGGCACGCGCAAATTCTTGGTAAAATTCCACGACGGACGTGAAGTTGAAGCAGTTTATATTCCCGAAGAAACTCGCGGAACGCTTTGTATTTCATCGCAAGTCGGCTGCACTTTGGCTTGTAAATTTTGTCACACCGGCACACAGACTTGGGTTAGAAATCTCGAATTTCACGAAATTGTCGCGCAAGTTGTAATCGCAAAAAATTTAATTTCGGATTGGGATAAAAATAATCGCCGCCTAACCAACATCGTGTTTATGGGCATGGGCGAGCCTTTCTACAATTACGAAAACGTCGCTAAAACTGTTGCAGTGATGAACGACAATGAAGGTTTAGATATTTCCAATCGTAAAACCACTATCTCAACTTCTGGATTAGTTCCAGAAATTTTGCGTTGCGCCGAAGAACTCAAAACCAATTTAGCGATTTCGCTTCACGCCACAAATGACGAGCTGCGCACCGATATTATGGCGATCAACAAAAGATATCCGCTGAAAGATTTATTAACGGCTTGCCAAACTTACAATAAGCTCAACAAAGGCCACAAAATCACTTTCGAATATGTGATGTTACGCGGCAAAAATGACCAAGAACAGCATGCGCGTGAGCTGATTGCGCTGATTAAAAAATATAATCTGGAAGCCAAAATAAATCTAATTCCGTTTAATCCTTGGGATGGCTGTGAGTACACCAATTCTGAAGCACAAACAATTTCCAAATTCCAAAAAATTTTAAAAGATGCCAATTTGGTTGCGCCAGTCCGCAAAACCCGTGGTGACGATGTTATGGCTGCTTGCGGACAGTTGAAGTCTGCGTCAGAACGCGAAAGAAAATCAAAAAATAAGAACCAATAAATTATCGTCGAACCCGAATTCACTTCAGGTGAGATGATGCTTCCTTCTATTTAGGGTAGCGGACAATTACAATTCCGGATCCACCTGAACTCCAGTTTGATGAATCAATTGGTCCACCGCCACCACCGCCGCCAGTATTTGCTGTACCGCTTGTAGCAAATTTATTAGTACCGCTACAACCTCCACAAGCTGTTGCTCCTCGACCGCCACCGCCAACGCCACCAGATGCTCCTAGCCCTGTATAACTACTACTGGAAACTGATTTTCCAGCGCCGCCGCCGCCATAGTAAGTTGAAACACCACTTATGTCATACGCAAGTCCAGCACCACCAACTCCACCGCCATCACTTGCAGTACTAGATGTACCGCCAACTGCTCCAGCACCACCGCCGCCGCCACCACCACCAGCAGGTCCACCAGCTTTAGGACCACCACTATTCCCTTGACCAGACGTACCAGATGCTTGACCACCACCTGTACCCCCTATTCCAAAGCCACCGCCTCCAGAACCTCCCTTTCTAGCAACCTGACATAGCTGACTATTCCATCCTGGCACAAAACAATTCGTAGCACCACTTCCACCTCCGATTGCAGTCAAACTGACCGATCCTCCAGTAAAGGAAGAGTTACTACCATTATTACCATCAGTACCACCACTACCAACATTTATTGTATAAGAAGTACCTGATGTTAATGAGACAGAAGATGTATATAGAACCCCGCCAGCACCGCCGCCGCCAGCACCAGCACCCCACCAAATTGTACCATTTGCCAGATAATAACTTTTTCCACCAGCGCCACCACCAGCAACTACTAAAATATCAGCCGTAACCTTACCACTACAAGTTAAAGTTCCTGAAGACGTAAAAATATTAATAGAGTAATTATCTACCGGAGTTGATGGTGCTGATCCTCCAGAACAAGTTGGCGGAATGGGCTCACAAGTAGATCCAGACACTCTATAACCACTAGCACAAGAACATGACGTTGCGCCGGTATAAGAAAACTGTCCATTAATACAGGTGTAGGCTAATGAGCCAGTAAAGTGTTGTGAAGTATTACAGGTTAAAGATCCAGAACCATTAGAAACTGTAGTGTCAGTAATTCCAATCGCTGCAGTAACCGTACAACTAGCTAAACAGGAATCATTACTAATTATTCCCCCAACACAGCTTCCACCAATACCACCAGAAGAAGCAGATGAACCAATTGATCGCAAAATTTTACTGTTCCACTTTTTACCCAAATAATCTTCAACCGACTGTCTTTCTTCTGTCGTCAAAGCACGAGCAAAAATCACAACTTCACCAAGTTGTCCTTGATAAGATTTACCGATAGAAAGAGTCGTCATACCAGACAAATGATTCGTATCGGTCGAAGTCGCAGCTAAAAGTCCATTGATGTAAGTTTTTTTGCCCGAAGATTTATCGTGAACGAAGGTGAAAATTCGCGGTTTACCACTTGAAGCTGAGTAAGAAGAAATTGAAGAAGTGTAAGAATTGTCACTTGATTGCGAGTGCTTAATTGTTCCGTCAGCGCTGTAACCCAAAACTAAATTTTTATTAGTTGCAGATTCATTTCCCGAAGAAGAATCACCGATAAAATAATTTCCGCTTTTGTTACTTTCTCTTTGTTCAAGCACTAAAATAGTGTAATTCGTGTAATTCAGAACCGAACCATCAACGGTGAAATAGCCATTAGTTCCATCAAACTTCACAGCTTGAATCCCGTTAATACTATTTGAATAAGTTGGATAATATGAGCTGTTGCTTTGAGTTGCGTTGTTTGTGTTTACGTTCTCACGAATGTCGTACCAAGCGCTGAGAGAAGATGTGTCTGAACTTTCTGATGATTTGAAACTTTTATCTAAACTACTTTCTAACCACAAAACTGAATCGGGAATTCCTTGAACTGGTGATGAAATAGTCAAAGTTTGCGCCGTCTGAATGCGAAACTTTTTGATCAATGCATTAGAAGCCAGCACGCCAGCAATAATTATAGCAATGACCAGAACTACAATCGAGAGTTCACTCAGAGAAAATCCTCTAATCGACTTAGAACGATAATTTTTACCAATAAGTATATTTCTTTTCATGTCTAACCTTATAGATTTCTAGAAGAAATCAGAAACTTTTTTAAAGAAACTTTCGCACTTTGGATTGCTTGATTTTCCCGTCATCAATTTGTCGAGTTTTTGCAACAAATCACGTTCTTCGGAAGATAATTTTACCGGCGTTTCGATGTTCACTTTCACGTACATATCGCCTCTTCTGCCACCAGCATTCATAACACTCATGCCTTTTGATTTCATGCGGAATTGATCACCGTTTTGCGTGCCTTCCGGAATTTTCAAAGCCGCCTTTTCACCATCAATTGTCGGAATTTCAACCGATCCACCTAAAGCAGCAGTAGTGAACTTAATCGGCACTTCGAAGTGAATATCATCATTTTTACGAGTGAAAAATTTGTGTTTTTTAATCGTCATGAAGACATACAAATCACCCGCTTGACCACCGCGCGTTCCAGCCTCTCCTTCATTAGCTAAACGAATTCTGCTGCCTTCTTCAACGCCAGCCGGAATTTTTACAGCCAAAGTTTTTTCTTTATTGACGCGTCCTTCACCACGACAAGTTTTGCACGGATTTTTAATAATTTGACCAGTGCCAGCGCAAGCTCCGCAAGTACGTTCAACTATGAAGAAACCTTGTTGCGCACGCACTTTTCCTGAGCCTTTACAATTTGTACAGTCAGTGGGCTTTTCATTACCTTCAGCGCCTGAACCCGAACATGTTGTGCACGATGCCGCAATCGTAAAAGTAATATTTTTCGTGATGCCTTTAAAAGCTTCTTCGAGTGTGATTTCTAAATTGTAGCGAATGTCGGAACCGCGTTGTGCCGCACTTCTTTTCTTGCCTTGGCGACCGCCCATTTCTCCGAAAATATCCGAAAAATTGCTAAAAATATCGTTGAAGTCAAAACCTTCAAAACCGCCTTGACCACCACCGAATCCACCATGTCCGCCACCTTGACCGAAAGCATCGTGACCATATTGATCATAAGCAGCTTTTTTCTGATCGTCTTTCAAAACTTCATAAGCTTCTGTCGCTTCTTTGAATTTTGCTTCAGCTTCTTTATTACCGGGATTGCGATCTGGGTGATATTGCATCGCTAATTTGCGATAAGCTTTTTTGATTTCGTCTTGCGAAGCATTGCGTGCAACACCGAGTACTTCGTAATAATCTCTTTTGCTCATTTTATGAAAATTGTAAAAATTGTGAAAATTTTTTGGATGAAAAATGTCACTTAAATAATATGACCCAAAACTTTTACAAGTCTTGTGTAGTAAGCCATTGCACCATTTTTTTAAATGCTACTCCACGATGTGAAATCTGATCTTTTAAAATTGGATCAATTTCACCAAAACTTTGCGTCATACCATCTTTAATAAAAATTGGATCGTAGCCGAAACCTTTATCGCCACGCGGTGGGAAAACCAAATTTCCATCCGCACGACCTTCAAAAGAAATAGAAAAATTGGTTTTTGGATCAAACAGACTCAAATTACAAACAAAGTAAGCACGTAAATTCTGCGGGTTACTTTTAGCAATTTCATTAGCGATTTTTTCAAAAGCCCTATCGAAATCATTTTTGCCTTCCGCATTTTTAGCAAAACGCGCTGAGTAAATTCCTGGTGCGTCATTCATGGCAGCAACGCACAATCCTGAATCGTCAGCCAATGCAAATAAGTTGGTTTTTTGAGCGTAATATTTGGCTTTTAGCAATGAATTAGCCTCGAAGGTTAAACCAGTTTCTTCCGGCTCAGCAATCTCAAAATCAAAAGTGGCAACGGCTTTGATGTTGATTGATTTCAATAAATCAGAAATTTCGTTAAACTTACCGCGATTATTGGTCGCGATCAAGATTTCTTGAGGAAGTTTGAAAGTCATATTACGGACATAAAAAAGGGCGAGATTTACTCGCCCTAAAATATTGAAAATTTGCTAGCAATTTTATGCAGCGGCTTCTTCAGTTTTTTCTGCGGCCGCAGCGGCTGCAGCAGCTGCAGCTTCAGCAGCAGCTTCTAATTCTTTTGCTAATTTAGCAGCAGCTTTTTTCTTCAAATTGCTGCCTTTTTTCTTAGGAGTAAAATCTGGTTTGTATTTTTCAGCACCTTTAACACCCAAAGAAATCAAGAAACCGGCAACTCTTTCTGATGGTTGAGCACCAACTGAAAGCCAATATTCTGCTCTTTCTTTATTGATGGTGATGCGATTTTCTTTGTCATCAGCCAAAACTGGATTGTAAGTACCAATTTTTTCCAAGAATTTTGAGTCTCTCGGAGAAGTGCTGTTAGTAACCAAAATGCGATAGAAAGGAAGTTTCTTTCTTCCACCGCGTGAAAGACGAATTTTTAACATGTTTAATTTAAAATTATTGTTCGGGCCATCGCCATTAAGATAATTAGGCAATTCCGATATCGACGGCATTCGAGGAGCGGCGCAAATTAGTTGTGCCGATTTTTTTTGCAAGATCTTATGCAATAAAACTATTCCCGTATATCCATTTGACATACGGGATAGAAATTATCATAAAGCAGGGTACGTTTCGTGACCCATTAACCTATTACCGACAGAACGCTTTTGACTATCTAGTGTTTTGCTCGCCTTCGTTTAATTGCTCAGATGATTGAACACGATCAGTCCAATTATTTTTTTTAATTTCTGGGTTAGAATCCTGAGCGTTCTGTTTATTTGCTTCTTCTTTAGATAATTTTAATGCTTTATTAACTTCTCTTTCAAAGTAACAAGCTACTAATCTAGGCATTTGGTCTTCATCGAATGGTGGCAAAATCAATCTACCATTTCTATTCAACTTCTTTTGATCTGTTTCTATAAATTTAGACACTAAATCTGCCAATGAATTATTACCTACAGCATTAGCATCTTTTTGAATTTCTTTCAAAGCTGCCATATGCTCTTTTGTATCATTACTAGAACCAATAATTTCATCGGGAACAATTGTATTATATCGTGAAACACCGTATGGGATAGAACGAAGTGTTCTCGCCGCACCATAAAAAATACCAACAATTGGTGAAATAATAGTGGCTAAAGCCATGTCACGACTTTCTCTTCTAAAATACTGATTAAAACCATTACGGATAGGAGAAATAAGACCGGGAGCATTAACAATTTTGTCACAAACTTTAGATAACTCTTCGTTATCATTGTTCGTTAAAAAGTTCACTGTTTCTGAATTGAAATAAGAACAGCTTGATTTGAGATCTTCTCTGAATTTCTTTGGAAGAGCGTATTTTGTTGAATCAGAAACTTTAAATCCAAGTTGTCCTTCTGCAGATAAATTTTCCGTTTTTTCTTTTAGCTTTGTGAGCAATATTTCTTCTAAAGCACTGTAAACATCATTATTGGATGGCATATGATAAATCTAATTTTTAATAATTTAGTCAATCTTTTGTGATATATATCCATTTAAAAAACGGATATATATCAGCTGAGATTGCACTCATTATTAAATCAAATCTTTTTTCACTTTATTGCCAAAAATTTAGCACTTGTTTAAAGGACGAGAAGCTCGTGCAATTGGATTTGTTAAGTAGAAATTATAATCTTTTACGACCAATTTTTCAGAATCATCAAGATGACCTTCTACGTTGCCTAACTTGATCCAAGAAGCTTTGTGTACTTGATCAATATTGGCAAAAACAGCGTTGGTTTCGGCCATTTTATTTCTCAACTCTGCCAAATTTTTGAAGCCCAAATCGATGCCTAATTTTTGTGCTAATTGCACAATTAATTGCCAATCTTCTTTAGCTTCATTTGGCGCGAATACTGCACGGATAGTATTTTGTGCGCGACCTTCCAAATTTACGTAAGTTGCTTCTTTTTCACTGAAAGCTGCTGCCGGCAAAATTACGTCAGCGATTCTCGCACCAGCATCGCCATGCGATCCGATATACACAACAAAAGTATTTTCAAGTTGCGACAAATCAATTGCGTCATCAACTGAGTGCAAGAAAAGCACTTTAGTTTCATTATTTCCGCAAGATTGCATGATCTTCTTTACACCTTTTTCTGAAGTAAATCCTAGCTCTAATCCGTTCAACAAGCCGGTTGATTTAGACAAAAAGTTAAAACCATTCCAACCGTCTTTGATTAAATTATATTGCTCAGCAATACGTTTTACGTAAGACATGATCACTGCTCCGTCTTTGCGGGACAATAAATCAGCACCCAAAATCACCATTGGTTTTTGTGCTTTTTGCAAAATCGTCGCAAATTTTGATTCGCCGTTGAAAATATTTTCCAAAGCAAGAGCACTGTCGCCAAGATTTTCGTAGTCGTAAGTCAAATCAGAATCACAACCGATTGCCGCGATTTTCAAATTTTTTGACAACCATCTTTTTCTAATACGCGCATTCAAAACTGGTGCATCTTTTCTTGGATTTACACCGATCAACAAACAAGCATCAGCTTCGTCAATGCCTGCAATTGTTGAGTTGAACAAATAAGAAGCGCGATCTTTAGCGTCGATTTTTTCGTCATTTAAACGGCATTCAAAATTGCTTGAGCCTAATTTTTGCAACAAAGTTTTAAGAGCAAAAATTTCTTCAGCAGCCGACAAAGATCCGCTCAAAGCGGCGATTTCATCACCTTTAACGCTATTTAATTTTTTTACTATTTCGTCAAAAGCTTCATCATTTGAAACCGCTGTCAATTTGCCGTGTTTTTTTACGTAAGATTTGTCTAAACGCTGATATTTCAAGCCGTCATAACAAAAACGCGTTTTATCAGAAATCCATTCTTCGTTAATTTCTTCGTTCAAACGTGGTAAAATACGCATAACTTCCATGCCGCGCGAGTCAATGCGAATGTTGCTTCCCATCGCATCCATCACGTCGATAGTTTCGGTTTTTTTCAATTCCCAGCTACGAACTTTAAACGCATAAGGTTTTGAAGTAAGAGCGCCAACCGGACAAAGATCGATGATATTTCCCGACAATTCTGATTTCAAAGATTGCTCAAGATAAGTCGTAATCTCCATTTTTTCGCCACGATTAACCGCACCAATTTCGGTAGTTCCAGCTACATCTTCGATAAAACGAGCGCAACGCGTGCAGTGAATACAACGAGTCATGGTAGTTTTAACCAACGGGCCCATGTCTTTGTCTTTTACAGCACGCTTATGTTCATGATATTCGCTTTTTCCGCGACCATATTGATAAGCTTGGTCTTGCAAATCGCACTCGCCACCTTGGTCACAAATTGGGCAATCCAGCGGGTGATTTGCTAACAAAAATTCCATCACACCTTCACGTGCTTTTTTCACCATCGGGCTGTCAGTATGAACTTTCATACCATCAGCAACTGGCATAGCGCAAGAAGCAACAGGTTTTGGCGGCATACCTTCAACTTCCACCAAACACATACGACAGTTACCGGCGATTGATAATCTTTCGTGATAACAAAATCTCGGAACCTCAACTTCCGCGACTTCGCAAGCCTGAATGATGGTAATACCTTCAGGAACTGTAATTTCTTTACCGTTAATTGTGACTATTGGCATATATGACTTATCAAAAACAAACCTCTCTACGCACTTCTGGCTTAGAGAGGTTATAATTTCTATTTATTTCGGTTCTGTTTACTTCGGTTTTGACCGCTTCAAAACTGAAGACGTCTTTTAGCGGTGAAAATTTTTTATGAAATAGAAAATTTCGAAACTTTAGAACGGAATTTCATCATCGCCGTCTTCGATATGAATATCGTTATTGCGAGAAGGTTTTGCCGAAGATCCTGAAGAGTAAGAATCACTTGAAGAATTACGATCTCTACCATCCAAAATTTGCAAAACTGCACTGTAATTTTGCAATACGATTTCAGTTGTATATTTTTCGTTGCCGCTACTGTCAGTCCATTTTCTAGTTTGCAAAGAGCCTTCTAAGTAAACTTTCGAACCTTTTTTTACATAATTTTTAACAATTCCAACCAATCCAGGAGAGAAAATTACGACGCGATGCCATTCTGTTTTTTCTTTCTTTTCGCCTGAATTTTTGTCTTTCCAGCTTTCTGAAGTTGCTAACGAAAAATTGGCGATTTCACGACCATCTTGAGTTGATCTGATTTCAGGATCCTGCCCGACATTACCGACCAAAATCACTTTGTTAATTGACATATTCCTAGTATTTAAAAATTGAGAAATGTGGCGTTTCTAAGAGCTTTAGAAATTGATTTGCTTGGACAAGCAAGGTCACAAAGCCTAAAAATCACTTAACAAGAAACAAGTCAATTTTCCTGTGAAGTTTCATAAAAGTTCAAAATAAAAAATATCGATCTCGTCATCGCCAACTGTTTACTTGCAAAATTATTTTAGCTCACTCATAAAGCCAAGGTCACAGCCCTTTCCACAAACCATCTCACAAAAAAAAATTTATGAAAAAACTATCGATTTTTCTTACTTGTTTAACCTTAATTTTTTCTTTTATGACTGACGCATCAGCCCAAAATAATAAAAAACTCGACTTGGAAAATACGCTCTACATTGAACTAAAATCTGGTCGTGTAGTTATCGAATTATTGCCGCAAGTTGCTCCAAAACATGTGGAAAGAATAAAAACTTTAGCTCGTCAAAAATTTTATGACGGAATCGTTTTCCACCGCGTAATTGATGGTTTTATGGCGCAAACTGGCGATCCTACAGGCACCGGAATGGGCGGCAGCAAACTTCCAGATTTAAAAGCTGAATTTTCTGATGAACCACACATTCGTGGCGCAGTTTCAATGGCCCGCGCGATGAATCCAAACAGCGGCAACAGCCAATTCTTTATCGTTACTAAAGATTCTAGATTCTTAGACAAACAATACACCGTTTGGGGACGCGTAGTTAGCGGCATGGAATTTGTTGATCAAATCAAAAAAGGCAGCGGCGCCAATGGCATGGTGAAAGATCCAGACAAAATGCTTTCTGTGCGTGTTGCAGCTGACGTAAAATAAGAAAATTATGAGCTATAATCGCGACAATATTTTCGCTAAGATAATTCGCGGCGAGATTCCTGCTAACAAAGTTTTTGAAGACGATAAAGTTTTGGCTTTTCACGATATTTCTAAAGCAGCACCAACGCATGTTTTAGTTATTCCGAAAGGCGAGTACGTTGATTTTATCGACTTCACTTCTAACGCTGCAGAGTCCGAAATAGCTCATTTTTTTGCGAAAGTTAATCACATCGCTAAAGATCTTGAAGCTGATAAATCAGGCTTTCGTTTAATAACTAACAATGGTTCTTACGCTCACCAAACTGTGCCGCATTTTCACGTGCATATTTTGGCTGGCAAAAAACTCGGACCACTTCTTTCAAGCGATAATTTGTTGAGGTAATTATGGATAAAAAAATGCACGAAGCTACACGTTTAGTTCACGCTGGACGCGAGCCTGAAGAACAAGGCTGGATGGTTAATCCACCAATTTATCAAAGCTCAACAATAGTTTTTCCGACGTTGAAAGATTTGCTCTACGCTGAGCGCGGTTATTCAAACAACGATTTGGTTGAACCTTACGAATTGAAATATGGTCGTTACGGCACTCAAACTAATTTCGCCCTTGAAAAGGCAATTGCTGAAATTGATGGCGGTTACAATTCTTTCGTAACCTCTTCTGGCGCAGCAGCAATCAACACTGCTTTGGTTGCATTCTTGAAGCAAGGCGATCACATGTTGTTGGTTGATAATGTTTACTCGCCAACTCGTAGCTTTGCTGATAAATTCCTCAAGAAACTCGGAATTGAAACCACTTATTACGATCCGTTGATTGGCGAAGACATCAAAAAATTAATCAAGAAAAATACCAAAGTGATTTTCTTGGAAAGCCCTGGTTCTCTAAGCTTTGAAGTACAAGATGTTGCGGCAATTTGTAAAGTCGCTAAAAAACATAATGTTGTCACAATTATTGATAATTCTTGGGCCAGTGGAATTTACTTCAAACCTTTAGAACACGGCGCTGACGTTGTTGTAACTGCTTTGACAAAGTACATTAACGGCCATTCTGACGTGATGATGGGCGCGATTACAGTTCAGGAAAAACATTTCCGCGTAATGTACGAAGCTTTTAGATACATGGCTGTTACCGCGGCTCCATTTTCTTCTTATTTGGTACAACGCGGCATGAGATCAACTAAACTCCGAATGGATCATTGCTTTAAATCAGCGCTTGATATGGCGACTTGGCTTGAAGGACGTCCAGAAGTTGAAAAAGTTTTATATCCAGCTTTGGAATCAGATGCCGGCCACAAATTATGGAAACGTGATTTCACCGGTGCTGCTGGCTTGTTTACCATCATTCTTGATCGTAAATATTCTAACGAGTCACTAGCGCGTATGCTTGATAAATTGCATTATTACGGCATGGGATATTCTTGGGGCGGCTACGAATCTTTGATTTTACCAGTTGATCCAAGTGGCGTTAGAACAGCAACAAAATGGCCTTACAGCAATAAAACTTGTATTCGTATCAACGTTGGTTTGGAAGATATTGAAGACTTGAAAGAAGATCTCGAAGCTGGTTTCAAAAGACTCCGCAAATAATTGATTATGCAAAAAAAGACGGCGTTCTCATTATTTGAACTAGCGATTGTTATTACGATTATTGCGATACTAATCGCTGGCACTTTTGTTGGAGAATCTTTAATCAAAAAATCCAGAATTACTTCTGCTCAAAATCTTACGGCACAATCTCCCGTTAACAGTATTGAAGGTTTGGTGATTTGGTACGAAAGCACATCCGAAAAAAGTTTTGTGCCATCAAAAGTTGAAGATGGCAGCAAAATAAAAACGTGGAATAACATCGCGCCAAATCAGCTTTACGCAGTTAACGCTATCCAAACAAACAGTGCATCTCAACCACTTTATCAGGAAAATGTTTTCAACTCTCTGCCGCTTATTTACTTCAACGGCAGCGCTTATCTGGAAGCAGCCTACAATCCAGATTTTAACCCTAGCAAAGTCACTATTTTCACTGTTATAAACGCCAAATCTACCACTGATATTTACGGTACGGTAATTTCGACAAGGAATGATTCTCCTGCAGCCGGTTATGGAATTTATTCGACAGCATCTGGCTATCAATTTTGGATTGGAAATAGCTCTGGCTCAGGCGCTTCTTCCAGTGTTACTATAAAAAGTGATAATTTAGTTTTGCTTTCAGCAACAAATGACGGCTCGAACAGTAATTTTTATAGCAATGGTGCTCTTGTAACAACTAATTCCGCAGCTTTGGTTGCCAATAATTCTCTGCCTTTCCGCATTGGCGCTGGTAATAATGCCGGCGCAGCTAATTACTTTTTTAACGGTTATGTTGGCGAAATTATTGTCTTTAATCGTTTGCTAAAAATTGAAGAGAGAAAATCTGTTGAGAAATATTTAAGCGATAAGTGGAAAGTGCAATTAAACAGCTAAGCAAACACTGTTTTGAGGTCGTAGTCGTAAAAAATCAAAAGCACATAATAATAAACCTTACCCAACATCACCAAAAGCAGAAATTTTTTAAAAGAGCTTTGGAAAAAACCAGCCATAACCGCAAACGGCGCACCAATAACTCCAAGCCACGAGAACAACAAAATCCACACTAAAAATTTATTCCACTTTTGTTGTGATTTAGCGATTTCTTTTTCGCGTTTAATAAAAAAATCGGTATGGCGTAAAAAGTTGAAATATTTACCAATCCACCAGTTCGCACAAGAACCCAAAACGCTGGCGCTGTAAGATAAAACAAAAACCAAATAAAGATTAAAATTATGCAAAGATGTCATGATTTTCACCACCATTTCGCTGCGTGGTGGCAAAATTAGAGCAGCAAAAAAGCTGTCGACAAATAAAAAAAAGTGCGATTCGAAAAAGCTCATTTTCGACTTATTATTAGTTAATTTTGAAAATTATTTGTCGCGAGAAACCACAAATTCTGCTAGTTCAGCAAGTAAAGCTGCTTTTGGTCCGAAAATTTTTAAGTGCTCTAAAGCTTGTTCCTTCAATAAGACTAATTGTTTTTTAGCACTTTCAATTCCGACTAAATCTACGACGCTACCGTTTTCTTTCGATTCTTTGTGCTGATTTTCGTCAATTTCAATCTTGTTTTCATCATCGCCAACGTGATCCAAAATATCGTCTTTAATTTGGAAAGCCAAACCAAGATCGTGGGCATAATAACGCAAAGCGTTGCGCTGTTCTGGGTTGGCGCGACCAAGAATTGCACCGGCTTCACAAGATGCCATGAATAATTCTCCGGTTTTTAAACGATGCATTCTCGCCAGTTTTTCACGGGTTGTTTTTGTTCCCGCCATTTCCAAATCAATCATTTGACCACCAGCCATACCTTTAAAACCAGCAGCCAAAGCAATAGTACGAATCAACTCACAACGCACGTTAGCATCTTTGTGAGTTTCGGCCAAAGACAAAATTTCAAAAGCGTAAGTTAACAAAGAGTCGCCGGCTAAAATTGCTGTCGCTTCATCAAATTTTTTGTGACAAGTCGGCTCGCCGCGACGGAAATTATCGTCATCCATCGCCGGTAAATCGTCATGAATCAATGAATAAGCGTGAATGAATTCCATGGCCACGGCTGTGTTTAAAGATTCTAGCGGCGAAACTCCACAAATGTGAGCGGAGACCATTGTCAAAAAAGGACGGATTCTTTTGCCATCAGACATTGCCGAATAGCGCATTGCTTCTACAAGGCGCGATTCGGTAAATTCTGGCGACAGCAAATCATCCATTCTTTTGTGCACTAAAATTGCACAAGCAATTAAGGCTTCATGCAGTGAGTTTCCTTGGTTAAACATATTGTTTCAGAGCTTTGTCTAAATATTTTCCGGTTACCGATTTTTTGTTTTTAGCCACTTCTTCCGGCGTGCCTTCCGCAACAATATAACCACCTTTTTCACCACCGCACGGACCAACGTCAATAATCCAATCAGCAGTTTTCAAAACGTCTAAGTTATGCTCAATCACCAAAATTGAATTGCCGGCATCGACCAATTTATGCAAAACTTTCAGCAATTTGTTAATGTCTTCGAAGTGCAAACCGGTTGTCGGTTCATCCAAAATATAAAGCGTATCACCAGTAGCTTTACGACTTAATTCTTTGGCCAATTTAATTCTTTGCGCTTCACCACCAGAAAGCGTTGTCGCGCTTTGTCCGACTTTTATGTAACCCAAACCAACGTCACACAAAGCTTTGAATTTGTCGTAAATATGCGGCATATTCGAGAAGAAATCAGCAGCATCTTCTGCCGTCATTTCCAAGACATCTGAAATTGATTTATCTTTGTATCGAACTTCCAAAGTCTCACGGTTATAGCGTTTGCCATGACAAGTTTCACATTTTACGTAAACGTCTGGCAAGAAATGCATTTCAATTTTAATCAAACCATCACCTTGGCAAGTTTCGCAACGTCCGCCTTTTACGTTAAACGAGAATCGACCAACTTTGTAGCCACGAGTTTTTGACTCTGGCAAAGCAGTGTAAAATTCACGGATGAAAGTGAAAGCGCCGACATAAGTACAAGGATTTGAACGCGGAGTACGTCCAATTGGCGATTGATCAATTTCAATAATTTTATCAATAAAATGATGTCCAGTAATTGATTCGTAAGGCCCTGGCATCACTTTAGCTTTGTTTACAATCTTGTCTAAAGCGCGATACAAAGTTTTAATTACCAAACTTGACTTGCCACCGCCTGAAATTCCTGAAACCGCAGCAAAAACTTTCAGTGGCATATTCAGCGTAACATTTTTCAGGTTGTTAGCTGTAGCACCTTTCAAAGTGATCATTTTTTTCGGATCAAGCGGACGACGTTTTTTCGGAACTTCAATCTTCTTCTTACCGCTTAAATATTGACCAGTAACGCTTTTCGGATCAGAAATTACGTCATCTGGCAAGCCAGCAGAAATAACTTTACCACCGTGAATTCCGGCACCCGGACCAACGTCGATCAAATATTCGGCCTCACGCATCATTTCTTCGTCATGTTCAACGACAATTACCGAATTTCCTAAATCACGCAAATTCTTCAAAGTTGAAATCAACTTATCGTTGTCTGATTGATGCAAACCAATTGAAGGTTCATCCAGAACGTAAAGCACACCGGAAAGGCCAGAACCAATTTGCGAAGCTAGACGAATACGCTGCGCTTCACCGCCCGACAAAGTTCCAGACTCACGATTGATCGTTAAATATTCTAAACCAACGTTACGCAAGAAGCTCAAACGGCGTTTGATTTCTTTTAACAAACGCTCAGAAATTTGTTGATGAGTTGAATTAAGTTTTGGCTCAAGATCAGAAAACCATTGGTCAGCGCGTTCAATTGACATGCGGCTAACTTGACCAATGTGCAAACCATCAATTTTAATCGACAATGCTTGTTCGTTCAAACGATTTCCTTCACAAGATTCGCAAGTTTTTAAGGTTTGGAACTTACCCAATTCTTCACGCATCCATTCACTATCACTATCCGAAAATTTACGTTTCAGATTGTTGATAATACCTTCAAACGGTTTTTTGACTTTGTATGCTTTCAAACCGTCTTCATGTTTAACTTCGATTTCATCTTCACCAGTTCCATAAAATATCTTTTGTTTGATATCTTCCGACAAAGTTTTGAAAGGAACGTCTAAACTGAATTTATATTTATCCGCCAACGCTTGGATAATTTGCTGATAAAAACGCGCTTGCGTGCCTTGCCAAACTGCAACTGCACCTTGACGCAAAGTGAGGTTTTCGTCTTCAATAATTAAATCTTCACTGAAATAGAACTCCGTTCCTAAACCATCACAAGATTTACAAGCACCATAAGGGCTGTTGAATGAGAAAAGTCTTGGTTCAATTTCTGTAATTGTGAAACCAGATTCCGGACAAGAAAATTTTTCGCTAAATAATAAAATTTCACCTTCTTTGAATTTTGCTTTTTTGTCTTTGGTGTATTCTGGCGGCAATCCAACAATTTCAACCATCAACAAGCCATTAGAAAGCTTCAAAGCTGTTTCAACTGAGTCCGCGACACGGTTGCCAAGCTCGTTTGATACAACGATACGATCAACGATAATTTCGACATCATGCTTCTTGTTTTTATCGAGAACTGGCAAAATTTCATTTAGATCATGAACTACACCGTCAACTTTAATACGTTGGAAACCTTGCTTTCTAACGCCCATCATTTCTTTGCGGAATTCACCTTTTTGGCCACGAACTATTGGCGCCAAAATATAAATTTTTGCTCTATTTGGTAAATCGCGAATTTTTTCAACCATTACAGAAGCTGATTGGCTTTCAATCGGCTTGCCAGTTGCTGGAGAGTAAGGAACGCCAATACGAGCGAATAACAAACGGAAGTGGTCGTAAATTTCAGTAACTGTACCCACAGTAGAACGCGGGTTGCGCGAAGTGGTTTTTTGATCAATTGCAATTGCTGGTGAAAGGCCAGTAATTGACTCAACATCTGGTTTATCCTGCAAATCTAAAAATTGACGTGCGTAAGAAGAAA
This sequence comes from Alphaproteobacteria bacterium, assembly GCA_021151765.1. Lineage (GTDB taxonomy): Bacteria > Pseudomonadota > Alphaproteobacteria > Rickettsiales > UBA1997 > UBA2645. The sequence goes on from JAGKWR010000001.1 coordinate 16,645, forward strand.
GACTCTCAATAAAACGGCGCTGACCTTCAGCATAAATAGTGTCAAAAACCAAAGATGATTTTCCCGATCCACTCAAACCAGTAACTACAACCAACTGATTTTTTGGGATTTCGATGCTAACATTTTTTAAATTATGCTCTTTAGCACCAACAACTTTGATAAACTTTTCTTCCATGTAAAAATAACGCCTAAATTTGATTAACTAATAGTTGATTTTAGCAGTAACACTGCACAACAAACCCGCCGCAAGCGAACTTACGGCGGGCGACTGAAGAAGCTTATCACTTGGATAAATCCTTCATCTTTTTCAATAAAGAAAAAGCTCATGCTATCTCTCAAGAAGCGAATAGCCATCATTAACCAGATTAGAAACTGTTAAGACAGCTATTCCAATCTTTAGGTTAATGAAGTAACCACAGATAACGTAACTATAAGAATAAATGGGATGAAAACCATATTCGTTACGATATTTAGCGGTTAGATGAAAAACTTATCACGAGATTCAGCTTCTAAAAAACTGAAACTAGCAACAAACCTCAAATAAGATGAAAAATTATAAATTCTTCATCACCTCATCCCGCACTTTTTTGGTTTCAAAATCAGTTAACGGGATGAGACCTTTTTGCATTAAATAACCATCTTTACCAATGGTATCTAAGCTAATAATTTCTTTGATAAATTCACGCATTCCCGGAATTAAATCGAGATGCTCTTTTTTGTAATAAATGAATAATGGTCGCGAAACTTTATAATGTCCCAACGCAATATTTTCAAAACTTGGATTAACATTATCAATCATTGCCGACTGAATTACTTCACGATTCTCTTCCAAAAAGCTGAAACCAAAAATTCCTAAAGCATCATGATCGTTGCGCAATTTTTGTACGATCAAATTATCATTTTCACCAGCTTCAATAAATTTGCCGTCACTACGAATGACATGACATTTTTTCTGACGAACTTTTTTATCAGCGAAATTTTCGACAAATTCTTTCATGTTGACGCACACTTCATCCATTACCAATTCAACAAAAGCATCACGCGTTCCTGAAGTTGATGGCGGACCGTAAACTGCGATATTAACGGCCGGTAAGTTGGCATCAATTTCGTTCCATTTCTGGTAAAAATTATTGACTAATTTATTGGTTTTTGGATCCGGAATTTTTTCAGCTAAAGCGAGAAAAATTTGTTTTTTTGTGAGATGATATTTTTTTCCATCAACCGAATTAGCTAAAACGATTCCGTCATAACCAATCTTGATCTCACCAATTCCAGTAATTCCTTTTTCGTGACATTTTTCAATTTCACTTTTTTCAATTGAACGTGAAGCGTCGGAAAAATCAGGGTAATTATAACCAATTCCTGAACAAAATAGTTTAAAACCGCCGCCAGTTCCTGTAGATTCAACAATTGGAGTTTTAAAAGTTTGAGATTTTGAATTTTTAGCTTTACTATTACGGCCGAATTCTTCGGCAATCATAGCCGCAAAAGGATAAACTGTTGAAGATCCAACAATACTAATATGCTTACGCGCAGCAACTTTGAACTCAAAAGCATGAGTTGTGGTCGCAAAAAATATTGTACAAAAAATTAAAAGGGAAATTCGCAACATAGCCGCAAATGAATATTAACACTTTAAAAAATTAGCGGTTACATCGCTATCATCGGATAGGTGCAGCGCATCATTTGGATTTATCAGTAAAAGTCAAATTTTTCTTGTATCCCAAGTCACAGCATTTGAAAATGATTATTAATATTTGTCGAAAATTTCCGCAATTTTCTTTCGCTTAATTTTCTTTGCCAAAAAAATTTAAACAATGTTCAAAAATAGCATCAAAAAAATTCAATGCCTTGCTTTGCTTGTGGCGTTTTTGTTGCCTATTTTTGACGCCGATGCCAAAACAGTTTCCGCTAGACAATTCTATGTCATCCAAGGAAATGAAAGAGTTGATAATGAAACTATCGTCTCTCTTTTGCCAAGTAAAAAAAGCAAGATCTTATCTCAAAATGACATTGATGATGCATTAAAAAAGTTATACGAATCTGACTTTTTTTCGGAAGTAAAAATCTCACAAGTTGATGATCAAGTCTTTGTTGTTGTAAAAGAAAATCCTTTAATTTCAGACATAAAATTTTCAGGAAATAAAAAAATTGATGACGATGCCTTAAAAGGTGAAGTAAGTTTGAAAAAACGCGGCATTTTTACTAAATCAAAACTACAAACCGACTTAAAAAGAATTAACGAAATTTACTTAAAGTCCGGCCGTTTCTTAACCAAAATTGATCCAAAAATTATTCAAAAAGAACAAAATCGTGTCGAAATCGTTTTTGAAATTTTTGAAGGCCCGAAAGCCAAAATTTCTGATATTTATTTCGTCGGTAATTTAAACTATTCTGATTCAGAACTAATGGATGAAATTTCTACTAAAAAAACAAAGTGGTGGAAATTCTTAGCCTCATCCGACGTTTACGACGCTGATCGTATTGAATTTGACAAAGAAAAATTACGTCGTTTCTACGGTGCCAATGGTTATGCGGATTTCGTTGCGATCTCTTCAGTTGCTCAAATCAATCAAAATAAAAATAAATTTTTTATCACTTTTTTGTTAGAAGAAGGCATCAAATACAACGTTGGTGACGTTAACATTGTCAATCATATAGCCAAGTTTGACGCTTCGATTCTGGAATCGGAAATTTTGATCAAAAAAGGCAAAGTGTATAATTCTGAGTTAGTCGATAAAACCGTTGATGCTATGGTTAAAATTATGTCAGACAAAGCCTACGCTTTCGGTCGTATTGAACCAGTCTTGAAGAGAAACAAAGAACAAAAAACTATCGATATTGACTTCGTTATTGACGAAACTCCGCCAATTTATATCGATCAAATTCACATCAGCGGCAACACCAGAACCCAAGATGAAGTAATACGTCGTGAGTTAAGATTGCGTGAAGGAGATGGCTACAACATCACTAAAATCAACCGTTCCAAACAAAGGTTAGAAAATCTCGGCTTCTTTGAAAAAGTTGAATTTAACACCAAAAGAATCGGCAATACTGACAAAGTTGATTTGGATATTGTCGTTAAAGAAAAGAAAACAGGCGAACTCAATTTGGGTATTGGCTATTCAACCGTAAATAAAGTCACAACCAACATCGGTATCAAAGAACGCAATTTGATGGGAACTGGACAAGAGCTAGGAATCAACGTACAGCGTTCATTTAGCAATTTAACTTCAGAAATAAATTATACTAAACCTTACTTCCTTGGTCGCCCAATTGATGCTGGTTTTGACATTTATCAATACGACTTATCAAAACGTAATACTTTGGTTTACGACCAAAAAACCAACGGTTTTACTTTGCGCGGTGACTATGCAATTACTGAATTTTTGAAGCACCAAATTCGCTACTCTTTCCGCGATGAAAATATCAGCAACGTTTCTGCAACTGCACCAATCAACATTCAATATCTTCAGGGTCATTTTACTCATTCCAGCGTTGGCCACACTTTACTTTATGATAAAAGAAATAATCGCCTCAATCCTTCAGATGGTTATTACATATCTTTAAGCCAAGATTACACCGGAATTGGTGGCTACATGCACAATATGAAATATGAAGGTTCTGCTGGTTATTACATACCAACTTTTACTGACGACTTCATTTTAAAATTTTTAGGACGCGGTGGCTACATGGATGGTATCGGTCAAGATGTTCGCAGTAATGACTCTTTCTTTTTAGGTGGTAATAACTTCCGCGGTTTCCAATTCGCTGGTATGGGTCCAAGAACTATGAGCAATGGTTCAGCAGTTGGCGGTAGTGTAATCGGTGGTAAAACTTATTACGTTGGAACTGTAGAGTTTAAATTCCCGCTAGGGTTGCCAAAAGAATTGGGCATCAGCGGCGCTTTATTCAATGATAACGGTACTGTAAAAGGAGTAGACTCTGTGAATAAAAAAGGTGCCGACGTTGCCGATAGCGGATCGATTAGATCTTCTGCCGGTTTAAGCATTATTTGGAGTTCACCTTTAGGGCCAATTCGTCTTGATTTTGCTCACGTTATCAAAAAAGAACAATACGACTTAACCCAAACTTTCCGCTTTAATTTCGGCACAACTTTTTAGTATTTTGCAATGTTTGAATTCAGCGAAAAAAAACTCTACAAGCCTTTTAGCAACAATTTGGAGAATCCGCAGATTCTTCATTTTCTTAAAAGAACTTTAGCTAGCGACACTGCGTTTTTTTGGATGAGTATAATCTATAGCGTCGTAATCAGCTTGTTAGGTTTGGTTGTTCCGGTCTCTGTCCAGTCACTCATCAACTCAATATTTTATACTGCTTTACTTCAGCCAGTGATTGTTTTGGGAATCATCATCATGCTGATACTCACTTTGTACGGAATTGCTAATATTTTACAAATTTACGTCACCGAAATTTTTCAACGAAGATTCTTTGCTAGAATGTCTTGCGAAAGCGCCTTGTCACTTCTCAACGCTGATTACAAAAAATTGGAAGAGTCCAACCAATATGAAATGGTCAATCGCTTCTTCGAAACTGTCAGTATTCAAAAGCAAGTGCCTAAATTTCTGACCAAAACTTTTACTGTCATTTTGCAATCATTCTTCGGCTTAGTTTTAATCAGCTTTTATCATCCAATTTTCTTGGTTTTCAGCTTAATATTAATTCTTGGAATTTTTTCGATTTGGCAAATCTTTTACAAAAAAGCCGTGATCACCGCTTTTTACGAAAGCCGTAGAAAGTATGATTTGGTTGGTTGGCTTGAAGATATCGCCACTAATCAACAAATTTTTAAATCTACTCAAGGTCGTATTTACGCTGAGCAAAAAGTCGACTTTCTCACTGGCCAATACATTAAAGAGCGTATCAGCCACTTCTCTGGTGTGTTTTTACAAAATATACTTTTGTTTCTCTTCTACACTATCGCCACTGCTTCTTTACTGATGATTGGTGGTTATTTGGTGCTCAATAATCAATTAACAATCGGCCAATTAGTTGCTGCAGAATTAGTAGTTTCCGCAATTTTATACAGTATTTCTCAACTCGGACGAGACTTTGAAAATTTCTACGACCTTGTCGCATCTTGTGAAAAATTATCGCAATTCCAAAATATTCCGCCTGAAACCAACGGCAAAAATAAAGTCGATAAAGAAATTCAATCATTCGAATTTAATAACTTTTGCTGCAGCTATTTAGAACATAAGTACAAGTTCGATCTAAAATTCGAGAAAGGGAAAAACTATCTAATCGCTACTAAAGGTTTCTCAACTCGTAAAATTATCATTGAAGCTATCAACGGTTTTGAATCGCCATCTCAAGGTTATTTGAACTTTAATAACCATGATATCGAGAATCTTGATAAAAGAGATCTGCGTTCCCGCATTGCGGTGATTGATAACACTCCGTTAATTGAAGGCACAGCCTTAGAATATCTCAGTTTTAATGACAAAAATATTAGCCTCAAAGAAGTACAATCAGCTATCAAAACCGTTGGTTTAGAGAAAGCTTTTGAAAGATTTTCTGATGGCTTAAAAACTCGTATTATTCCTTCTGGATGGCCATTTTCTGAGTCAGAAAAAATCTTGATAAAAGTTGCGCGTGCCTTGATTCACAAACCACAAATCATCATCATCACCGAAGTTTTAGACATGCTAATTTTACAGGCTCGTCACAATATTTTGGAATATTTGACTAAAAATCGTGACATCACGGTCTTATATTTTTCACACCGTAACGATAATAGCTCTGACTTTGACGAATATTTATTTATCGATAAGCAAAAATCTTACAAATTTTCTTCTATGAAAGATTTGGATCAATTCGAAAAAAAGTATCAAAACAATGAACAATAAATTCGAAAAACAAGATCTCGATCAATTCACAACTCTGAATAAAATCGAGTTACCAAAGCCGTTGCAAATTTTACCAAAAATTTTGTCCGTATTGTTTGTTTTAATCGTACTGATTCTGATCTTTACGCCGTGGCAACAAACTTCCAAAGGTACTGGCTACGTAATGGCGAACGACCCTAATAATCGTGCTCAGAATATTAACGCAGCAATTAATGGACGTATTAACAAATGGTTTGTGCGTGATGGTTCTAAAGTAAAAGCTGGTGATAAAATCGTCGAAATTATTGATAATGATCCACAAATTCTTGAACGTTTACAAGCCGAAAAAGATGCTAAAAAACAAAAATCAGAAGTTGCTCAAAGCGCCGCCAAAACTGCTAAAATTAACTATGATCGTCAAAATGATCTTTACCAAAAAGGCTTGAGTTCACGCAAAGAATTTGAAAGCGCCAAAATTGAATATGAAAAGTTGGTTTCAACTGCGGCAAGTGCTGCGGCCGAATTTGCTGAATCTCAAACCAAATTATCACGCCAGCAGAATCAAATTATTTACGCTCCTAAAGATGGTATAATTTTGAAAATTTTAGCTGGAGACAATGCTACAACCGTTAAAACCGGCGATAAAATTGCAACTTTCGCACCAGAATTAACCGATGCTGCTGTTGAACTTTACGTTAATGGCAACGACATTCCATTAATCTATCAAGGCCGTAAAGTTCGTCTACAATTTGAAGGTTGGCCGGCAATTCAATTTAGCGGCTGGCCTTCTTTATCAATCGGAACATTTGGCGGAGTTATCAGTGCAATCGACTCTTCTATTTCTGAGAACGGCAAATTTCGTGTTATCGTAAAAAAAGGTGAACAAGATCAATGGCCCGATGAAAGATTTTTGCGTCATGGTGCTCGTGCTTATGGCTGGGTTTTACTTAACCAAGTTAGTTTAGGTTATGAATTGTGGCGTCAAGCAAATGGCTTTCCTCCGGCTTTTGATCAAAACATCACCAAAACTGAAAGCACAAAAGAAACTAAATAAAATGTTGAATTATCTCGCAAAACTCAGTGCTCGAATCTTGATTGGCTGCGCGATAGTTTATTCCCCAATGGTTTATGCTTCCACAACGCATGCTGACAAGGTTTTAAGTGAAAAGGAAGTTGTTGCTTCCGCAGTAAAAAATTATCCGAAAATTTTATCACATTACGATAAAATCAAAGCTGCGGAATCAAATTTATTGGCCAGCAAAGGTTTTTTTGATATCAAACTTAAACAAAGCTACTCCGATCGCAGTCGCGGCTATTACGACGGCAAGTCTTACAATGTCGAACTCGAGAAAGAATTAGGCATTTTAGGCAGCAAAGTTTACAGCGGTTACCGCAAATCTTACGGCAGTTTTCCTGATTACGAAGGCGGATCCTACACCAATTCCGGCGGTGAATATCGCGCTGGTGCCAAATTTTCTTTGTTGAAAGATAGCACAATTGATAGCAATCGACTCAGAGTAATTTTGGCGAATTTGAGTGTCGATGAAGCCAAAATTGAAATGGAAAATATCAAAAAAGAAATTGAACGCGATGCCCGTAAAGCTTACTGGACTTGGGTTACGGATGGTGAAATTTACAAAATTTACGAAGATCTTTATCAACTAGCTTTGACACGTCAAAAGCAGTTAGAAACACGCGCGAAAAGTGGTGATATTGCTGAAATTACTTTAGTCGAGAACCAAAAAAATATTTTAAAACGCAAAAGCTCATTGGCCAAAATTAAGCAGGAATTTGAAAATAGCGCAATTTATCTATCGTTATTTTGGCGCGATTCGCACTCTAAACCAATTCTTCCCAAGAAATCACAATTACCAAAACTGGAAAATAAAACTTTATCCATCACCAAAGAAAAACTAAATCGCGACGTTGACAACGCCTTGCGCAATCGTCCAGAAATCAATTTGACCAAACTAAAATTACGCGAAGAAAACAGTAATTTAGATTATGCCAAAAACATCTTAAAACCACAACTAGACGTTGATTTTGGAGTTTCTGATGACGTTGGTAAAGGTCCAAAAAGCCGTGGACAAAGCAACAATTATGCCAAAGTTGATTTCTCTGTACCGCTGCAACAACGCGAAGCAAAAGGTAAAATTGCCGCTACCGAAGCCAAAATCAACGCCATAAAATATGAACAACAATTATTTGAAGAGAAGATCGGCGCTCAAATCAATCAATTACAAAACAAAATCACTACAGTTTGCGAAGTGCATAAAAACATTGAAGAAGAGGCAAAGCTTGCTGAAGTTTTAGAAGTTTCCGAACGCGAAAGATTCAAACAAGGCGCCAGCAATTTATTTATGGTGAACTCGCGCGAACAAGATTCTGCTGCTTCGCGAGCTGCTTTGGTTGAAGTTTTTCGCGATTACAAAGAGTTACTTGCTGATTACGATTTAGCAGTTTTCGCTGATAATTAATTGCCGCACAAAATTAACTAAAAATTGGTGAAATTATTTAGCTAATTTTACGTAAAAAGTTCATGTAAATTGTGGCACCAACTGCGTCAAATTCGTTGATTTTGTAACGTCCGCCACGAGCGACTGGATAAGAAAAATCACCACAAAAAACGTCAAAAGCGATGTCACGATGATACGAAGTTTTTTCATCACCAAATAAATCAAAACGCACTTCAACTTCGGCAAACTTTTCTTGCAAAAATTGCGAGATTTTTTGTGCTCTAGCAAATTCCGCAGCAATATTTGGTGATTTAACTACGTCACAAATATCTTGAGCCAACACAGATAAGTCTTGGTTCGAAAGCGTTATCTTGGAAATAATTTCCGCTTTGTCGCCAGCAAGTTGACGAATTTGTGAAATATTTTTTTGTCTGATCGCATCAATCAACAACTCGTTATTTTTTTGACCAATTTCTTCCAAAAAACTTTGCAAAAAATTAGGCAAAGCAAATTCAACAACTAAATTTTTGAGCTGCAGATCTTTCAAGGTAGAAAGCAAAATTGCGATAATTTCAAAGTTCGATTTTTCATCATCACAACCAATAATCTCAACGCCCACTTGAGTTTGTTGACGATCAACATACAAATCATTGTTGCGCGCACACAAAACGTCACCAACGTAACACAGCTTTAGGGGTAATTTTTCATCTTTTAAACGACTCGCCAAAATTCGAGAAATTTGCGGCGTGATGTCGTTACGTAAAATCAAATTACGACCAGAAATCACATCAACCAAACGAAATGAATTAGTTGAATTATGAACCGAAAAACTTTCAGCAAATTCAACTAAAGGAGTTTTAACCAAGCGATATCCAGAAGCTAGAAAAGCGTCTACAGCTTTGTTAACATTTTTGTGATTTTTTTCCGCTTCATCAAAAAGCAAATCGTAAAATCCGACAGGAAGAAGTTGTTTTTCAGTCATTATTTATTTTGTAAAAATTGTTCTAGCGCCAACATGTCAGCCCACGCGATCTTTTTCTTAGCCGATTGGCGCATTAAATAAGATGGGTGAAAAATAGCAAAAGTCTTGATTGTGTGCGACAAAAATGATGGAGAAAAATCCATAAAAGTTCCGCGAACTGAACTGATTGGATCAGTAATACCAAGGATTGCCGCCATTGAAGTTGCGCCGACTAAAACGATTACTTCCGGATTCATCAACTGAATATGACGCTCAACAAATGGTCGACAAATTGCCAATTCTTCATCAGTTGGACGACGATTTCCCGGTGGTCGCCAAAAAATAACATTGGTAATATAGAAATTGTCAGCACGGCGCATGTTGATGGCGCGGAACATGTCATCCAAAACTTTGCCGGAATCACCGCAAAATGGAATACCTTGCAAATCTTCATGGTTTCCCGGCGCTTCGCCAATCACCATAACTTTTGAGTTAGGATTACCGTCACAAAAAACTGTGTTGGTCGCCATTTTTTTCAAATTACAGCCATCGAAATTTTCAACCGCTTTACGTAATTCTTCTAAGTTTTTTGCTGCTTGTGCCAAAGATTTGGCTTGTGCAACAATTTCGTTGAGAGATTGGAATTTTTGGTCGGCAGATACATTTTCGCTGCCATTTTGAATAGTTTTTTTAGCCAAAGTTGAAAGTGCTTCGTTGGTTGAAAAATGAGGTTTGATAAAGTGGTTTGCCGCTGATGTTTTAACAATATTTGTCGCAATTGAAGGGACCACTTGCGGCTGATTTTCTGCTGTTTTTAGAGCCGGCGCGACAACAATTTTAGCTTCTTTTAGCTTTTCCTTTATAGCAAAATTATCTTGTGATTTCTCCGCTATAACTTCATTCAAACCATTGTCTAAGTAGAACTGCAAAGCGTCGCGCATTGTGTCGTTAATCATTGCTTAACTACTTGTTTGATGAATTTTTGGAAGTCATCAGCTTTTTCAAAATTTTTGTAAACTGAAGCAAAACGCACAAACGCAACTTTATCCAACTTTTCCAGCGAGTTCATAACCATTTCACCAATTTTTGACGAAGAAATTTCCGTTTCGCTTTCAACTTCCAACTGACGCACAATGTTATTAACCAGCTTCTCAACCTGAACTCCCGAAACCGGACGCTTTCTCACCGCCATTTCAATCGATTTTTTCAGCTTTTCCGGATCAAAAATTTTCTTCTCGCCATTTTTTTTGATCACCAAAATTTCACGCAGCTGAATACGCTCAAAAGTTGTAAAACGTGAATCACACGAAGCACAATAACGGCGACGTTTGATTGATTCACCATCGTCGGAAGTACGGCTATCTTTCACTTGAGTTTCAATATTTCCGCAAAATGGACAACGCATAACTAATTTATTTTTGAATAGTAGTTTCTGTCAAAGCAGCTTTGATAAAACCTTCAATTTCACCATCTAAAACTGATTGGATATTGCCGGTTTCGAAATCGGTGCGCAAATCTTTCACAAGTTGATAAGGATGCAAGACGTAAGAGCGGATTTGATGTCCCCAGCTATTATCAGTTTTAGTTGATTCTGAAGCGGCTTGAGCATCTTTTTTCTTTTGCATTTCCATTTCAAAAAGTCGCGACTTCAACATTTTCATACATTCCGCACGATTACGAATTTGTGAACGATCACTCTGACATTGCACCACGATGTTGGTCGGCAAATGCGTCATACGAACTGCAGAATCAGTTTTGTTAACATGTTGCCCGCCAGCACCCGACGCGCGGAAAGTATCAACCCGCAAATCTTTCTCCAACACTTCAATTTCAATATCTTCATCAACTTCCGGATAAACCCAAACTGAAGTAAAACTAGTTTGTCTTTTGCCGTTGGCGTTGAATGGCGAAATGCGCACCAAACGGTGTACGCCGCTTTCCGTTTTCATCCAACCAAAAGCAAAACGACCAGAAATTTTCAAAGTTGCCGACCGAATTCCCGCTTCTTCGCCATCCAAAATACTAACGACTTCTACTTTAAAATTTTTCAGATTGGCAAAACGTTCATACATCCGCATCAACATTAAACCAAAATCGCAAGAATCGGTTCCACCAGCGCCAGCGTTGATGTCTAAGAAACAATTATTGAGATCAGCTTCACCAGAAAACAAACATTCCACTTCAAATGAATCCGAAGTTTTTTTGAGATTTAGCAAAGTTTTTTCGATGTCTTTTATTAACTGATCTTCGCCTTCCAACTTAGCGAGTTCGAAATATTCACGATTGTCTTTCAAAGAATTTTCAATTTCTAAAAAAGCATTGAGTTTTTCTTCCAAAATCGCTTTTTCTTTCAAAATTTTTTGGGCTTCGCTTTTGTTATTCCACAGCTCAGGATCTTCAGATTTTTTGTTCAGAATAGCTAATTCTGATTGCAGTTTTTCCGGCTCAAAGACACCTCGCAATCAATGCCAGAGAGCTCTCGATCTGGTTGATTAAATTTTCGATTTCAGCAGACATTAGATAAAATATTGAAGTTTTGAAGATAGGGAAATAGGTTGCGCGCTAATCTCTCTTCCCTTCACAATTTTTTCTACAAAAAATATGACAGTTTCTACAAAAAAATTCGATGTTTGTGTTATCGGCGCTGGTCCAGGTGGTTATGTTGCCGCAATTCGCGCTGCACAACTTGGCTTGAAAGTTGGTATCGTTGAAGCCAATCACTTGGGCGGAATCTGCTTAAATTGGGGCTGTATTCCAACTAAAGCATTGTTGAAATCTTCAGAAGTTAACCATCTTTTACACAATTTAGATCAATTCGGATTTTCGGCTGAAAAAGTGCAGTTTGATTTCGCTAAAGTTGTTGAAAGATCACGCGCCGTTTCAAAAAAATTAAGCGGCGGAATTGCTGGCTTGATGAAGAAAAATAAAATCGAAGTTGTTGACGGTTTTGCCAAATTTTTGGACTCAAAAAAAATCTCAGTTTCACAAGACAACAAAGAAGTGGCGCAAGTTGAAGCTACTTATTTCATCATCGCAACTGGCGCAAGAGCGCGCGTAATTCCAGGCATGGAACCAGATGGCGAAACTATCTGGACTTACCGCGAAGCTATGACTCCAAAAGCGTTGCCAAAATCTTTGCTGGTTGTTGGTTCAGGTGCGATTGGATCTGAATTTGCTTCGTTCTACAAAAATATGGGCGCAGAAGTTACTTTGATTGAAATGGCAGAAAATATTTTACCAGTTGAAGACGAAGAAATTTCAAAATTGGCTCGTAAATCTTTCGAAAAACAAGGTATTAAAGTTGTTACTTCTGCCGCTTTGAAATCGCTTAAAAAAGGTAAAAATTCAGTTACTGCAACAGTTGAAGTCGCCGGAAAAACTGAAGAATTCACAGCTGAAAAAGTTATCATGGCTGTCGGAATTGTTGCTAATATCGAAAATATTGGATTGGAAAAAACCAAAGTTAAACAAGATAAAGGTCGTATCGTTGCTAACGGATATTTGGAAACTGCTGACGCTAATATTTTTGCTATCGGTGACGTTGTTGGCGCTCCGTGGTTGGCTCACAAAGCTTCGCACGAAGGCACAATCGCTGCTGAAAAAATTGCCAGCAAAATGGGCAAATATGATGCTAAAAAAGTTCATCCAATCAAAGTTGAGAACATTCCAGGTTGCACTTACTCAATGCCACAAATCGCTTCAGTTGGTTTGACTGAGAAAAAAGCTTTGGCTGCTGGCAAAAAAATTAAAGTCGGTCGTTTCCCGTACATGGCCAACGGAAAAGCAATCGCGATGGGTGAAACAGAAGGTTTAATCAAAGTTATTTTTGACGAAAAAACCGGAGAACTTCTTGGTGCTCACTTAATTGGCGCGGAAGTTACTGAAATGATTCAAGGTTATGTTATCGCTAAACAAGCTGAATTGACTGAAGAAGATTTGATGCACACAATTTTTGCACATCCAACAATGTCAGAAATGATGCACGAAGCAGTTTTAGATGCTTATGGAAAAGTAATACATTTTTAGTTTGACAACAAAACTTTGAAAAATATTTTGCCGGCCTCCTTTTTGTTTAATTCGCTTTAAATCCTCCATTAAGTTGAGGTTTTTTGTGCGTTTTAACTCAGAAAGAAACTGATCAGCAATGGTCAGATCTCTATCAAAACCTAATTGGTCTCATTAAAATGAAAAAACTTTCATTGATCCTTGCTGCAGTTTCTCTTTTCGCAACTGCTGCTCAAGCTGAAGCTGTTAAAGCTGCTGCTCCTGCTGCTAAAGCTGAAGTTAAAGTTGCTGCTCCAGCAGCTGCTGCTCCAGTTGCTGCTAAAGCTGAAGTTAAAGCTGATGCTAAAGCTGCTGCTCCAGCAGTAAAAGCTGAAGTTAAAGCTGAAGAAAAAGCTGCTGAAGCTCCAAAAGCTAAAAAAGCTGCTAAAAAAGCTGCTAAAAAAGCTGAAGTTAAAGCTGAAGAAAAAGCTGCTAACTAATTTTAGTTAGAAGTCATACTTCTAAAAAGCCAAACTGGCAAAAGTCAGTTTGGCTTTTTTATTGCCTGTTCTTTAATTACTCAGAAAAGTTTACAATCATTTAAGATTTTTACTTGATTTTTCATAAGAGCTAAAAAGAATGCACGACTCGTTTTTTGCCGATTTAGCTCAGAGGTAGAGCTACTGTCTTGTAAACAGTGGGTCGGGAGTTCGATTCTCTCAATCGGCACCACTCTCTTTAGCTTCTATTAATCTTAATTAGCTCCACAGAGAAAGTTAGATAAATAAAGCAAAGTGAGTGCCACATAAAATTCCCCAAACTTCATAGGTCAAATCATAATACAGATTTGTTTAAAACGACCTATCTCCTCAAGCCAGAAAATATCCCGCATGAATTTCATCAGATCTTATTTCTTTCTTATTTTTCTAAACATTTGGGGCACTATTATCCCAATTATCTATCTACCACCAGCTTTAATTTTTAAAAAATATAGCGGTCAAATTGCGGATCACGGTGCTAAAGTTTGGGCAGTTGTAGGTCTTTGGGTTTTAAAAAAACTTTGTGGTATCGAACATGAAATCAGAGGATTAGAAAAATTACCAAAAGAAGCCTGCATAGTTGCCTGCAAACATCAATCAATGTGGGAAACGATCGTAATGCACTTGGTATTTCATCGCCCTGTTTATGCTTTCAAAAAAGAACTTCTGAAAATCCCGTTTTATGGTTGGTTCTTGCGTGTTATGAGTGGTATAATAGTTGATCGCAAAGGTGGAGCAACCGCACTCAAAAATTTAATAAAAAATACCAAAAATTATTTAGCAAAAAATCAAACTATAATTTTATTTCCACAAGGAACCCGTGTTCCTGTAGGAGAGTCTACCGAAAAATATCCATATCAAGCCGGCATCGTTGCTCTTTACGCATCCTGTAATGTGAAAGTTGTACCGGCAGCTTTGAATTCTGGAGTATTTTGGTCTAAGAAAGGTATCACCAAAAAATCCGGCAAAATAATTTTGGAATTTCTTGATCCAATCGAAACAGGACTCACCCGAGAAGATTTCGCAAACAAATTAGAAACTACAATTGAACAAAATTCTAAAAAACTTTTGTAAGCTCTACATCTGATTGTTTTTCTAGTATCTATTCTACTTCTTTAAAGATTTTTGAACTGCTGGCGGCACATATTTTTCATCGTGCTTAATCAAAAGCTCTGTTGAAAAAAACTCATTTTCTTCTGTATTATAATTACCTTTAGCAACCACTCCTTGTCCTTCGCGAAATAGATCTGGCATCAATCCACGGTAATTTATCTTCAACTCTTTTTCATAATCGGTTACTACAAACTGAACATTCATAGCATCAATTTTTTGGACTGAATTTTCTTTTACCAAACCACCAACACGAATTTTCTTTCCAGAAATTTTTTGCAAAGTTTCAACGTTTGCAAGCTCAGTTGGCGAGTAAAAAAATACCATATTATCACGAAAATTCGTCACAACAAAAGCCAAGGACAACACTGATAATACGAATACTGAACCTACAAAAATTATCCTCTTATTTTTACGCTTATTTATCATTTCTAATTTTAGCATTAATTACCAAATATTTTGTCACAATTATTGCCATCAAACCCACAAGAGCAAAGCCTACAATTATATAAGCGTAAGCAACGTAAGAAGAATAATCGTGTAAATTTTCCATGTTTTTTAAATTTAATGTTAAGCGTGCTTGCAAAATAAAAGTCGATTCTTACCTTGCACGACTCTTTTTTAAAGATCTCTTCATTATTTTAAGCCTGAATAGCTCAGTTGGTAGAGCAAAGGACTGAAAATCCTTGTGTCGCTGGTTCGATTCCGGCTTCAGGCACCAGCCTTCGCTCTTACGAGCTTCGGCTGGCGGGCCAGACCGCAAGGTTTGGGCTGTCAGGCGGAGATTGTTAGAGCGAAGGCTGACCATCTATCCCAGCAGAAAGAATAAGGTTTTCCTTTCACAGACTTCCTCCCTTTTTCCTTCAAGTAATTTCCTCATAAAAAATTCAAACGATCTCAATCACCGAAACATTTCTGCCGCAATCTTTTTCACCTAAATGCGTTGATCTTCGAAATGAAAAAAAATCTTGTTCACGAGTGTATGTATCAACGCCGACATTATGGATTTTTGTTACATTTACCTCGCGTAACTTTTTTTCGACATAGGCTGGTAAATCAAAACGCTTTTTACCCACTTCAATGCAATCAACAAAAAAGACGGAATTAGCAGGATCTTCAGCAATAAAATCAGCGACAAATTCGGCTGACACTTGATAAGAATTTTGCTGAATCATCGGTCCAATTACAGCGTTGATTTCTTGCGCTCCTAATTTTCTCATCGCGGCAACGCTATTGGCAATCACACCAGATTTAGCTCCACGCCAACCAGCGTGAGCAACAGCGATAATTTTTTGTTCTTCATCAAACAATAAAATTGGCGAGCAATCTGCAGTCACAACAGCAATCGCAACGTTTGGCAAGTTGCTTACAATCGCATCAGCTTTGGCTAAATTTTGGTTACCATAAATTTTTTCCACACTATCAACAACCACAACTTCATTGCTGTGAATTTGATTTACAAATAATGTGTGACTAGCTCTGAAACCTTGGTTTTTCATCGCTTGTTCTAAATTTTTGCGATCAAAAAGATCACGCGCGATGATACAATCTTTGCCGAAAAAGTGATATTTTATGGTCATAATTTTGCGCGAAAAAACCGTGATTTTGCTAAATATTCCTGCGGATTTTTGATCTTCACAAAAGAATCTTTCGCCGTAAAAAACATGTCATGAAGCCTTGTAAGCAAAAAGCGCATCGCTGCTGCAAACAAAGCAATTGCTAAAAAATCTTTTTCTGCGGCAGACAATTGACGAATCGACTCATAACCACGAATCATCTCGCGAAATTTTTCTTCGCTAAAATTATTTTCATGATCAAAGCACCAAGCATTTACGGCAATTGCCAAATCATAAATCATCAACTCACGAGCTGAAAAATAGAAATCAATCACACCACTTGCTTTGCCAAATTGATCAAAAAAAACATTGTCGGGAAATAAATCAAGATGGGCGACGCAACTAGGCAAATCAACGCGCCAATTCTTGTTGATGAACGCAATATTTTGCTCAATTTCCGCTCGCAAATCTTTTTGATAATCATCAAGCAAATGAGCAAATTTATTAAATAATTTCGCAAAATGCGCCGCACCTAAATCATTGTCGCGCGCTACTTTAAAATCTTGCGCCGCCACGTGCAGTTGTGCTGAAATTTTACCAACTTCAAAACAATGTTGCGGCGTGATAGTTTCATAATAGCCATCTTGGCGCGGCTTCAAGCTTGTGCCGTTTAAGAAAGTGACAATTAGCGATTTTTTATTTTTGATTTCGGTGATTGCCAAACCTTGATTATCAAGGATCGGAGCCGGACAATAAATTCCTTTCTGCGATAAATGCAGTTTGAAATTCACAAAAAATGGCAAGTCATTTTTGTTAATTCGCGACTCAAAAATCGTTAAAATAAATTTGCCTTTTTGCGTTTCTAAAATGAAATTTGAATTGTCGATGCCATCAATAATTTCATGCATCGCGACCAATTCACCAAGGTTATAATCTTTTAAATGCTGAGTTATTTCCGCAGAAGAAACTTTTGTGTAAACTGCCATTATTTTTTATCTTCTAATTCTTGAGTTTTTTGCCAACCAGCTTGCCACATAGCGTTTGATTTAACGCCTTTTGACCATGAACCTTGCGTCTTTTTTCGCAAAGATTCCACACGTTCTTGAAACTTTTGTTGCGGCGCTTCTTTCTGTTTTTCTTGAACAATTAACGCTGTTTTTTGAGCGATATCTTGATCAATTTTACGCTGAATTTTTGGATTAAAAATCTTGGTGATGAAATTTGTAGTGTTGGCAAAAAAATCCATCACTTCTGACGTGGTAAAATCTCCTGTCGCCCGCACGTTTCGCGATACGCTGAGCAATTCAAAATAACGCGCGAATAATTCAGAAATAAACTGATGTTGCGGATAAGCTTTCAACGCGTCGACCATCAATCTTTTGATTTCACCTTGCAATACAACGCTCGAAGGCTTGCGACCATTCATGTCGAGCGCAATACATTTGCGGAATTCTTCACCCAAATTAATACCGCTTTCAAATTCCAAAGCATGCGCCATCTCGTGTGCCATCAAGTTGGCAGTGACTTGGCGCAGGATTATGGTTTTCTTTACACTATTTGAAAAACTACCCATCAACTTGTTAAAAACCTTGCTTTGCTCGGTTAAATAGCAGCCCAAATTAGTATCCCAACCTTTGGTAATTTTGACTTCAAACTTCAAATCTCTTTGTTCCACTTTCGTCAAAATTAAATCTAAACCATCTTTAAAAATTTCGATGCGATAAAGCTGGGCGAAGGTTTTGCACAATTTTTCTAAATCAGCGTTACCTTCAAAACTAACTTGTGGCGCGAAAATATTTTGTAAAAATTCGTTCATAATTTCTCTACTGCTTTGGCTAAAACTATTCCACAGGAAATTGCCACGTTGAGCGAACGCATTCCATTTTTCATCGGAATAAATAAACGATGATGAGCTTGCATCGCCAACTCATCAGGCACACCAGCGCTTTCACGACCGAACATTAAAACATCATTTTCTGCAAACTCGAAATTGCGATAATCTTGACTGGCTTTAGTGCTCGCCAAAACCAATCTTTGGTTTTTGGCGACAATTTCATTTTGCCAAAAATTCTCGAAAGAATCGTGACGAAAAATTTTCGCTTTATCGAAATAATCTAGAGCTGATTTGCGCACGCGATGCTCGTCATAGGGGAATCCGCAAGGTTCGATAATATGCAATTCAACGTCAAAGCACACACATGTGCGAATGATTGTGCCAACATTTCCGGCAATGTCTGGTTGATACAAAACAACTTTTGTCATGGCTGAGTATTAAATTTGAAAAAGCTTTTAAAATTCTTTGTTTTTTAAATTGGTGATTTGTAAAAAAACGAGCTCTTGTCTTACCAGTTCTTATTTATCTTCAAGTAGCAAAAATTAGCAATGACCGAAACAGTAAAAATTATTTTCATCGATAAAGGCGAAACTAAAGAATTTAACGTGCCAGTTGGAACCACAGTTTTAGAAGCAGCACACAATAACAACATCGATTTGGAAGGAGCTTGTGAAGGTTCTTTGGCTTGTTCAACTTGCCACGTTGTTGTTGATAAAAACTTCTACGACCTACTAAACGAACCTAGCGAAGATGAAGAAGACATGCTTGATCTCGCTTTTGGACTTACTCCAACATCAAGACTTGGCTGCCAAATCGTTATGACTAAAGAGTTAGACGGCTTGACACTCATCGTTCCTGATGAAACTCGTAACGTTTCAATGTAATAAACAAATTTAAACTGATATGAATAAAACTATTATCGTTAAATCAA
The DNA here is from genome assembly GCA_021151765.1 of Alphaproteobacteria bacterium. GTDB lineage: Bacteria > Pseudomonadota > Alphaproteobacteria > Rickettsiales > UBA1997 > UBA2645. Next base: position 35,865 of record JAGKWR010000001.1, read on the forward strand.
GCGTTATCCTTGTAGTTCTTGGTGTGGCTCATAGCGTTTTTTGGTTTTTCAAAACCGGACAAATTGAAAAGCAAATCAATAACATGATTAGCGAAAATAGCTCTTACATGTCTGCTGGGGAAGTTTCAGTCTCAGGCTTTCCACTTAATCAGAAAATCTCTGTTAAAGATTTAAAATTTTCCATTCCAAATCCGGCATTCAGTAAATATCAGGTCACCATTACAAATCTCGAAGCTAATTCTGGCATATTTAGCAATCAATTTTCCGTCTCTAAAATTGAGCAAGTTTCCGTTTTAGATACTGATTCTAACATTTCGGGATTAGTTGAGTTCAACAATCAGCCAGAAATTTCCGCAACTATTTCTGACAGCATGATTACTAAATTTTCATATAAGGATTTAGGACATCGTGTTACTGATGCTGATAAAAATACTATTTACACTTCAGGATCAGCCGAATTTTCTTTGGAATCAAATCAGGAAGAAAATGAACAAATCAAAACAAAAGTTTTAGCCACTATCAAAGACATAGAAGGTTTTGATTTATTGAGCGTTTATAAGAATTCTTCCGAGAAAAAAGTCATAGAAGGAATTAAAACAGGTGAAATTACAATCGGCAACTCTACTAATCCTTCAGCTCCAGCTTCTGACGTCGTGAATACGAGCGCTTCAGCTCCAGCCACCACAACATCCAATCAAAATCCGTCAACGACCAATACTACAACTGATAGCAGCGGAGTTACATCCCAGGATTTAACTCCTGCTCCATCGATGAATATGGTAAAAAGTAATTTCATTTTTGATGCTGAGTACTTGTCAACTCCTGTGCAAAACGGAGATACACAAGTTCAAAATGATCCAACCCAAATTCAAGAAACTCCTGTTCAATACAGTAAATCTGTAAAAATAAACAATTTAGAGTTTTCAAACCCACTATATAAAATACTGGTTAATGGACAAATCGACTCTTTCCAAGACGACTCTCTCCCTTCAGGAAGCGTTACAGTAAAAATTGAAAAGAGTGAAAGCTTAATCACCTATGTTAAAAATGGTTTAACTCAAATTGCTGAAAAAAAGAAAGAAGAACCTGCTACAGTTCAATCTGCTGATCTAAATGCGAGTAACTCTATTCCTGCTAGCACTTCTACAGCAACAACAGAAACTGCGGCGACAACTCCTGCAACTCCTTCAGCCGAAAACAATACAAATAATCAACCTATAGTTGAAGAAGATCCTTACCAAATTTTCTTAAAAAGATTTGTTTCTGGCTTAGAACCAATTGCCAAAGAATTAAGCGCTAAAAATCCACTTAGTAAAGATGATGTCGCAGTCTTCGATATTCGCAGAGAGAAAAATCTCGATTTCTTGATCAATGAGACCCCAACTCGTGAAATTCTTGGTAAATTTTAATTAATGAAAATTTCTGATCTTTTAGCACAAGCCAAAAGTCAGTTAGAAAATGCGGGCGTGAGCAATAGTAAACTAGATGCATTAGTTTTACTAACTCACGCCCTTTCTGTTTCTAAGGAGCAGATTATTTTTTATCCTGATAAAATAATTTCCGATGATTTGTCAGAAAAATTCTTCGTTCTGATTAAACGTCGCTGTAATCGTGAACCGGTTTCTCAAATTATTGGAAATCGTGAATTTTATGGTCACGATTTTATCGTAACACGAGATACTCTTGATCCCAGAGCAGATTCAGAAAGTTTAATTGAATTAGTAATCAAAAAATTTCCCGATAAAAGTAATGCTCTTAAAATACTTGAAATCGGCACTGGCACTGGTTGTTTGATCATCACAATTTTAAAACTTTATCCCAATGCAACGGCTCAAGGTCTGGATATTAGCGAAAAAGCACTCGAGATTTTTACAAAAAATGCCGAAAATCATTGCGTAAAAAGTCGTTTGGAAATCACACACTCTGATTTATTTACCGCTTTAAATCCAAACTCAAAATTCGATTTAATAATTTCAAATCCACCCTACATACCAAGCCCAGAAATTAATTCCCTACAAGCGGAAGTGAAAAATTTTGAACCACATTTAGCACTTGATGGCGGATTAGACGGACTTGATTTCTATCGTAAAATTGCCGAAAAAGCTCCTTTATTTTTAAAACCACAAGGACGCGTAATTCTAGAAATCGGATTTGGCCAAGAAAACGAAGTCATAAAAATTTTTACTAGTGAAAATTTTACCTTTGAAGAAACTAAAAACGACCTTGCTGGAATCGCTCGCGCTTTGTCTTTTTCAATAAATTTTAATAACAAAACTAGCCCTTCTAAATCAAATGCTAACTAAAACAACGATCGCAGAAATCACCTTGGCTGTCGATTATGAACGCAGAAATCATAAAAAAATTGTTTTTATCCCAACAATGGGTGCTTTGCACGATGGTCATCTCGCTTTGATTGAAACTGCACAAAATCTAGGCGACATAATTATTGTCAGTATTTTCGTTAATAAAACTCAATTTAATGATCCTAACGATTTTAAAAATTATCCACGCCAAATTGAAAATGATCTCGCAAGACTACGAAATCTAAAGGTTGATTATGTGTTTTTACCAAGCGATGAAGAACTTTTTGAAGACGAAATTTCAAATACAATAAAAGTCAAAAATTTAAGCGATTGTCTTTGTGGTAGCACTCGTCCCGGACATTTCGATGGAGTTGCCTTAATTATCACCAAAATGTTTAACATCGTAAAACCACACGTCGCAATATTCGGCGAAAAAGATTTTCAACAACTCGCCATCATCAAAAAATTAGTTCATGATTTTAATTTTGATGTCGAAATTTTTTCGCAAGAAACTGTACGTGAGACTAATGGTTTAGCGATGTCTTCACGCAATCAAAGATTGTCTGAATCAGGAATAATAAAAGCAGCGCAACTTTTTAATACATTACAAGAAATCAAAAACGAACTCCTTAACAATCCGCAACAGCTACTAGAAATTTTAGCAAAAAAACAGCAAAAATTACTGGAAAGTGGTTTTGAAAAAATTGATTATTTGGAAGTTCGTACAGCACAAGATTTAAAATTGGTAACTATTTTTGATCAAAAAACGCCTTGCCGCCTTTTCGCTGCTGCATTTATCGAAGGTGTGAGATTGATTGATAACATTGAACTATAACTAATAATGGCTATTTTTTTCGCAGTTAGCACCTTTTTCTTTGCTGCCTTAGCAGCTGTTTTTTTAACAAAATATCTCTCAGTTAAGAAAAATCTCGAAAAGCAACTCGAGGAGTTAGAACAAAGAAATAAGGAATATCTTCGTGATAATGAGGCCGCCCAAAACCAAATGCGTCAAAATATTGCCTCCGATAACAAAAAAATCGAAGCCCTGTTGAATGAAATTTCAACTATTCGCAAAGAAAAAGAAGATGAAATTAAATTGCGCATGGAATCAGAAAAACAGGTGGCGATTGCAATTCATAAAACAGAAGATCTACAAAGCAGAATGAACGATTGGAAAATCGCTCAAGACGCTGCCATGGCTGATGCACAAGATACTATGAAGGAAATTAGCCAAAATCTTTTTACTCAAATCACAAATTTAGTTTCTCAAAAAGAAGACGATAACTTAACTCAAAATACTAAAAATTTTGAAGAGATAAAAGCGTCAATACTGAACCTATCAAAATCTCTTGAAGAGCAAAAAAATAGAAATGTTGAGGCAATAAAAAATAGTCTTTCTACTCAAATTACGAATCAAGAAAGCCAAGATAAAAGCACTACGACAGAAGCAGAAAATACCAAACCCATTTCCGAAGAAAAAACCGTCGACATATCTAAGAAATTGTTAGCCGATCTTATTAACTCAATGAACCAGTCAGGTCATACCAACGGCAAAGACTACTTTCTAAATAACAGTTTTGATGGCGATAAAGCTAAATTATTCTTATGCGAAACTGCATTCTTACAAGATAATCATTTTTACTTTTTCGACTTCAAAGCCTGCAACTTTATTAACGACTACAACAATTCCTCCGATAAAGACACAGCACTAAAACCTCTTACCTCGAAACTTGATAAATACTTGTCTTATTTGAGTAATCCAAAATATCGCGGCGCAATTTCTAAAGTTTTAGAAACAAAAAAAATTACGTTCTTAAGTGAAGACTTAGTGTTTGTTGTTCCCAATGAATCTGATATCGATTTATTGGAACAAACTGGTTATTTAGGAAAATTCGAAGACGCCAATGTCAAAATCGCCTCTTTCAACGATTTAATCGAGATCACTTTATAAAATGTCAAAAAACAAAAATCGTAAACCGATCAACTGGCATAATTTTTCGCATTTAAAACCACTTTTTAAACCCTATAAAAAAGAAGTTTCACAAGCTTTGCTCGCTCTTTTTGTTACAGCGGCAATGATACTATTTTTCGGCCGCGCCATCAAATGCATGATAGACTTCGGCTTCAGTAAAAACGATGTTCATTTGTTAAATTTATCTTTACTAACTTTCATCGTCGGCGTTGTGATAATGGCAGTTGCCGGCTACTATCGTTCTTACCTTGTAAACAGCATCGCTGAGAAAGTAATCGCTGATTTACGCAAAAAAGTTTATAGCCATATTTTACGAGTTTCGACCGAATTTTTCGAAGTAACAAAAACCAACGACGTCGTTTCCAGATTGACGCTCGACACTGCTTTGCTTTACGAAACTATCAGCAGCACCTCGTCATTTTTATTGCGTAATTCCTTATTTTTTTTTGGTGGCATTATTTTGCTATTTTGTACCAGCATAAAACTAACTTTGCTTACTCTCGCTCTAATTCCCTTGGCAATTGCACCAATAATTATTTTGGGAAAACGTGTCAAAAATTTTTCAACTCAAACTCAAGCTGCTGCTGCTAAAACCGGGGCCCAAATCGAAGAAAGCATTAACGGTTTGAAAACCATCCAATCTTACCTGTGCGAAGATAAAGAAACTGGTAAATTTAGCGATTTATCAAACCAATATCTCAATATCTCGTTGCAGCGAATTCGTATCCGATCATTAATGGTCGCTTTGGTTATCGGAGCAGCGTTCGGTGCAATCGCCGTAGTTCTTTGGATTGGTGGTCATGATGTTTTAAATAATAAAATCTCAGCCGGCGAATTATCTTCCTTCATATTTTATTCGATAATTACCGCCGTATCTTTGGTCTCAATCAGCCAAATTGCTGGTCAATTACAAAGTTCTTCCGCTGCGGTTGCACGAATTTTTGAATTACTCGAAATCGAATCTCCGGTAAAAGAAACTAAAAATCCGATCAAATTTGCAACGAACAATGAAGTAACGATTAAATTCAATAACGTTGATTTTTCTTATCCCGCACAACCACAAAATAAAATTTTAAACAATTTCAATCTCGAAATAAAAAATGGTGAAAAAATTGCTATAGTTGGCTCTAGTGGCTCTGGAAAAAGCACAATTTTACAACTTTTATTACGTTTTTATGACGTAAATTCCGGATCGATAACCATCAATAATCAACAAATTACTCAACTTGCTTTAGCTGATTTGCGCCATTGTTTTTCTTATATTTCGCAAGACTGCTTTATTTTTTCCGGAACTATTTTTGAAAACATCGCTTACGCTGATTCTAAGATAACTCGCACACAAGTTGAAAATTTGATTGAAAAAAATGCATCACTGCAATTCATCAATAGTTTAGACGATAAATTAGATCATTTTGTCGGTGAAAAAGGAGGGAAACTTTCTGGCGGAGAAAAACAAAGAATCGCAATTGCTCGTGCTATTTTAAAAGATTCTGCAGTCTTATTGCTTGATGAAGCAACTTCAGCGCTAGACAATCAAAACGAAAAGATAATCAACGATTTAATCAGCAATTTAGGAAAAAATAAAACTGTAATAACCGTGGCTCATCGTCTTTCTTCAATCATAAATTGTGACCGCATAATTTTTGTGAAAGACCAACAAATCGCCGAAACTGGCTCACATCAAGAGTTACTCGCCCGTAACGGTTTTTACAAAAAAATGTACGAAGCTGAAGAGCTAACTAATTCAAACTGATAATAAATATTATTTTTGTGGGGCAAAACTTTGTTTCTGCAAAGACATCTGATTTGAATTCAATTTTTGCATCATATCTTGAGCGCATAAAATCGTAAGCTTCTTTTGATCATCAGAAAGTTCATCAAATTTATCTGCGATATCAAATTGACAAACTTTCTTACAACTTTCACTGACCTGACAAACTGCATCTGTTAAATCAACCTGCTGCTGTGCCCAAGCTGATTCATTAAGCAAGAAAATAATAGAAAAAATCAAAAATATTTTTTTCATAATTCACGAAACATAATGTGAGCATCAACATAACCTAAAGTGGCGTGATTAAAGCCTGAAGGAATGGTGCCAATAATTCTAAAACCAACATTTTTCCATAAATTCACAGCAGCTTCGTTAGTCGCAACCACAAAATTAAACTGCATAGCTTTATATCCCGCAGCCTTGGCCGATTCAATGGAGTGATTTGCCAAAGTTTTGCCAACTCCTAAACCACGGGTATTTTGATCAACAATATAGCTGGCATTGGCAACGTGAGATCCGCGATCGACTCGATTTGGACGCAACAAATAAGCACCAACAATTTTACCCGCAATTTCCGCAACAAAAGTTGTAGCTTCTTTTGCCATCCATTTATCGTGAGCTTCTTTGGCTGTAGTTTCTGCACGATTAACGTAAGTATCACCTTTGGCGATTACATCTTTGAAAATACGCCAAATTTCACTGAAATCTTGTTCTTTTGCTGGGCGAATTGTGATCATTGTTAACTGTTAAAATTTAAAATTATTTTGGGACTTTAAGCACCAAAAATACTAATACTCGTCTGGACAACGGTGGATCGCTTTTCTCGCAAAACTGCGTTTTACTCGAAGACGATTCACCGCCTGGGCATGCGTCGCGCTTACGCGCTCCTGCACTAAAAACATTAATACTTAGCTCGGCAACGGTGGATCGCTTTTCTCGCAAAACTGCGTTTTACTCGAAGACGATTCACCGCCTGGGCATGCGTCGCGCTTACGCGCTCCTTTGCCCAAAGATCAATAAAAACGTGCATTTAGCACGTTTTTATTGATCTTTCCAACCAATTCTCTTCAGGAAGAATTCGTAAGAATCTTCAAAAGTAAATGTTTTGTTATCATCAAAGACAATCAATTTATTGGCTATTTCGTTCAAGAAATGCTCGTCATGAGTAACCGTAACTACTGCACCTTCAAAGGTTTTGATTGCTTCAAGTAAGGCATCACAAGATTCCATGTCTAAATGGTTTGTCGGCTCGTCGAGCAATAATAAATTGGCGCCTTTCAACAAAATTTTTCCAAGCATCACTCGTGATTTTTCACCGCCCGACAACACGCCTATTTTTTTATTGGCCAAGTCTGATGAAAACATCATATTGCCGCAAACCTGACGTACTCTGGTTACTGGCAGTTTTTCATCAACTTTTTGCAACTCTTCGTAAATCGTTAAATTATTGTTCAAACGATCAATATTCATCTGACCAAAATAACCGATTTCAACTTTCGGATTACATTTGATGCTGCCGTGAAGTGGTGCTAAATCTTGAGTTAGAAGCTTAAGCAAAGTTGATTTACCTTTACCGTTTTTACCAATAACGCAGATTTTATCACCATCAGCAACTTTGAACGACAAATTATTAATTAACCGATGTTCCGGATTATAGCCAAACGCCAATCCTTCAGCTTCGATCATGTTTTCTTTACTGCCGTAAGGCTTGTGAGTGAAGTTAAACTCTAAAGTTTCTACCGTTTCCAACTTCTCTTTCACTTCTTGTTTTTCTAACATTTTAGCACGTGACTGAGCGCGAGAAGCCATGCTGGCTTTGGCTTTAAAACGGTTTATCCACTCTTCAGTTTTCTCACGTTTCTTTTCTTCGTTAAGACGAGTTTTTTCGTAAATTTCTTCTTCAGCAGCAATTTTCTCTTTCAAACCTTGGGTGTTTCCCGGAACTTTACGGAAACCTTTACGGTGAATAATCAAAGTGTGCGTGATCACGGCATCCATGAAAGCACGATCATGCGTAATCAAAATCAATTCGCCTTCCCATTCTTGCAAAAACTCTTTCAACCAGCGAATTGAGTGAATATCGAGATAGTTAGTCGGCTCGTCGAGCAACAACATTTGTGGCTCCATCAACAACAATTTCGCCAAGTTTAATTTTACCTGATAACCACCAGAAAATTTCTTCGGATCTTTGTATAAATCATCGTAAGAAAAACCCAAACCGTATAAAATATTTTCGCCTTTCCAACCTTCATGTTCGCGATCCGGCGGCAAAACTGAACAGATCTCATCCATTACGGTTTCGTGGGTAAAATGAATATGTTGTTCTAAGTGACCAATTCTGTAACCGCGTGGAATTTCAACTGCGCCTTCATCTGGTTCTAATTTTTTTAAAATTAGTTTTAAAAAGGTCGATTTGCCGCTACCGTTGCGTCCAATCAAACCAACCTTTTCACGGCCGTTGATGATAAAATTGCCTTCCGAAAAAACTTCGTGGCCAGAAAATGAAATCGATAAATCTTTAACTCTAATCACTGAAAATACTGCTTTAAATTATTCTACTTGGGCAATTGCCGACAAAATCCAATTGGCGTTTGAACCATATCTAACAAAGGTCCACGCTTCAGTTGTCATAACTAAACTACGATTGCCACCTTCAGCGATATAATCTGCATCTTGCGGATTTTTGCCAACGTTAACCATAAAATCAAAACTCGACCATTCAATCACCGCTGTTGCGTATTGCATTTCGCCTTCGCTCCAACTTTCTGAAATTTCAAGCATTGTCACATCAACTTCTTCAACTTTATTAACCAAACCTTGGCTGGCATTTTGTGCTAAAGAATCAGAAAAATATTTGGCCATTTCGGCAGTACATAAAGTCTTCAACGCCGTCATATCTTGATTAGACCACGCGTTTTGGATATCGACCAACAAATACTGAAATTTATTTTTATCTTCGTTGCTGATAGCGATATTAGAAACTACTGGCTTGGTAAAAGCTTGTTGTGAAAAATTAGTACCAGAAAATTGGTTACCGAAACTTTGATTAGCAGTTTGGCAATTTTTCGATCTGGTAAAAAATTTAACTAAAGTCACTACCAAAAATGCTCCTGCCGCCATCATCAACAAATTCAGCATAAATCCACCCGAGCCACCACCCATGCCCATTGCCGAAGATCCGAACAACATATGACCAAGCCAAGAACCCGCCAAAGCTGCGCCAAAAGTTGTTAAAAATGGATTACGCTGGAAAAAGTTAGGATTGTTATTTGGTTGTGCTCCTTGATTTGGCACACCATTTTGATTGGCCTGATTATTAGAATTTTGCTGCTGATTCGTGCGCTGCATCGGCGCGTAATTTTTACCATTCGCTGAGCCACCTTCAAAAGTTTTGCTGCCACGCGAACCTTGATTGAAATAACTCGTTGAAGAACGACTAGATGAAGTACGAGAAGAGCGTCCGCCAGCTCTTGCCAAAGACTCTTCCACAATTGCTGTAAAAAATAATGTTACAGCAATCAAAAAAATTGAAATTCTTTTTAACATTTTTAGGGACCAATTTCGTTTATTATTTTTAGGAAAATGACAATTTAATATCTCTGACTTCCTTTTCAAATTAAGAGAACTCAACATTAATCTGATCATTTTATAAATTAAACAAAACTATTCAGAGTATGAAGCTAAAAAAGTTAACTCCCGAAGAAGCTCGAGTTATCATCAATAAAGGCACTGAGATGCCTTTTAGCGGCGAATTTTTTGAAAATAATCGAGTTGGAAAATACTTTTGCAAACAATGCGGCAGCGAACTTTTTTCGACAGAAAGTCAGTTTGATTCTGGCTGCGGCTGGCCAAGTTTTGACGATGAATTTCCTAATTCCGTAAAAAAAGTTTTAGATCGTGACGGCCGCAGAATCGAAATTTTATGCCAAAAATGTGACGGACATTTAGGTCATATTTTTCACGGTGAAGGCTTCACCACCAAAGATGCGCGTTATTGCGTAAATTCCATTTCGCTCGATTTTGTTGAAGTCAAAAAAGAAGATAATTTTGAAACTGCTTATTTCGCTGCCGGCTGTTTTTGGGGCGTGGAATATTTGTTGAAACAAGAAAAAGGTGTGAACTCAGTGCGTTCAGGCTATATGGGCGGCGATGTTGCGAATCCAACTTACGAACAAGTTTGCACTAAAAAAACCGGACATCTTGAAACTGTCGAAGTGGTTTTCGACAAAAGAAAAACCGATTTTGAAACTTTAGCTAAAGTATTTTTTGAAATTCACGATCCAACTCAAACCAACGGCCAAGGCCCTGATATTGGACCACAATATCTATCCGCTATTTTTTATGTTGATGAAGCACAGAAAAAAATTGCCGAAAAACTGATTAAAATTCTTGAAGAAAAAGACTTAGAAATAGCCACAAAATTAATCGCCGCTCCAAAGTTTTGGCCGGCTGAACTTTATCATCAAAACTACTACACTCACAACGGCAAACAGCCTTATTGCCATCGTCGTGTGAAAAGATTTTTAGGTAATTAATTTAACAAATTACCGCAGCTCACTTTTCTCTTCTAATTTTTTCAAAATCTCCATTTGCTTTGCTTGTGATTCGAAAAGTGTTTTTATCTGTTCTTCAATCAGCAAATCCATTTTCTGATGCAAACTACGAATCTGGATTTCAGCTTTAAGATTGATCAAATAATCGTTTTCACTGCGCTTGCGATCTTTTTCTTCCAAGCGATTTTGACTCATCATAATAATCGGCGCTTGAATTGCCGCCAAACACGACAAAACCAAGTTTAATAAAATAAACGGATAGGGATCAAAAGCTGTGGTTGCCATTGCTATATTGAGCACAATCCACGCTATCAAAACTACAGCGAATGAAATTATAAATTTCCAACTTCCACCAAAACTCGCCATTTTATCTGAAATCTTCTGACCACGAGTTAGCATCTCGGAAGGAGGATTGAGCAAGTTATTAATGATCAATTTTTCTTGCTCAATCGTCTCTTCAACAATTGTACGCAATCGCGCTAAATATTTTTCTTCGCTTTCTAAAAGTTCTTTTTCTTCCATAACTAATTTTAGTTAAAATTTATTAGAGATCGAAAAGTAGAAACTCGGAATTTTCTTGAGCAACGATTTTAATCATTTCTTCATTGGTAATTGCTGCGGCGTCACCTTTTTCAAGTATTTCACCATTAACCGAAATTTTCCCAGCAACCATTTGAATCCAAATTTTACGATTATTTGTCACGACAAAATCGATATTTTTTCCTTCATTAAACTTAGCGACAAAAATTTCCGCATCTTGATTTATTTCAATTGAGCCATCACGTCCTGAACCCGAAACAACAAGAACTAAATCATTTTTTTCGAAATCTTGAGTAAAAGATTTTTGGTCATAACGCGGCGCAATTTCACGTAATTTTGGCAAAATCCAAATTTGCAAAAGATGAGTTTCACCATGTGTCTCATGATTAAATTCTGAGTGAAAAACTCCGGTTCCAGCGCTCATAATTTGCACTTCTCCTGGCAAAATTGTCGAAGAATTTCCCATCGAATCTTGATGTGAAAGTGCACCAGAAATTACATAAGTTATAATTTCCATATTATTGTGCGGATGCTTGCCAAAGCCGGCTCCAGCTGCGATGTAATCTTCGTTAATTACGCGTAAATTTCCAAAATGGATGTGATTCGGATCGTAATAATTGGCAAATGAAAAACTGTGAAAAGACTTCAACCAGCCGTGATCAGCGTAACCGCGTTCATTTGATTTTCTGATTTTGATCATAAGTAAAAAAATTATGTGTTATGAATTTACGCTATTTTACTACAACTCAATATCAGCGTAAACTCTTGAAAATACTGCTCAAAATAAAGGTAAAAATTTTTTCGAAATTTTTATGACTTTCTTTTAAAAAGTAGGTTGCTTATAAAAAGCTAGTTACTAAAAGAAACTAGTAAAGATGTTTCTATCTTTAATTATCTCGTATGTTCCTTTGATATACGGGATGAGATCCCCAAGGAGAGGGTAGCTCGTGATGCGTTACCGTATCCCGAATAGATAAAAACCTTAATTTTTACCTCAACCTCAAACAAAAAAATCTATGAAAACTCTCGTCGTAAAATACTTGCCAACTGGCTCTACTTCTAACACCAAAAAACTTTTGGATGTTTTTTTGGAAGAAAACAAAAGTCAAAATATTGAAACTTTAGATTTGTTGAAAGATTCAATGCCAATCTTTGACGAAGCTTCAATTCAAGCTTATTACAAAAGAAATTATGGTGGTCAAAAACTTGATGCGGTAGAAGCAAAAACGCTCGAAAAAAACGATCAATTAATCGCACAAATTAAATCAGCTGATGTTGTTGTATTGGCTTATCCAATGCACAATTTCGGAATTCCCGCCGCTGTTAAAGCTTACTTAGATGCGGTGATTTTCAAAGGCGAAACTTTTGATTACGGCGTGAAATCAATGGCCGGTAAAAAAGTTCTGACTTTATTCACTTCGGGTGGAATTTATTCGGAAGAAACTTTCAACTTCGACTATCCGAACTGGAACACCATCGCACTGCAATCAAAAGCAATGTACGGTTTTATGGGATTTGACGATATTGAAACTATCGGAACTTCACTGCGCGATGAAGCAACTGCCAGCGAAAAACTTGCTGAAGTAAGAAGCAAAGTGAAAACCATCATTGCAAAATGGTATAAATAACTAACTGCACAACACCACAAAACCCGCTTCGGCGCTGTAATCAGCTTTGCAAAATTTCTAAAAATATCGCGCCATATTTTTTAATTTTAGCTTCACCAACTCCACTAATTTTCGCCATTTCATCTAAAGAATTTGGCTTGATTGTGGCCATCTCAATCAAAGTTTTATCATGGAAAATCACATAAGGCGGCAAGTTTTGTGCTTTGGCGATTTCCAATCTCTTGGCTTTTAGCTCAGCAAATAACTGATTTTCCGCGTCACTTTCCAAACTATAAACAGAATTTTTCTTCGACTTTTCTGCCATCACCGCTTTTTTATTTTTAACTTTGGCCACAATTTTTCGGAGCTGAACTTTTTCTTTATTGCGTAAAAAATCTTTGCCGACATCAGTAATTTTCAACGCGCCGTAGTTTTCCATATCGACACGCAAAAAATTCATCGCAACTAGCTGACGAAAAATACTATTCCACTGCATTTTCGAAAACTCTTGGCCGATGCCGAAAGTGCTGATTTGATCATGGCCGAAATTTTTGATACGCTGATCAATATTGCCGAGCAAAACATCAACTAAATATCCCACGCCAAAACGCTGCTCAGTGCGATAAACACACGAGATTGCCTTTTGCGCCGCAATAGTTCCATCAAAGGTTTCCACCTGATTTAGACAATTGTCGCACTTGCCGCAAGGCGATGATTTTTCGTTGAAATATTCGAGCAAAATTTGACGACGACAAGTTGTAGCTTCGCATAAACCAAGCAAAGCGCTGAGCTTTTGATGCTCGATTCTTTTTTGATTTTCCGGCGCTTCCGACGCTTCAATAAAATTACGCTGCATCACCACATCAGCCATTTTGTAAGACATCCACACATTTGACGGCAATCCGTCACGTCCGGCGCGACCAGTTTCTTGGTAATAAGATTCAATATTTTTAGGAATATTTAAATGCGCCACAAAACGAACGTCTGGCTTGTCAATTCCCATGCCGAAAGCAATTGTCGCCACCATAATTACACCGTCGCGCAGTAAGAATTTTTCTTGGTTTTTGCGACGCATTTCTGCAGTCATCGAGCCGTGATAAGCAAAGGCGTTGAAACCTTCTTTACACAACCATTGCGCCGTTTCTTCCACCGATTTACGCGACAAACAATAAACAATTCCGCTGTCATTTGGATGATTTTCTTTGATGAAATCGAGCAGCTGTTTGCGGCTGTTATTGCTCTCAACAATTGAATAAAAAATATTGGGACGATCAAAACTACTGATAAAAGTTTTGGCATTTTGCAGTGCTAATTTCTCAACAATATCTTTACGAGTTGGACTGTCTGCGGTCGCTGTCAAAGCGATGCGCGGCACTTGCGGAAACTTTTGCGCCAACAAAGATAATTCCGTGTAGACCGGTCGAAAATCATGTCCCCATTGCGAAACGCAATGCGCTTCATCAATGGCAAAAAGTGAAATTTTAGTTTGTGAAATTAACTCTAAAAATTCCGCGCTTAACAAACGTTCTGGAGCGACATAAAGCAAATCAAGCTGTTGATCGCGAATCATATCTTTAATCACGCGCACTTCCGAAAAATCGATCGACGAATTCAAAGCAGCAGCGCTGACTCCTAATTGATTCAAAGCGCTAACTTGATCTTGCATCAAAGCAATCAACGGCGACACCACAATCGCCATTCCTTCCAAACACAAAGCCGGAACTTGATAACACAAAGACTTCCCGCCGCCAGTTGGCATCAAGACGAAGCAATTTTTGCCAGCAATTATTTCGTTAATAATTGCTTCTTGTTCGCCACGAAATTTGTCGTAGCCAAAAACTTTTTTTAATATTTTTGCCGGTGATTTCATAAAAACTAAACTGCTTCTCCGGCCGCTTTACCGCTGGCCCAAGCCCATTGAAAATTATAACCGCCAAGCCAACCAGTGACGTCCAAAACTTCGCCGATAAAAAATAAATTCGGCACTTTTTTGCTTTCAAAAGTTTTCGAGGAAATTTCATCAACCGAAATTCCGCCCGAAGTTACTTCCGCCTTGGCATAACCTTCCGTTCCGCTTGGAATAAAGCTAAAACGATTTATGAGATCAGAAATTTCTTTGATTTTTTGATTCGATAAATCAGCCAAATTTCCCCCATGATTAATTTTTTGGGCGAAAAAATCGGCCAAGTTTTTCGGCAAAAATTGTGTTAAAAAAGTTTGAATTTCTTGTTTTGGTTTCAACTTTTTTTCGTCAATTAATCGCGAATAAATATCGATTTCTGGCGTCAAATTTATCGAGATTTTATCGCCATGTTTGAAGTAAGATGAAATCTGCAAAATCGCCGGCCCGC
The DNA here is from genome assembly GCA_021151765.1 of Alphaproteobacteria bacterium. Lineage (GTDB taxonomy): Bacteria > Pseudomonadota > Alphaproteobacteria > Rickettsiales > UBA1997 > UBA2645. The sequence continues at coordinate 50,962 of JAGKWR010000001.1, forward strand.
TGATGCCGCGATGAGTAAATAAAATTCCTTCACGAAAAGAAATTTTGCCCAAAGAAACAATCGCCGGTATGGAAATTCCCGATAAATTTTTGGTCTGCGACAATAATTCTTCGTCAAAAGTAAACGGCACCAAAGCGGGATAAGTTTGCGTAACTTTAATTTTAAATTGGCGCGCCACGTCATAACCAAAACCGGTCGCGCCCATTTTCGGAATAGAAAGCCCGCCAGTTGCAATCACCAAAGATTGCGCCGTAACTTGGCCTTTTGTGGTTAGAATTTCGAAACTATTTTCTGATTTAGAAATTTTTTCAACTTTGCTTTCAAGCCAGATTTCCGTAGCACCTTGCGCGCATTCATCAAGCAACATTTGAATAATTTGTTTAGACGAAATATCGCAAAAAAGTTGGCCTAAAGTTTTTTCGTGGAAAGCAATTTGATGTTTTTTTACTAAATTTATGAAGTCTTGCGAAGTGAAGCGTTTCAAAGCTGAAACGCAGAAATGAGAATTTTGCGACAGAAAATTTTTATTTGAGACATCTAAATTGGTGAAGTTACATCTGCCGCCACCTGAAATACGAATTTTTTCACCAACTGAACTAGCATGATCAAGCAACAAAACTTTGCGACCACGTTGTGAAGCAGTAGCAGCGCACATCAAGCCCGCCGCTCCTGCTCCGATAATTACAACATCAAAATTATGCACCGAAAACTTGTTTAAAAATGTGATCAATATTTTTGGTGTGATAAGAAATGTCGAACAAAGATTCGAGTTTTTGCATACCCAATTTTTCGACCACTTCTTTGTCTGCTTTCAAAAGCTCAAGGAAGCTGTTTGATTCACCTGCCCAAATTTTCATAGCGTTTGATTGCACGATTTTGTAAGCGTCTTCGCGGCTAATTCCTGCTTCGTCAATCAAAGTTAAAAGCACGCGTTGCGAGAAAACTAAACCGCCTAAACGATCTAAATTTTTCTGCATATTTTTTTCATAAACAGTCAAATTTTCAACCAATCCAACCAAACGATTCAAGGCGAAATCAAGCGTAACTGTAGCATCTGGCGCGATCATTCTTTCAACTGAAGAATGCGAAATATCGCGCTCATGCCAAGACGCAACGTTTTCTAAAGCCGGCACAACAGCGCTGCGAACAATGCGCGCTAAACCAGTTAGATTTTCACTTAACACCGGATTACGTTTGTGCGGCATTGCTGAAGAACCTTTTTGGCCTTTCGAGAAAAATTCTTCCGCTTCTAAAACTTCAGTGCGTTGCAAATGACGAATTTCAATTGCCAAATTTTCAATTGATGAAGCGATCACGCCCAAAGCAGCGAAATAAGCAGCGTGACGATCTCTTGGAATAATCTGGCTAGAAACTGATTCTTCTTCCAAACCCAATTTTTCAGCAACGTATTTTTGTACAAACGGATCAACGTTAGCGAAAGTTCCAACTGCGCCAGAAATTGCACAAACTGAAATTTCTTTTTTGGCGTCTTTCAAACGTTTCAAGTTTCTTTCAAATTCCGCATAAAAGCGCGCCAACTTTAAACCAAAAGTTACAGGTTCGGCGTGAATTCCGTGTGAACGGCCAACACAAACCGTATCTTTATGTTCAAAAGCGCGTTTTTTAATCGCCGCTAAAAGTCTTTCCAAATCATCAATCAGAATGTCAGAAGCTTGTGAAAGTTGTTTTGACAAGCAAGTGTCCAAAACGTCCGAACTGGTCATTCCGTAGTGAATGAAACGTGAATTTTCGCCAACTAATTCTGCTAAATGCGTTAAAAATGCGATAACATCGTGCTTGGTTACCGACTCAATTTCATCAACACGCGCAGCGTTGAAAACTCCGCCAGCTTTGGCGAAATTTTCGCGAATTCTTTTCGCGGTTCCTTCAGGCGCAACTTTCAACTGTTCAAGTGCTTCCAAAGCATAAATTTCAATATCAAACCAAATTTGGTATTTGTTTTCTTGCGACCAGATGTTGGTCATTACAGGACGGGAATAGCGAGGAATCATAAAATTATGGATAAGAATTTAATGTCATCCTGCGCTAGGCTCAGGATGACAATTTTGGAAATTATAAAATAAATTTCGATAAATCGGTTTTGTTAGAAATCAAATCGCCCAAATGTTCATCGACATATTTAGCATCGATAACAATTTTTGTTTTAGCTTTCATTTCACTGGCTTCGAAGCTGATTTCTTCCAAGATTTTTTCGATCATTGTGTGCAAACGACGCGCGCCAATATTTTCAACTTCAGCGTTCACCTTATGCGCCAATTTAGCGATTTGATTGATGCCGTCAGTTGTGAAATTCAACGCGACATTTTCAACGCCGATCAAAGCTTCATATTGTTTGATCAAGCTTGATTCTGGCTCGCTTAAAATTCGCACCAAATCAGCTTCAGTAAGCGGTTTCAACTGCACACGAATTGGGAAACGACCTTGCAATTCCGGCAGTAAATCAGCAGGTTTTGCCAAGTGGAAAGCGCCGGACGCAACAAACAAAATGTGATCAGTTTTCACCAATCCATATTTGGTTGAAATTGTTGTGCCTTCGACAAGCGGCAATAAATCGCGCTGAACGCCTTCGCGGCTGACGTCAGTTCCAGAACCTTTCATACCAGAACGGGCGCAGATTTTGTCGATTTCGTCAATAAATACGATGCCGTCATTTTCGACAGAGCGTAATGCTGTTTTGATGATTTTGTCTTCATCAATCATTTTTTCTGATTCTTCGTCAATCAAAGCTTTCATGGCATCTTCGACAGTCATTTTAACTTTTTTCGTTTTGTCACCGCCAATTGCTTTGCCGATCATTTCGCTGATGTTAATCATGCCAACTTGGCCACCAGGAATGTCAAAACTCGATGAAAAAGATGAACCGCTGTCAGCAACTTCAATATCAACTTCACGATCGTTTAACTCGCCGTCTTCCAGCATTTTTGAAAATTTATCTTTGGTTTCATCAGTTGCAGTTTCGCCAACCAAACTTTTCAAAATTTTCTTTTTAGCGTTCTTCTCCGCTTTCTCGTAAACTTCCTTTTTCTTTTCATTTTTGGAAGTTTTGATCGCCATTTCCACCAAATCACGAATGATTGAATCTACATCGCGACCAACATAACCAACTTCGGTAAATTTTGTTGCCTCAACTTTGATAAAAGGTGCGTTAGCTAATTTTGCTAAACGACGGGCGATTTCAGTTTTACCAACACCAGTTGGGCCAGCCATTAAAATATTTTTTGGGACGATTTCTTCACGCAACGGACTATCAACCAACTTACGGCGATAACGATTGCGAAGCGCAATTGCCATGGCTTTTTTAGCATCAGTTTGACCAACAATATTGCGATCCAATTCTTCCACAATCTGCTTTGGCGTTAAACCCATAACTGCAGAAGTTTTAGTTTGTTTTTCTGATTTAGTTTTTGTCATTGGAAATTTCTTTTTTGGAAGTGTTGTTTACGCCGTTATATGTAGCGGCATTTAATAAAAATACCAGGAGCACAACGACAAAACTTGTAAAAAAAATTATCAGCAAAAATTTCATAAATGCGACAAAACTTCAACTATTGAGTCTTGAATATCGTTGATTCCGTAGCCTTTTTCTGAACTAGTTAAAATAATTTTAGGATGCGCCGCTGGCCATTTTTCGATTTCTTTTAAGATTTTTTCTTCCGTTTTTTTGGTTTCTGCTTGGCTCAATTTATCAGTCTTAGTCAAAATAATCTGAAACGAAACTGCCACCGCATTTAACATATTAATCATGTCGCGATCAGCTTCTTTCAAACCTTTGATCGGATCAATCAACAAATATAAACGCTGTAAATTCGGCCTTTTATGCAAATATTCCAAAGCCGTTCTTTGCCAATGTTCAATATGTTTATCTTTAGCTTTGGCAAAGCCATAACCCGGCATATCAACTAAAACGAATCCTTGCGAGAAACTTTGGGTAAAACCATCGGCAACTTTAAAGAAATTCAACTGACGCGTGCGCCCCGGAGTTGAAGAAACAATCGCCAATTTTTTTCCAACAATCGCATTAATCAAACTCGATTTACCAACATTTGAAGCGCCGATAAAAGCAATTTCTGGTTCTTGGGATTTAGGAATTTGGCTGTAATTATGCGCTCCAAACATGAATTCGCAGTTGCCGTTGAAGATTTTTTTTGCTTCTAATTTTTTCATTATTTTCCTTCTAAATACTCAATCATTTTTGCCGCGATGTCGATGCCTGTAGCAGATTCGATGCCTTCCAAACCGGGAGATGAATTTACTTCCAATAATTTTGCACCGTTATTGGAACGCACCATGTCAACTCCGGCAACGTCTAAACCAATTATTTTTGCCGCTTTAATTGCCAAATCACGCTCTTCATCAGAAATTTGCACTGCACGTGCTGTCGCTCCTAAATGAATATTGGCACGGAATTCACCTTCTTGAGCTGTACGCTCCATTGAGGCGATAACTTGTCCACCAACCACAAAACATCTGATATCTTGGCCTTTAGATTCTTTGATATATTGCTGCACCAAAATATCTGCTTTCAAACTACGAAAAGCATTGATCACACTTTCAGCAGCTTTATTGGTTTCGGCCAAAACTACTCCTACACCTTTTGTTCCTTCCAACAATTTAACTACTAACGGCGCGCTGCCAACGATTTTAATCAAATCTTTAGTGTCATAAAACGAGTTAGCAAAACTTGTAACCGGAATATTAACGCCATGTTGCGCCATTAATTGCAAAGTGTGAAGTTTGTCACGCGATTTAGTAATGGCATCAGAACCGTTCAGACACTTGATTCCCATCACTTCAAACTGGCGCACAATTGAAGTGCCGTAAAAAGTTAAAGCGGGCTTGATGCGCGGAATTACGTAATCAACATTTTCTATTTTTTTGCCTTCTTCGTGAAAAACTTCACAATCAATTGGCGCCACTTTTATGTAAGCTTCACCAACATTTACGAAGGAAATTTCATGACCACGAGAGCGGGCAGCTTCCACAATTCTCTGGTTAGAATAAAGATTTGGATTAGAAGCTAAGAGTGCAATTTTCATAATTTACTGAGATCGTTACAGGGTTTAGTGGTGCGATAAAGTTTCAAAATTTCTTTACGTTTAAACTTACCTTGAGCAAAAGATTTTGATGGATCAACCACCATTTTTGCCTGTTTAACAGCATCTCTACCAAGCAACATACGGAAAGTCATTGAGTCACGATTGGCCAAAGTAATTTCAATTCTAATTTTAGTTTGGCCAATTCTTAAATCTGATTTTATCACAAAGCGCTTTTCTTTTCTTCCGCCTGAATCTGAAACCATACGACGCTCAATAACTCTTGCAACGCAAGTACGGACTAAACGTTTATTTTTCTGCAACGGATGAATATCAAATTTCACATACTCAACATCTTCGATATAAAAATTTTCGATATTAAAAGCGTGTAATGAGGAAGTTTTTGCTCCCGTATCAATTTTACCCTTAATTGCCGGAAGGCCTAGACAATCAAGACCAAACCATTCTTTCCAGCCAATGGTTTTTTTAATCTTTTTCATTTGTCGCGATTAACTTTGTAACAACTTCTAGATCTTCTTTCGTATCAACTGAAAGCGGATGCGCATCAACAACTTTTACAAAAATTTTCAAATCATTTTCTAAAGCACGCAATTGTTCTAAACTTTCACGACGCTCTAAAATTGAAGGCGACATATTCACAAATTTTTCTAAAGCTGCACTTTTATAGGCATAAATTCCGATGTGATGATAATAATTTCCAGCGCCATCTTTTGAGAATGGGATAGCACAACGCGAAAAATACAAAGCTTTACCGAAATCTTCGTCTTTGAAAGCAATAGCAATTTTAACAACGTTAGGATTGTGTATTTCTTCATCATTTTTGATTTTCGATGCAACAGTAGCAATATCGCAATCCTTGTTTTCGATCGCAGCCTTTGCCGCTTCACGAATTACTTTTGGATCAATATTGGGCAAATCACCTTGCAAATTGACGATCACATCAAAATTCTCGCCGTGGAATTTTTTGTAAGCAGCATAAATGCGATCAGTTCCAGAAGGAAGATCAGGATCAGTGATAATAAACTTACCTCCGAAATTTTTAACTTCTTCAGCGATTTCCTCACCATCACAAGCAATCACCACTTCTCCTAGATTAGCAGCCAGAGCCTGCTCATAAACTCTTTGAATCATCGTTTTACCACAAATATCCGCTAAAGGTTTGTTAGGTAAACGTGTTGATGCCAAGCGCACCGGAATAATTGTTAGGACTTTATTTATCATATTTAGAAACTTTTTTTATGGGTCGATATCAGCTTTTATAAGGCTTAGTTAAAGTGAGTGAAAAAGATTTCTACAAAATTGTTGCATTTTTAAGAATCATGCTTTTAATGCGCCGCTCCTTCCCGACAGTTAGATTTTTTTCTAACTTTTTCAAATAAGTTTCTTATTTGAGCACGTAGCTCAGTCGGTAGAGCACCTCACTTTTAATGAGGTTGTCGTTGGTTCGATTCCAACCGTGCTCACCATCCCTCTTTATTTTCACAAATCGACAAAAATATTTATCTCGCACTTCTTCCGTAGTTGCTTGGGGTTCATTGAAATTTTATTTTTGGCAATTGCTTTGCAATCGCGGACGCGCTCACCATTCCTTCACTTTCTGCAGATCAACTAATACTTATTCCCACACATTCATTGTGTTCCAATTGAACTTCTCTCTCATTCTTAAGCAGATCTTTCGGAAGAATTTTTTAAAATCTCTTTCGTTAAATTATTTGCCGCTTCTGGTCTTAAAGAAGAATCTGGAGACTTTACCATTTTGTTATCATAAGCAGATAACGAAGAAAATGGCGTCAAATTTGCCACAAAATCCTGAGTAAAATTTTGCCGACATTCTATCATTTCAATTGCTTGCTGGTTATCAACAACACGAACCGTATATTCTTCCTGTCTTCTGTCGTAAACATAAAGCTGCAAATGTGAATTGCGGCGCATAATTTGCATTATTTCTTGACGATCTTGTTCTTTCTCAAATCCTAAAAAGAACTTGTTAAGTCTATTAAATTTTTCACTTACATCAAAGATTAACCCGACTACCGGATTTGAAGCATTTACTCTTTTTATACATAGAACTTCATTGGTTTGATTAAATCCTCTTCTAAAGAATTTACGCCACACATTACCCGCAAAAGCTTCTATACTACCTTCTTCTAAAATTTGGTAATTTCTATCTTCCTTGATAATCTTAGCTTGGTTAGTAATGGTTTTACCTTTGAATACTCTCAGAGTAACCGGTTTACCTATGTACTTACTGTCTTCTTTAACACTAGGAATAAATCGCGATGCTGACGTTTCTTGAGGAATTATATCATAAGATCCTTTTGCAATCATATCGCCGTTAGGAGCATCAATTTTATTTGGATCGATCACAATTCCAACTTGCAAACCCTGCCATGGAATAACGTAGGTATTACAACCCGAAGCTCCAGACCAAGTTACTGTGCAAGCTCTACCTCTTTGATAATATTCCCCAAATTTTTCAATACGATCTCCGTAAGAAGGAAAATGATCCAAAACTTTATTTAATTCAGACGAATTAAGCACCATCGAAAATACTATGAAATCAGCCTGTGACTTATTTGGTGCTTTAGAATATTTAGCAGAAGTAATATTCGATTCTTTTTGTTTGTGGTCACAATATGAATCTTTCTCCAGGAAGTTTTTTTCTGCTTCTGTGTAATGTCTATAAAGCTTAGAATCGCTGTATTTTAAACGATTTTTAAAAAAGATTTGATCATAAATTTCACGATTAGAGAAAACTTTGTCTTTAAAAAACCAATCCGTGAATGGAGTAACATTTGCTGTTTTTTCGCTTAAAATATTTTCGGCTAATAACCCTATAATTTCCGCATCTTGACCAACTTTTTGATGAAGCTGTAAACATTTTTGAAATAAGTTTTCAAATTCTTGTTGATAGGATTCCGCAGTGATATTTTCAATATTTACCATCCGACCTACTCTTTCCCGCAAATATTTTTTCATTTGTTCTATTTGCGAAGAAAGAGTAGTCATATCAAATAACTTTATTTTTTATCTTTAGCACGCGTAACCAAAGATTTTCTGCCACCAGATTGTTTCTGGAAGATTTGCAAAACTCTTTCAGCGTCTTCAAATGGAACAGCAAAGAATGAGAAAGAATCAAAAACTTTCACATCGTCAATGCGACGTTGATCAACTTTAGTCTGCGATTGGATGAAATCGACCAATCTTCTCGCATCCATATTGTCGTTGCGACCTTTTGCAATGAACAAACGTGCAGTACCTTTGCGATCGACATAACCACGACCTTGACCGCCAATTGGGCGATGTCCAGTTGCGCCGCGATCATCGTAGTAGAAATCTTTATTCTTTTTGTAAGCGCCGATGTCGTTGATTTCGCTGTAATTGCTTTCATTTAACTGATCTTTGAAAGCTAATTTCAACAAAGCTGCCAAAGCAGTTTTGGCATCAGAATCTTTCAACATATCTTCGGCGATTGGCTCTAAATCAGCAAAATTGCCGCCTTCGATAATTTCTGCCAAAGAGTTTTTGATACGTTGTTTTTTGCTCTCAATTACTTCCGCAACGTTTGGAACTTTGTGCTTAGTAATTTTGGCATTGGCCATTCTTTGAATTGAGGTCAATTTACGATATTCAGAAGGTGTAATCAAAGTGATTGCCGTTCCGCTTTTACCAGCACGACCAGTACGACCAATACGATGGACATAACTTTCTGGATCTTGTGGCAAAGAATAGTTGATAACGTGAGTTAAGTTGTCGACGTCAATACCGCGTGCAGCAACGTCAGTTGCCACCAAAATTGTGATTTGTTTTGATTTAAATTTGTGCAAAACTTTTTCACGTTGACCTTGCGACAAATCACCGTGAATTGCTTCAGCGCGGCAACCACGATTAGCAAGCTTGTGTGAGATTTCGTCAGCATCAACTTTAGTACGCGTAAACACCATGCCGTAGAAACTTTCTTCAACATCGATGATACGGAAAAGAGCTTCAAATTTATCAGATTGTGAAACTTCGAAGTAAATTTGTTGAATGTTATCACGAGAAATTTGCTCAGCAGCGACTGAAATTACTTCGTAATCATTCATGTAATTTTTTGCCAAACGCTCGATGTGTGGCGGCATTGTTGCTGAAAACAAAACTGTACGACGTTGTTTTGGCGCCGCTTTCAAAATAGCTTCGATATCTTCAACGAAACCCATGTTCAACATTTCATCAGCTTCATCCAAAACGATGTATGACACTTTTGAAATATCCAAAGTTTTGCGATCTAAATGGTCTAAAATACGACCAGGAGTTCCGACAACAATATCGACACCGCGTCTTAAACGATCAATTTGACGTTCAATTGGTTGACCACCGTAAACTGCAATAATGCGAGTTTTTTGCTCTTCCGCAAAACTGCTTAATTCTTCAGTAACTTGAATCGCCAATTCGCGAGTTGGCGCTAAAATAATTGCCTGAACATGTTTTGAATGCGGCATAATATTTTCAATCAACGGAATACCAAAAGCTGCAGTTTTTCCAGTACCTGTTTGGGCTTTGCCGATTAAGTCTTTTTTATTTTGAAGTAAGAAAGGGATAGTTTGCGCTTGGATTGGAGTTGGTTCTTCGAAACCTTTTTTGTGTAGTGAGTTAAGCATCATCTCGGAAAGGCCGAGATCTCTAAATTTAGCTAAATTTGTCATGAATGTATTTTTGTTTTTAAGTAGTGAATCTGCTGAAATCAGCAAAATCGAGCTTACTCTAGCCTCCGCCTTTACAATGTCAAATTGAGACTCGTTTATTTTAAAAATTGCCCTTTGAGCTAATACATTATTTTTGAGCTCAATATCGTCAAATTTTAGGAAAATTTACTGAATGACTCATAATGTTAAAAAAATCGAAAACTCTTCTTTTTAACCGCCATTTCCTTACTACCCTATTTTAATTCTTATGCCAGCGATCTTATTGAAATCCATTCTGGATTTTATACTAATTCTACAGCAAAAGGAGTAACTTCTGATGGTTCTGTGATCTATGGCTCTAATTATCAATCAACTTCTTATACTATCTTCAGCTATGATGGTACTTCTTATACGGATCTTAGTTCAACTATAGGAATTTCTAATATAGGTTTTGGTGGAATATCTGACGATGGTTCAACTCTAGCTTTAACATATTCTAACCAAGCATATAAATATAAATCTGGCACTTTAACAGCTTTAAGTTTTCTGAGCGGTGGTAACTATTCCGAAGCTTATGGAATAAGTGGTGATGGCAGTACAATTTTGGGAAATGCTATTACTTCTTCAAATGACTACCACGGGTTTTATTACACAGACTCAACAGGGATGATTGATATGGGAACCCTAGGTGGAACATCATCAATTTCTTATCAATCTTCTTATGATGGCTCAATTATAGTGGGTTATTCAACTAACGCTTCGAATTATTACAGAGGTTATTATTACACTAAAAGTAACAATACGATGCATGACATAGGAACTTTTTGGATACGAGATAAACTTCAACAGCAAAATAAATGGTTATTCAGCCTACAAAAGCACCTTAGGAGACTTCAATTTAGTTGCTCCGATTTTGCATAAAAACAACGGCTTCGTCAATGTTGGCTTGAACTATGATTTGAAAGAAAATCAAAGAGTTTCAGCAAGTTTGCATTACCGTAAACAAGCTTTGAGCAACGCCAACTCAACAATGGGATATTTGGCTTACTACTTTGGGTTCTAACGCAAATTCAAACCAACTATTTGAGAAATATTTGTAAAACCATCGCGTTTTAATTTCTTAGATAGTTGGTTTTTTATTTCTTCCACCAAGCCAAAGCCTTGATAAACAAAGGCCGAATAGATTTGCACCAAACTCGCACCGCATTTTATTTTTTCATAAGCATCTTCTGCTGAAGCAATTCCACCAACACCGATAAGCGGGATTTTTCCTTCCGTAAACCGATAAAAATTCTGCAAAACTTCGTTAGATTTAGTAAAAAGTGGAGCACCGCTCAATCCGCCAGTTTCAGTTGATTGCGCGCTTTTCAAATTTAAATTACGATCAATTGTGGTATTGGAAATTATCATACCATCAACTTGGTTTTTGATGACGATAGCCGCAATTTTTTCTTGCTCTGCAACAGTCAAATCTGGCGCAACTTTCAGCAATACTGGACGATTTTTTTGTGTACGATTTTTCAGCTCATTTTTTTTGCTCATAATCGCCGCTAAAAATCCGTCTAAATAATTTTCATTTTGCAAATCACGCAAATTTTTAGTGTTTGGCGATGAAATATTTACCGTAATGTAAGTTGCTTGTTGGTAAAATCTCTCAAGCAGCGGCAGATAATCGTCCAAAGCTTCTTGGGTATCTTTATTTTTGCCGATATTAATGCCCAAAGGAATTTGAATTTGTCCTGTGATTCGCGCAATATTTTCCGCAAAATTATCCGCTCCTAAATTATTAAAACCTAAACGATTAATCACCGCGCGATCTTGCTCTAAACGAAAAATTCGTGGCTTGTCGTTGCCAATTTGTGCTTTCGGCGTCACCGTTCCAACTTCAACAAAACCAAAGCCGAATTTTTCCAAAGCCAAAGCAGCTTCTGCATTTTTATCAAAACCCGCTGCCATGCCAATTGGGTTTGCAAAATCAATGTTCCACAACTTTTGTTGCAAATTTTCGTAACGACGATTTAGCGCAAATAAAGTTGCTGTTTTTGGACAAAATTTCAAAAAATTAATTGCGGCATTATGAGCAACTTCGGGATCCATTTTAAAAATTAATGGACGACAAATTTGGTAAAGATTCATGAATTATTTTCGTTATTATTTTCGAGGCGACGTGTGCTTAAGAGCAGTAAACAAGTGCTAATTGCAACGATGATCAAAATTACGTCAGAGGAGCGTTTTAGTAAAAAATTATCAGCCAATTTATCTTTCAATCGCGCTTGTTTTCTTTCATTTACTTCCGCACGAGCTTGCACTTTATCAACCCACTCATCACCGTCAGTGGTCATTTTTTTGCCTAAATAAAATTTACGCACAGCAATGTGAACAGGATGCGAAGGCAACAACATTGGATTCATAATTATTTCATTTTCACGATCGCCTCTGCGATCAGAAATTTTTTTAGCAATTTCTGGTACATTTTTAGCTATCACGAATAATCCTGTAGACAGCATTAGAGTAGGCACTGCAATTACTAAAAATTTTAAGACAAATTCTTTATTGCGGAAATTTAGCGAAAATTTTTCAGCATCCGAAAAAATCTGATTGTTGTTGGAAATCAAATACAACAAAACCATTGAGTAAGCCACCAACGCCAAAACTATCTCTTTAAAACTTTGATAGCTGGCGATCGACAAACTCAAAAATAAGATCAGAACCAAATGCGCTATAATTAGTGTCGTTACAGTTGTGGTGCGGGTTTTGACTAAAAAAATAGCCACAAAACTCAGCACCACAAAAACAAGCGCGACAATAATTTTAGCGTCAAAGAACATGTTTTTTAGTCTCTTAACAACTCATTAATTGAGGTTTTTGAACGAGTTTTTTCATCCACTTTTTTAACGATAACAGCAGCATAAAGCGAAACATCTTTATTGCCTTTTGTTGAAGCAACATTACCAGGAACAACAACTGAGTAGGCCGGAACGCGACCGTAGAAAATTTCACCAGTTTCGCGATCAATAATTTTAGTTGAAGCACCGATGTAAACACCCATCGAAATTACCGAACCTTTTTCCACAATTACACCTTCAGCAATTTCAGAACGCGCACCGATGAAACAATCATCTTCAATAATTACTGGATTTGCTTGAAGCGGTTCCAAAACACCACCAATTCCAGCGCCGCCAGAAATATGACAATTTTTACCAATTTGCGCGCAAGAACCAACAGTTGCCCAAGTATCAACCATCGTGCCTTCATCAACATAAGCACCAAGATTTACAAAAGATGGCAGTAACACGACACCTTTCGCGATGTAAGCCGAGTAACGCACCACTGAACCAGGAATAGCGCGGAAACCAGCTTTACGGAAATCTTCTTCTGTCCAATTAGCAAACTTAAGAGGAACTTTGTCGAAATAAGTTGAAGCATCTCCAGCCAAAGATTGCGACTTGCTTAAGAAATTATCGTTCAAACGGAAAGACAACAAAATCGCTTTTTTGATCCATTGATTTACTTGCCAAACGCCGTTTTGCTTTTCACAAATTCTGATTTCACCGCGATCAAGCATCGCCATAGTTTGTTCAACTGCTTGACGCACTTCGCCTTGAGTTTGCAAATTAATTTCTGCGCGATTTTCGAAAGCTTGTTCGATGATTTGTGCTAGATTATTGGTCATTTTTTTTACGTTTTAAAAATTGAGTAATTTGAGGAATCTTTACCGATAAAACTTTGGCGCTGAAATATGCTATTGCAAATACGACAACCGTAAAACTTATCGCCAAAAGCAGTGCTGTTAAAATATCAGTTCTAACTTCGTAACCTAACCATTTTACAATTATTGAACCGTTATTGTCCAAAAGCCAAACTATTGAAGCCGCAATAATTACGGCGATAAAAAGAAATCGCAGTGTTTTAAACATACTAGTTGAGGTTTTTTAAGTAGGACAAAATTTCTCCGTCGATTTTTTTCACTTCTGCTGCAGAGTTTAATTCGTTGAGGAAATTCACCAAAACTTCATGATAATTTTGATCTAACGTTAACAAGGTTTCCAAAGCTTGATTGTATTTTTCTTCAGCAAGAAATTTTTCCGTCCTAGAAATAATTCCATCAACATCGTGTGGATTTTGACCGTCAATTTTACGAATCACCACCAACTTCGAAATATTGTGAATAATTTTGGCAACCAAACCAGTTTCATTTAAACTAGATTTTGTTGCGATTATTTCGGGAATTAGTTTGTCGAAGTCGGAAGAAAGCTTGTCGTTGTAAGCAAAACTCTTCAAAGCAATACGCATTTTAGCAGCTTTTTCCTGCAAGTTTTGATCAGTTGCAGTAACCATTTCGAAGCTTTTTAAAGAGTCTTCGTAAGCTGCACCGCTGAATAATTTTTGACGAAAATCAACGTAAATAAAAACTGTTTTAATCAGCTTTTCTTGGCTTTTGTATTTAGTAAATTCAAGGCGCAAACCTTGAGTTTCTTGTTTCAATTCGTTGATTTGTTGCTGATTACGCAACAACATTTTGTAAATAAATTCCGCACCTTTTTCTTGGATTTCACTAAGCGGAAGATCCGCAAAATTATCATGTGATCCACTCTTATATTCTTCAGCCAAGTCGAATATTTCGCTTTCAATATTGTCATATTTACTAACTTCAGAAGTGGCTTTCAGTTTACGCGCTTGTTGAATCTCGAAGTGCCTTAAACCAAAATATCCGATAAAAAGAACCACAAACAGGATCGCAGTTCTTTTGATAGAAACTTTTTTCTTTTTCGGCAGCTGATTTGGTTGATCAGTCATAAAATTTTTTCAATAATGGAATTTCTGCAAAAGTAGCACAATTATCAAAACCTTGATTGCGTAACGAAAACAGGATTTTTTCGCTAAAGCACAATATTTTTGATGATTGAAAATATTCGAGTAAGTTGTGTTTTTTTACCAACTCACAAAAGTGACGAGCGCTATTTTTAGAGTAAAGTAATACAAAATCAAAGTGAAGATTTTGCTTAATTTGGTTTAAAAATTCTGCTGAAAAACTTCTTTCCTCAACAATACGGTAAGAAGGAATTTTTTCCACTCTCAAGCCATGAATCTCAAGTTCACGTTTGAAATCTAGCGTGACAAACTCACCACAAAAATAAAGCAGCTCGGGGAATTTTTTTTGCATCAACTCTTCATCAGCAAGAATCAAATTTTTTAAATCTTCCGCTGAACTATTTTCAGCAATACAAACATTTTCAAAACCATTGTTGAGAAAAATTTCCGCTGTTTTTTTACCAACGGCAAAAACTTTCACATCTTTAGTTAAACCAAAAATATCAATCGCGTCAAAAGCAACTTCTGCAGCATTACCGCTGGTTAAAATAATCGCCTCAACTTTGCGTTTCGACAAACTTTCTAAATATTCTTTATTCGCTTTTTGTACCCTAAAAGTTGGTTCAACCACAACATTAAAATCGTTTTCTTCCAAGTGGCTGACGATTCTCTGAGCCTGGTCGCGTGGCCTAGTTATAAGTATAGTTTTCTTCATAAGATTTATCCGGAAAATTTTATTGCCATGTTAAAAAGCAAACTTATTGTGCCCGCCCTTCTCTTTGCAAAGACTTATGCACAAAATCTCTCAAAAAAGAGTAAGCTGTCACAAGTTTTTAAAGATCAAATCAAAACACAATTCAAAAATAACATGAATATTCATGAGTATCAGGCTAAAGCCCTGCTTAAAAAATTCGGCGTTAATGTTCCTGAAGGCCATGCCGCTTTCGATGTTCCATCTGCTGTTGAAGCTGCAAAATTGCTTGAAGCTGCTGGTAACAAAGTTTTTGTAGTTAAAGCACAAATCCACGCTGGTGGTCGCGGTAAAGGCGGTGGCGTTAAAGTTGTAAAATCAGTTGAAGAAGTTAGAGAAAAAGCAGCTCAAATTTTAGGCATGACTTTGGTTACTCATCAAACTGGTCCTGAAGGTCGTTTGGTCAAAAGACTTTATGTAGAAGCTGGTTCAAACATTAAAAAAGAATATTACCTTTCTGCAATCGTTGATCGCAAAGCTAAAACTATCGTATTCATGGCTTCTACGGAAGGCGGTATGGATATCGAAGAAGTTGCTGAACACACTCCAGAAAAAATTGTCACTGTTACTGTTGATATCGCTGCTGGAATCCAAGCTTTCCATACTCGTAAAGTTGGTTTCGCTTTAGGTTTCTCTGGCGACACTTTGAAAAAATTCAGCAAATTGATGATCTCATTGTACAACGCTTTCGTTGCTACTGATGCTGCTCAAATCGAAATCAACCCATTGGTTGAAACTGCTGAAGGCGAAATTTTCGCTTTAGATGCTAAATTCGGTTTCGACGACAACGCTTTATACCGTCATGATGATCTTCGCGAATTACGCGATTTAGACGAAGAAGAACCTTTGGAAATCGAAGCTTCTAAATACGATCTAAACTACGTTAAAATGGACGGAAAAATCGGTTGTATGGTTAACGGTGCTGGTTTGGCGATGGCTACTATGGACATCATTAAACTTTATGGTTCATCTCCAGCAAACTTCTTAGACGTTGGTGGTGGTGCTACTCGTGAAAAAGTTACTGCAGCATTTAAAATCATTTTGTCTGATCCAAACGTTGAGGGAATTTTGGTTAATATTTTCGGCGGAATCATGCGTTGCGACATCATCGCTAACGGTATTTTGGAAGCTGCAAAAGAAGTTAATTTAAACGTTCCGTTGGTAGTTCGTCTTGAAGGAACCAACGTTGAATTGGGTAAAGAAATTTTAGCTAAATCTGGTCTAAATATCATTTCAGCTAGCGATTTAGCTGATGCCGCACAAAAAATTGTTGCCGCTGTAAAATAATTTCAAACTAAACAAATTTAAAAAATGTCAGTTTTAGTAAATAAAAATACCAAAGTTATCTGCCAAGGATTCACTGGATCTCAAGGCACTTTCCACTCTGAACAAGCTGCCGCTTACGGCACTCAAATGGTTGGTGGTGTTACTCCAGGAAAAGGCGGAACTACTCACCTTGGATTACCAGTTTTCGACACAGTGTTTGACGCTCGTAAAAAAACTGATGCCAATGCTTCAGTAATTTACGTTCCACCTCCATTCGCAGCTGATGCGATTTTGGAAGCTATCGACGCAGAAATCGAATTGATCGTCTGTATCACTGAAGGAATTCCTGTTTTAGACATGGTTAAAGTTAAAAAAGCTTTGAGCGGTTCTAAATCAAGATTGATCGGACCAAACTGCCCAGGAATTATCACTCCAGAAGAGTGCAAAATCGGTATCATGCCTGGTCACATCCACAAAAAAGGTTCAATCGGTATTGTTTCTCGTTCAGGAACTTTGACTTACGAAGCAGTTCACCAAACTACTAAAGCTGGTTTAGGACAAACTACTTGTATCGGTATCGGTGGCGATCCAGTTAACGGAACGAACTTTATCGACTGTTTAGACATGTTCTTGTCTGATCCTGAAACTCAAGCCATGATCATGATTGGTGAAATCGGTGGCTCTGATGAAGAAGAAGCTGCTGAGTTCTTGAAAGCTGAAGCGAAAAAAGGTCGCAGCAAACCTTGCGTTGGTTTCATCGCTGGTCGTACAGCTCCTAAAGGCCGTAGAATGGGTCACGCTGGTGCCATCATTTCTGGTGGTAAAGGCGGTGCTGAAGACAAAATCGAGGCTATGAAATCAGCTGGAATCGCCGTTTCTGACAGCCCTGCTGCTCTTGGCGAAACTATGCTAAAATTGCTAAATAAGTAATTCTTTGAGGCGATGTAGAATCGCCTCAAATTCAAACACCACAAAAAATAGGAGAAAATATGGAAGATCGTAAAAAAGCTTTAGAAGCTGCATTATCACAAATCGACAAACAATTTGGTAAAGGCTCAGCAATGAAATTTGGCACCAAGCCAATTTCTGATATCGAAGTTATCCCAAGCGGATCACTTGCTCTTGACCTTGCTTTAGGGGTTGGCGGATACCCTCGTGGCCGTATCATTGAAATCTACGGACCAGAATCTTCAGGCAAAACTACATTGACATTACACGCAATTGCTGAAGCACAAAAAGCCGGCTTATCTTGCGCTTTCATTGACGCTGAACATGCTTTTGATCCATCTTACGCCAAAAATTTAGGCATCAATTTAGATGATATGATCATTTCACAACCGGACAACGGTGAAGCTGCATTAGAAATTGCCGACACTTTAGTTCGTTCTGGCGCAGTTGACTTAATCATCATCGACTCTGTTGCGGCTTTGGTTCCACAAGTTGAACTTGAAGGTGGCATGGGTGATAATCAAATGGGGCTTCAAGCTCGTTTGATGAGCAAAGCCTTGAGAAAATTGACTTCTACAGTTTCAAAAACCAACGCTACCGTAATTTTCATCAACCAAATTCGTATGAAAATTGGTGTGATGTTTGGTTCTCCTGAAACTACAACTGGTGGTAACGCTTTAAAATTTTACGCTTCTGTGCGTTTAGATATTCGTCGCGGCACAGCAATCAAAGACCAGGAAGAAGTTTTGGGTAACGAAACCAAAGTTAAAGTCGTGAAAAATAAAGTTGCTCCACCTTTCAAAACCGCAGATTTCGAAATTATCTACGGCGAAGGCGTTTCTCGCGTTGGTGAAGTTATCGACTTAGCTGTCAAATATGAAATTTTAGAAAAATCTGGCTCTTGGTATGCCTACAAAGGCAGCAAAATCGGCCAAGGCAAAGAAAACACTAAAAATTATTTGAAAGAAAATCCAAAAATTGCTGAAGAAGTTGAAAATGCCATTCGTGAAAAACTTGGCGTTGCAAAAGCAAAAAAGTCATCAGCAAAATCTGAAGAAAATATTTCTGAAAAGAAACGTAAATCTTCTGAATAAAAAAGTTGCTCTGTCAGAAAGTCGGTTTAAAGTGCCGACTTTCCGACTTACACCAAAAAATTTCACCAAACCCAAATTAGTCGCATCCACAGCAACTAATTCTCTCATACATTGCACCCGTAGCTCAACTGGATAGAGT
This sequence comes from Alphaproteobacteria bacterium, assembly GCA_021151765.1. GTDB lineage: Bacteria > Pseudomonadota > Alphaproteobacteria > Rickettsiales > UBA1997 > UBA2645. The sequence continues at coordinate 69,711 of JAGKWR010000001.1, forward strand.
ATCTGACTACGGATCAGAAGGTTAGAGGTTCGAATCCTCTCGGGTGCGCCACTATTAATTTCCTTAATTTTTGTTATAACAGCTTCGCTTGCTTGAGTTGGCTATCTTTGGCTTTGATTGTTGGCGCCTAATAAAAAGCTACTTTTAACAATTTTTTGTTCATCTTCAGGAACGTAAGAAGCGAAATAAACATCGCGTATTTCAGGGGTGAAACCTGGTAATTTTTCGTGTAACAATTCACGGTTTTTGAGCAAAACTATACTTCCACTTTTAATTCTTAATTTTTCTCGATCATCGGATTTCATAGCTTCCAAGACAACTTCGTGAAGTTCGTTCAAAGCTAAATTAATTTCATTATCACTAACATCTGTCTTTTCAGAATCATAAACCAAAGACTTTCTCATATCGTAAGAAAAGTTAGCTTTCAAAATACCGTTGTGGTCGCGATATAAAATTGGCTGAGAAAAGTTAGAAAAATTATTAATACCAGAAATATCGCCTTCTGCATAACCAAAGATTGATTGCTCAAGAATTGATTTCGAGCTTGCTGCTAATTTCGAGTATAATTTTTCCAAATCATACAAAGTAGTGATCCCATCACCATTTGCCGCAATACCACCCAAAATTGTTACTGCCACGTTGATATTAAAGCGCGCACCATCTGTATGAGGCCTTGAAGGCGATAAAACACCAGTTTCAGTAATTCTGCCTTCACTACTTTTTATTAATCGATCATCAACCAAACCGATTAGAAGATCAGATAACATTTTCAGGGCGTCTGGATTAGTTGAGGTATTTTCAATAATTAAAAACTTGTTACCTTGTTCTTTAAACTCCGATAAAACTTCTAAAAAATTTTGCGCTTCTTGGGCATCTTCACCTAAAAAGTTTTTAAAAGTTTTTAGCATGGTTTTAGAACCTTTCTTAATCAGCGTCGAAGAAGGTAATAATGTAGGATTCTGTTCTAAATATTGTTCAACATTGTGGCGTAAACGTTGTGGTATTTGAGTTTGGAGACCGGAAATCAAACGAATTTGCAAAAAGTTATTTCCTAATTCACTGAATTGTTTTCCAGAATTGGATAAATTTTTTACAACTCGAAACATTTAAATTTCTCCTAAAAATTGTAGCGCAACTTTCGCCACTTCTTTTTGCGCCTCTTTTTTTGATTTGCCTTCGGCGCTAAATTCTAATTTCATCTCAGATATTTTAACTACTGAAATAAAGATTGGAGCGTGATCAGAACCTCCACTTTTTGCAGTAAAATATTCCGGCAATTGTTTTGTTTTCAGCTGAACTATTTCCTGCAAATGAGAAACCGGATCTTTTGGCGGCGCAGTATCTTTATCTAAATATTCATTCCAAAATTTCATGACAAAACTCTTCGCAGTTAGAAAGTTTGAATCGAGATAAATAGCGCCGATCAGGGCTTCAAGTGAGTTTTCTAAATTACGTTTGTTAGTGGTTCCGCCCAAATTTTTTTCACCTTTACTAACTTTAATAACACGATCTAAACCAATTTTCAGAGCGATATCTGACAAAGTTTCACCAGAAACCAAAACGGCCTGACGTTTTGATAAGTCACCTTCCGCTTCGTTTTTGTATTTATGAAACAAAAACTCACCGATGATTAACGACAAAACCTTATCTCCAAGAAACTCTAATCTTTGATAATTTGGCTTAGTTTTATCTTCTTTTGACAAGCTTGGATGTGTCAAAGCTTCCACTAAAAGATCGGTATTAACGAAATTATAATTAATATTTTGACAAAAATTTTTGATTTCCATTAACGACTCGAACTCAACAGTGATTTAAGCTGCTGCAGTTTCTTCTGAGCACTGCGCAAAACATCTTGCACTTCAATTAAAGATTCTTCATCAAGACCATTTTCACAAATAAAATCTTCGATCATGAAGTCTTTATCGTCGGGATTTTTTTCGTGAATATTGTTTGCGAAGTCACCATCTAAAATGAAGTCGAGATCTTCATCTTTATATTCATTTTGTTTGCGTTTTTTAAGCAATTTTTGCAAGCCAGCAATAGTGTAGCCTTCTTCATATAGAAACTGCTTAATACGCTTTAAAACCTTTAGCTGTTTGTTGTAATAGTAACGTCTTTTTCCGGGGCCAATTTCTGGTTTAATTTGGGGAAATTTTTCTTCCCAAAAGCGAATTACGTGAGTTTCTACTTTCAACTCCCGCGCGACTTCGCCGATTGATCTTTTGCGATCTACACCCAAATCGTCAGCTAATTTTTCTAATTCACGAGCAATATCATTTGGCATATTTTAGACAAAATGTTTTTTATATTCCGATGCCAGATTCTTGACAATTACACCGCTGATTGCAGTAAGCGGAACTGCAAGCAAAATTCCAATAAAGCCAAATAAAGCTCCGAAGAAAAATAAACCAAAAATTAACCACAGCGGATGAACACCAATACGCGATCCGACCAATTTTGGCGTTAAAATATTTGATTCCAAAACCTGTCCCACCAAGAAAACTAAAGAAACTAGTCCGATATTTCCGAAATCAAAACCCCATTGAAATAAAGCGACGATTATTGCAGTTGTGACACCAATCAACATGCCAACGTAGGGAATAAAAACCAACATACCGGTGGCAAAACCTATCAAAAAGCCGAAGTTCAAACCAGTGCAGCTCAATAAAGCAGCATAAATTATACCCAACATCAGACAAACGTGGAACTGACCACGAATATAGCCTGACATTGTTTTATCTATTTCTGTAAAAACTTTTCTGAGCGCCATTTCCTCGGATCTTGGTAAATATTCGTCAATTTTGTCGATAATTTTTTCCCAATCACACAAGAAATAGAACAGTAAAATTGGCATTATGAAAATAATCGAAATCAAATCGAATATTACCGATGTCGAATTTATAGCACCGTTAATCAAGTCTTTCGAAAAGCTTATAGCTTTTTCTTGGAATTCAGATTTAGAAAGTAGATCAGAGAAATTAGCTTCTGGCGAGAAACCAAATCCGATTAAAATATCCGAAATTTTTGGATAAAAATCTGCGATAAAAATTTTCCAATAAGCTGGAACACTATTGGCAAAATCAAGCAATTGCGAGAAGATCACCGGAAAAATCAACATTCCCGCACTGATCAATGTAGAAAAAAACAAGCCCATAATTAATGCAGTAGCACGCAATCTACTCATTTTATATTTGCGATGAAATCTATCGACCAACGGATTCAGAAAATAAGCAATTACTACCGACAAAATGAAAGGCGTTAGAACTGATCTAACAGCATAAAAGATAGCAATTATTATGGCGATTATGACTGTAAAAATTACAATCTTTTCTTTCAGTTTCATTGAATATTTGTTTGAGTATTTTGCATTGGCGAAACCGCAGAAATAGAGACTAAATAAGAATTATCGCTTTTTTGAGTGAGCGCTAACCCAATTTTAGCAAACGCAGAAATTATATCTGGATCAGAACCAGAATAATCAACTTCAACTTTTACATAATCTTTTGAAATGGCTTCGATATTCATTTGATTGATTAAATTGCTGTTTTCAATTTTGTTTTTCAGCATTTTCCAGTTACCAAAACTACTAATTTGAACCTCAAGTTTTACAGAGTTGGCGGACTTATTTCCTTTATCTTTTTGGCTTGAAACTAAATATTCCAAAGTTTTGTCCGCTACTTTATCAATCAAGCCCTGATAACTTAAGCGATTGACATTAACGAAACTGAGCTTGACCTGTTTTCTTTGCAATTTTCTGATATTTTTTACCGTAATGCTGACTTTGTTTTCAATATCGTCAAAATAGAAAAATAGCACATACGCACCGACTGTTTTGTAACGTGCAAAAAGTGGCTCAATTTGTGAATATTCCAATTTTTCAACATTTTCTTGGTTGATCATCGAAACATTACTCAGATCTGAATCAGGAATAATGAAATTGTTTAAAGATTTATTTTTCAAAGCCTTACCCACTGCGGCTTTCCATTCATTTACATCTTCCCAAAGTATCATTTGATAGGAATCCTCACCAGCATTACGTTTCACCATTTTTACTGGTAAAACTAGGAAAGAGTCTTCGACTGCTACACCTCTTTTAACAGACTTCTTGTTCAAGAAACTATCAACAGCACTACGAGCAAATAGAATATTGAAAGTTGCCGAATAGTTACTGCCAGCGATTTTTTCTTCGGCAATTTGTTCCGAACGCACCATATCAAAAATTTCGTCATTACTTGCATCGTTTGCAATAGATGTCGAAAGAGCAAGACGAGTCAACAAAGTAGTAAAAGCATCACGACGAGCGTTATTAGTAACAATATTTTTTGCTTCTCCTGCGGACTTAGAAGATGCAGAAGCCGTAACACCTGAAATCATATAATTATCAGATGATTCCGCCAATGCAGCATTTGCCAGGAACGAAAGACTCAATAATGCAAAAGTAAAAAAGACTTTTAGTCGTCTAAACATAAGGAAAATAGATATTCTAAATTGACATTGGATTTGCGCCCAAGTAAAATTTTAACAACTTCGTATGGCTCACGAAGCCATGTCCGACAATACTTCACGCAAGTTAATTATTGCGAGAAAAAAATCCATTCAAATCTCTTAAAATGTCTTTGAACTACAAACAAGCTGGTGTTGATATCGACGCAGGAAACGAATTAGTTAACCGCATCAAACCTTTCGCTAAAGCAACAAAACGCATCGGCGCTGATTCTGATTTGGGCGGCTTTGGTGCGCTTTTCGATCTTAAAAAATGCAACTTCAAAGATCCGGTTTTGGTTTCTTCAACTGATGGTGTAGGCACAAAATTAAAAGTCGCGATCGACTCTAACAAACACGATACTATCGGAATTGACTTAGTTGCAATGTCGGTAAACGACCTTGTTGTTCAAGGTGCAGAACCACTTTTTTTCTTAGATTATTTCGCTTGTTCCAAGCTTGAAGTTGAAGTTGCAGCTGACGTAGTCAAAGGAATTGCTGACGGCTGTAAACTTGCTGGCTGCGCTTTAATTGGCGGTGAAACTGCCGAAATGCCAGGAATGTACAAAGCAGGTGATTACGATTTAGCCGGTTTTGCTGTTGGCGCTGTTGAACGCGATCAAATTTTGCCGAAAGAAACAGTTAAAGGTGATGTACTTTTAGGCCTTAAATCTAGCGGCTTGCATTCAAATGGTTATTCTTTGGCGCGCTATATTTTATCACAAAATAACGTGAATTTTTCGGATAAATATTCTGAAGACAAAACCGTCGCTGATTTGCTTTTAACTCCGACAAAAATCTACGTAAAATCTTGTCTTGAAGCAATCAAAACTGGCAAAGTTAAAGCGCTTTCACACATTACTGGCGGCGGTTTGACAGAAAACTTACCACGCGTTTTAAGCAAAAATGTGACTCCAAAAATCGATTACACTTCATGGACTCGCCCTGAAATTTTCGATTTTTTACAAAAACTCGGAAACGTTAAAGACGAAGAAATGCACCGCACTTTCAACTGCGGAATTGGCATGGTTTTGGTTGTTGCCAAAGGCGATGAAGCAGAAGTTGCCGCTGTTTTAAAACAAATGGGCGAAGAAGTTTTTGTAATCGGAGAATTAGTTTAGTTATGTTGATTGATCGCAAAATTTCAGTTCATCTTCAAGATTTCCCGGACGTGTCTTTTTTGTCTGACGAAAAAGAACTCGTCGCCGACATGGATTTAGTCAGAAGCATTGCTTCCACAGCTTTGTCGATTCGTGATAACAAAAATTTGCGTGTGCGTTTGCCACTGAAATCACTAACTTTAATTGGAAAAAATGCCGTACGTATTTTGCCTTTCAAGGAAGTGATTGCTGACGAGGTCAACGTTAAATCAATCGAAATTAAAGAAGAAATTTCTGAACTTGCTGAATTAAAATTGCAGATCAACTTCAAAAAAATCGGCGCAAAATACGGCGCGAAAATCAAAGAAATTACTGCAGCCAGCAAAAGTGGTGATTGGAAAAAAATCGCCGAAAATGAAATTGAAATTGCTGGCGTAAAATTAGTTGATGACGAGTTTGAAATTAAACTCACAACTAAAAATTCTGACGAAAAAAAGTTCGCCATTTTGCCACTTCCAACCAACGATTATTTAGTTCAACTCGATATTGAAGTTACTAAAGATTTGGAAGATGAAGGCATCGCTCGCGACATCGTGCGCGCTGTGCAACAAAACCGCAAAGATGCTGATTTAAACATTTCCGATCACATCAATTTGCAAATTTTCGCTGACAATTCACGTATTTTGGAAGTTGCTAAATCTTTTGAAAATTACATCTGTGAGCAAGTCCTAGCTGACTCTCTGACTTGCACTTCTGAAGCTTCGGCAGTGAAAAATTCTACGAGATTTTCTTTCGAAAATAAATTAGATGATGGTGATTTGATTGTCGGATTCTAGTGCCGTCATCCCGTCATCCTCGACGCTAAAGCGTCAAGGATGACGTTTGTGTCTGGTGATTTATTTATCCAACTCAAAAGCAGTGTGAAGCACACGCACAGCCAACTCGCCATATTCTTTAGCGATCAAAACGGAAATTTTGATTTCAGAAGTTGAAATCAAAGAAATGTTAATTCCTTTATCAGCCAAAGTTTTGAACATTGTGTGAGCAACGCCTGAATGGCTGATCATGCCAACGCCGATTACGGAAATTTTGGCGATATTTTCGTCAAATTTTACTTCTTCATATTTGGCTTCTGACTTAACAGAATCGATCGCCAATTTAGCTCTTTCCAACTCTTCTTTGCTAGTTGTGAAAGTAACGTCCGTGAAACCTTCTTCTGAAATATTTTGCACGATCATATCAACGTTGACTTCGGCTTGAGCCAAAGCGCCAAAAATTGATGCCGACAAACCCGGACGATCAGGAACTTTAGTAATTGTAATTCTCACATCGTTTTTGCTGTAGCTAATTCCAGTAATTAAACGCTTTTCCATGACTTCCTCATTATTGTTAACCAAGACAGTTCCTGAAGTTTCAGTTGTCTCAGCAAAAGTTGATAAAACGCGAACGCGCACATTATGTGCCATCGCCATTGCAACAGAGCGGGTTTGCAGAACTTTCGATCCGCTGTAAGCCATCTCTAACATTTCTTCGTAAGTAACTTTATCGAGCTTTTGCGCTTTGTCAGTGATGCGCGGATCGGTTGTGTAAACACCGTCAACGTCAGTATAAATATCGCAACGATCAGCTTTAATTGCTGCGGCGACTGCAACTGCTGAAGTGTCAGAACCACCACGACCCAAAGTGCTGATGCGCTTTGATGCAACGTGAATTCCTTGGAAACCAGCAACTACAACAACATCGTATTTTTTCATCGCTTCCAAAATTGCGGTGCCGTCAATTTCATCGATACGCGCTTTGCTGTGAACATCATCAGTTGTAACTGGAACTTGCCAGCCCAAGAATGAACGTGCTTTGTAACCAATTGATTGCAATTCCAAAGCCAACAATCCGCAAGTAACTTGCTCGCCAGTTGCGGCAACTGAATCATATTCTGCCAAGGCATCTTGCGTGGTTAAAGTTGAAACTTGATTGCAATAATCAACTAGTTGGTTGGTCACGCCAGACATAGCCGACACAACAACCACAACTTTATTTCCAAGATCGATTTCTTGTTTAACTTTTTTCGCAACATTTTTGATGCGGGCAATATCGCCAACTGACGTACCGCCAAATTTTTGAACTACTAACATTTTGGTAGATATTTTTTGAGAGAAGAGAACTGCAAGCCGAGAAGCTGATTCCTTACTTATTTTCGGAATTTCTATCACGAGACAATTTTTTTCAAGAAAAGAAATTGATTTATCGCGCTGCCACAAATATTTATTAAGGGCAAATCCAACTTAATTCCCCAACTAAATCTCAACTTACTCATGCAACTATTTAGAAAGCTTGCCAATAATATTCTTTTCAAAATTTTCTTAGCCTTTATCGCTCTAAGCTTCGTCTTATTCGGCATCAGTGGTTTTATTTTAAACGGACCAAATGGTTGGGTAGCAAAAATTGGTAACAAAACCATCAGCATTTCAGATTTTAATCAAGAATTGCAAAAAACTCGTGAGATGATTTTAAGTGGCAATAACAGTGAAGAAGCCGCTAAATATCTAGATTCAGATCAATTCAAATCTGATATTTTAGGTCGTATGGTTAACGCAATTATCATCGAAAAATTACGCGAAGATTACGGCGTACAAGCTAGCGAAAAATTAATTTTAGAAGCCATCGCCAAAGACAAGAATTTCAAAGGTGCGGACGGTAAATTTGATCGCAAAGCTTTCCAAAATTTCTTGGCTAAAAATGGTTTGGATGAAGCAAAATACTTGAATTTAATTCAAACTGATGTTGCTGCCACAATGTTGATTCAAAGTTTGGCTTTAGTTGCTCCAATCAACGAAAAAGAAGTAATTGCTCAAGAAGAATTTAAACAAGAAAAACGCTTTGCTGACGTAATCAAAATTTCAAATAAAGATGTTGGTAAAGTTGCAGCGCCAACAGACGCCGAACTTAATCAATTTTTTGAAAGCAACAAAAAATCTTACGCCGCACCAGAATTACGCAAAGTTTCTTATTTACGTTTTTCAGCTCGTGACTTCGCTAAAGATTTAGAAATCAAAGATGAAGAATTGGCTGCCGAATATGAAAAGAATAAAGATAAAATGCAGAAACCAGAAAGCAGAAATCTTTATCACGTTTTATTCGACAAAGAAGAAGATGCTAAAAATTTCATCACTAAACTTGATGCTGCAGATAAATCAAAAGCTGATGTGGCTTTCTTAAAATTGGCTAAAGAACTTCAAAATAAAGACGCCAAAGCAGTTACTTTGAAAAACGTTACTCAAAAAGATTTGATCGCTGAATTATCAAATCCAGTTTTCAAACTTGCTGTTGGTCAACATTCGGAAGCTTTGAAAAGCCCACTTGGCTTTCACGTATTTTTGTTAAATGAAATTAAAAAAAGCGAACCAATCACTTTTGCTGAAGCCAAAGAACAAATCAAATCTGAGCTTGCGAAAAATCGCGAAGAGAAATTTATGCAAACTAAAATTTCTGAAATTGACGATGCTATCTTAGCAACAAATTCACTTTCTGAAGTAGCAAAAAAATTCAATATTTCTGCTAATTTAGATAGCGTAGAAATCAGCGCTGATGGCAAAAGAACTGATGGGGAGGTTCCTTTCGCTCTGAAAAATTTAGATAATTTCGTACAAAATTCTTTCGCGTTGAAAAAAGGTGAATCTTCAAAATTATTCTTCGCTAAAACTTCAAAAGAATATTATGCTGTTAAAGCTGAAGAAGTCACATTGGCTCACGATCGCACTTTGGAAGAAGTTAAATCGCAAGTTGTGTCTGATTTAACCAAAGTAAATCAAGCAAAAGCCGTAGAAAATTTAGCAAAATCAGTAATTGAAGAATTACGCGCTAATCCGCAAAAACTCAGCGACATAGCAAAAAAACACAAGCTTGCTGTCGAAAAAAACAAACAATTTTCACGCTTTGCTTACATTAATTATCAAGGTCATCAAATCCCTTACGTTGATAAATTCTCATCTGCTTTGTTTGATCTAAACAAAGAAGGCGAAATCAGCACAGCCGTTCAAGTTGGTAATGATGAATTCGCTGTTGGTATTTTACGTTCCGTACAAAAAGGTGTAGTTTCTGAAAAAGATCTACAAAACGCGAAAGCTCAAGCAGCTGAAGGTTTCAGAACTGATGTTTTACAAGCTTATAACTCTTTCGTTATGAAAAAATATCCTGTGAAAGTTAACGACAAAGTCATGGGCAAAAAAGAACAAAAATAATGTATAATTTAAACCAAGATGAATTTGATCGCGCCGTGGCAAAACATGGCGCGACTTTGCTTTACAAAAAAATTCCTGCCGACACCATCACGCCAGTTCTGGCTTCGTTGAAGCTTTCGCAACATTTAGCGCAAGAAACTAGTCACAATTTTTTGTTTGAATCTGCTGAAAAAGGTAACAATAAAGGTCGCTTTTCCGTCATCGGTTTGATGCCCGATTTAGCTTGGAAATGCGTTGGTGAACAATCATTTATCAACCAAGATTTTGCAAAAAATCCGCAAGATTTTACGTCACAAAATGGCAATCCAATTCAAAATTTGCGCCAACTAATCAAAGATTGTCAAATCGATTGGAGTGATTTGAATTACATTTCTGGCAATCTGCCGGCAATCTGCGCCGGCATTTTCGGTTACATGACTTACGACATGGTGCGTTTGATGGAAAAAATCCCGAGTCGTAATTTGCCGGACGATTTGCAAATTCCCGACAGCATTTTTATTCGTCCGCAAATTTTGTTGATCTTCGACAATTTGTTCGACTGCCTTTTAATCTGCGCGCCGAACTTTCGCGGTGAAACTTTTGCACAATTAAGTGATAAAATTTCTTTGATCGAAACTGCTTTAAAAAAGCCATTTGTCGCACCAGAATCACAAAATATCGAAAATCAATTCAACTTCGTTTCTAACTGCTCGGAAGTTGAATATTGTGCTGCTGTCGAACAAGCTAAAAAATACATTACTGACGGCGATATTTTCCAAGTTTTGCCTTCGCAAAGATTCACTTCTGATTTCAATCCACAAATTTCGGAATTCACTTTTTATCGCGCTTTACGCTCAGTTAATCCTTCGCCATTTTTATTTTATTTGAAGTTTCCCGACTTTTGTTTGATTGGCTCAAGCCCAGAAATTATGGTTTCAGCGCGCAACAAAAAAATCACTATTCGTCCTTTGGCCGGCACGCGCAAACGCGGTAAAAATGCCGAAGAAGATCAAAAAATTGCTCAAGATTTGCTGCAAGACGAAAAAGAAATCGCCGAACATTTAATGCTGATTGACCTTGGTCGCCACGATGTTGGTCGCGTTTCCAAGCCAGCTTCTGTTGTGGTTACGGAAAAAATGGTAATCGAAAATTATTCGCACGTCATGCATATTTCTTCAAATGTCGAAGGCATTTTGCGTGATGATGTTGATGCTTTAGATGCTTTGATTTCGGGCTTTCCCGCCGGTACAGTTTCTGGTGCACCGAAAATTCGCGCCATGGAAATTATCGAAGAAATCGAAAAAGTTCGCCGTAGTTTTTACGCCGGTTGCGTTGGTTATTTCGCTGCAAATGGCGACATGGAAACTTGCATCACACTTCGTTCAGCTTTGCTTAAGAATGGTAAAATTTACTTACAATCCGGCGCTGGTGTAGTTTTTGATTCTGATCCCAAATCAGAATATCAAGAATGCATCAACAAAGCGATGGGTTTGGTTAAAGCCTGCGAAAAAATTAAAGATTTCATTTAAAATGTATTTTTTCAAACGCGGTTGCGCGGCATTTTTGGCTGTTGTTTTACTGAGCAGCCCAGCTTGGTGCAAAAGCTACGAAATATCAGAATTGTTAGAAATCGCCGAAAAAAACAGCGCCGTAAAAGCCGCTGAATTTTCAGCACTGGCGCAAAAACGTTTCGCTAATCAACAAAAATATTGGGAAAATCCTACTTTCAGCACCAATCAAGACAAAAACCAAAAAACTTACTCGGTTACTCAAGCAATTCCTTTCTACGGCAAGCTCGACAGCAAATATAAAATTGAAGAAGCGCAGTACAAAATTTTAGAAACTCGTAAAAATAATTTGGCACTTTCAGTTAAAGCCGAAACCTTCTTGTTGCTTTATCAATATTACGCTTTGCAGCAAAAAATTGAGTTAGCACAAAAACGTCTCAATCGTTTAAAACTGGTTGATCGCTATCTTTCGAGCATTGTCTTATCGTCGCCAACTCAAAGTGCTCAAGGTCAAATCACTAAAGATCGTATTCGATTAATTGATCGCGACTTAACGCGTTATAAAAACCAACTTTATCAAACTTGGAATCGTGCCAATATTTACCTCAATCTTGACGAGCAACCACAAATAAAAATTGGTTGGTTAACTAATAAAAATTATCGCGGTCGCAACTTTTTCATCAGCCAAGCCATCAACAATAACCTGACGCTACGCGAACAAAAATTTCTTATCGACAAAGCTAAATCTGAACTTTCTTTCGCTAAAACTGAAAAAATGCCAGATGTCAACGTTTCAGTAACACAAGACAATCCTTCAGCTGCTGCTGGCGGAAGTCGCTCTAACGGTTTGGGATTATCGCTTTCCTTGCCTTTATTCAATCGCAATCAAGAAAAACAATTAGGCGCGGAATCACAAATTAAAGCGCAAGAAATGGAATTAGATTTCCAAAAAAACCAACTAGTTTTAGCAATCAATAACGATCTCAATGAGTTCGAAACTGCGCTGAAAATTACACAATCTTTTCCGCCGGCTGAAATAGAACAAATTCTCAATCGTCTCAACAAAGCCAATAATAATTTCAAAAAAGGCATTTTGGACTTTATCACTTACATCGAACTTGATTCCCAAGAATATCAAATGATTGATACTGTTATCGACACTCAAGTTAATGTTGCTGCCTCTTACGCAGCTTTGATGACCAAAGTTGGCAGCTTTACTCTTCCGCAAAATGAATAGAACCAAAAGATTCTTCAAAAGACTAATCGAAGCGCGCAGCTTAATTCTTATCATCTTCGGATTCGTTGCGCTTTACGGATTCTATTGCCTGCAACACATCAAACTCGACGCCATTCCCGACATCACCAACAAACAAGTTGTGATTAACAGCAAAACTTACGGAATGGATCCGACGCGCGTCGAAAAGTCGGTAACCTACCCAATCGAAGCTGAACTTTACGGCATTCCTAATTTAGTGGAAATGCGTTCAATTTCTAAGTTCGGCTTGTCGCAAATTACTCTGATTTTTAAAGACAGCACTGATATTCACTTCGCACGCAACCAAGTTTTGCAACGTTTGTCAGCGGTTGGCGATCAAATTCCTGCAAACATTAAACCAACAATTGCGCCGCTAACTACCGGTATTGGCGAAATTATTATTTATCGCGTTTACGATCCAAAAGGTGGCAATGATTTGATGGAATTGCGCACCGTCCAAGAATTTGAAATTGCCCGTGAATTGAAAAAAGTCAGTGGCGTTGCCGAAGTTGATACGATTGGCGGTTACGGACGACAAATTCACCTCAATATTGATCCGCACAAAATAACGAATTACGGCATGACCGAACAACGTTTGATCGATCAAATTCAAACGATTGGCGAAAACTTCGGCGGCGGTTACATTGAAAAAGACGACAAGCAAAAAATCGTCCGCACTTATTCCAATATAAAAAGCTTTGACGATGTGATGAACATTCCTGTCAAAGTTGATTACAGCGGTCATTTGTTGCCGCTGCGTGAACTGGTTGAAATTCGCCAAGAAGAATCGCAACGTCTTGGCGCTGCAACTTACAAAGGTGAAGAAACGGTAATTGGAACTGTATTGCTGCAATCTGGCGAAAATAGCCAAGAAGTTTTAACCAAAGTTAAACAAGCAATCGCCAAAATTAATGAATCTCGCGATGATGCCAAAATTGAAATTCTCTACGATCGACAATTTTTGATTAACTCCACGATCAAAACTGTGATGCGCAATTTATGCGAAGGTATTTTGCTGGTTGTCGGCGTATTGTGTTTGATTTTGGGCAATATTCGCGCTGGTTTGGTGGTTTCTTCCGCTTTGCTTTTTTGCATTTTTATTTTGGGAATTTCGATGCGCTTCTTTGGCATTTCCGCCAATTTAATGAGTTTGGGCGCAATTGATTTCGGTATTTTGGTCGATTCTTCGGTAGTGATTGTCGAGTATCTCGTCAGCCAAATGAACAAAATTAAAAGCCGCGAAGAAAAAGCTGATATGATTGCAACGCTGACTGCGCAAGTTGCCAAACCAACTTTTATCGGTATTGCGATCATCACGATGGTTTATATTCCAATTTTGATGTTCAACGGCGTCGAAGGTAAAACTTTTCAACCAATGGCGATTAACGTAATAATTGCGATGATCGCCAGCTTGATCACCGCTTTCTTACTGATGCCAGTTTTGTCATTTTTCTTTATCAAAGACGTCAAACACAAAAGCAGCAAAACCTTTGATTATCTGCTGCGCGGCTATGAAAAAGCACTAGATTTTACTTTAGCAAATGGTCGCAAAATTATTGCTTCTTGTTTGATATTTTTCGCACTTTCCACTTCCTTGATTTTCTTCATGCCTTCCGACTTTTTACCAAGTTTAAATGAAGGCGATTTAGTGTTTACCGTTGTTCATCCTGAAGGCACCAGCTTAACCAAAACTATCGAAGTTGCTAAAAAACTCGAAGAAAGCATTAAAAATGACGAAGAAATCGACAAAGTTTTTTCACGCATCGGCACACCAAAATCGGGATTGGACACCGCTTCGCAAAATATTTGCGACATGTTTGTCATTCTAAAGCCAAAATACAAAACTAAGGCACTGAAACTGTCAGAAAAAATTTCCGACAAACTCAAAACTATTGAATGCAAAGATTGCGAAATAATCACAACCAAACCAATCGAAATGCGTTTTAACGAAATGTTAGAAGGCAGCCGCGCTGACTTGTCATTGCGCATTTTTGGCGATGATTTACGCAAATTGCTTGGCATCAGCGAGCAAATTCAGCAAATCCTGAAAAACAAACCTCAAATTAAGAGTCTCGAAGAAGATATGGTGAACTCGATTCACCTTGGTTATTTCGTCGATGTCATTCCCAATTACGAAAAAATCGTCAAACATCAAATCACCCTTTCCAACGTTAATAATGACTTAAGCTCGGCGATGGCGGGTTTTGAAGTTGGTAAATTTTATGCCACCGAATTTCCGATTTCGATTATTTTGCACTTGGATGAAAAAAATCGTCGCCGTTTGCAATCCATTGAAAATATTCCCGTAAATTTAACCCAAGGCGGCAGCTTTCCTTTGTCTGACGTTGTTGAAGTTAAAGAAAGTACTCACATTTCTTCAATTCCGCGAATTTTTGGTCAACGCTACGCCGCGATTTCGATTTATTTGAAAGATACCGAATACGAAAAATTCATCGCTAACGCCGAAAGTGAAATCAAAAAGAATAATATTTTACCGTCAGGCTACGTCATTGAATGGAAAGGCCGCTTCAAGAACTTCAACAACGCTAAACAAAAAATTCTGACCATTATTCCCATCATCATTTTGGCGATTTTCTTCATTTTGCTCAAAATGTTTGGCGATTATCGCAAAGTTTTTATCGTACTTTCTTCCGTTCCTTTTGCCTTGAGCGGCGCCATTGTTTTACTGTTTATTTGTCGCATTCCTATCACCATTTCAGTTTATGTCGGCTTTATCGCGCTAATTGGCATCAGTTTGCTCAACTCAATTATTTTGATTAACAGCCTCAAAGAAACACAACATTTGAAAGAGGTTTGTTTGTCGCGTTTCCGTCCAATTTTAATGACGGCGATTGTAGCAAGTCTGGGTTTCCTGCCGATGTCTTTTGGCCACGGAATTGGTGCAGAAGTTCAACAACCAATTGCAATCACTGTGATTGGCGGCATTATCAGCTCAACCGCAACAACCCTAATTTTGATCCCAACTTTGATCAAAAAATTCTTAACCAATTCAAAAAATCATGAAAATTAAATCTCTATTCCTCGTCGCGTTTTTTGTTTCATGTTCAATGAGCAATGCAAACGCTAAATTCAAAATCAGCAGCACTGATATCGCACCGAACTCAGCGATTAAATCAAAACATGTTTTCAACGGATTTGGCTGCACTGGAGAAAATATTTTTCCTAAAATCACTTGGGAAAATGTGCCAGCTAACGCTAAAAGTTTGGCATTAACAGTTTATGATCCGGATGCTCCTACTGGAAGCGGTTGGTGGCATTATGTCGCGATTAATATTCCGGCAAATTATACAACTATTGCACCGGAAATTGCCGCTCAAAATAAATTCAGCGTAAATGATGGCATCAGACAAATCAGAAATGACTTCGGCACTTTCAGTTTTGGTGGCCCATGCCCGCCAGTTGGACATACTGCGCATCGTTATATTTTTACAATTTACGCGCTAAAAACCGATAAAATTGACATAGCAGAAAATTCTACTGCCGCACTTGCTGGTTATATGATTAATCAAAGTGTGATTAGCAAAACTAGCTTCACAGGATATTATAAAAGATAACAAAATGATCCCTTCAATTTGGACATTTTCTATTTTGAAGGGATTGTCTCAAAATTTCTGGCACTTACTCCACCAAACTTCTCGCGAAACTTTTCGCTTCAAACTCTTGTAAATCTTCGATTTTTTCACCCATACCAACAGCATAAATTGGCTTTTTGAATTGATCGGCCAAAGCTACCAGAATTCCGCCCTTGGCTGAACCATCAAGCTTAGTAATCACAAGGCCGGTAATGCCGACAATTTGATTAAAAACTTCCAACTGTTGTTTGGCGTTTTGACCAATTGTAGCGTCCAAAATCAGCAAATTTTCATGCGGTGCAGCTGGCTCAATTTTCTTCAAAACTGTATTAATTTTTTTGAGCTCATCCATCAAATTTTGTTTGTTTTGCAATCTGCCAGCAGTGTCGATCAACAGAAAATCGGCGTTGTTTTCTTTGGCAATATTCAAAGCGCGGAAAGCTACAGCAGCTGGGTCTTCACCGTCTTTTGTTGCGGCGACAATTTCACAATCTGAACGTTGCGCCCAAACTTGTAATTGCTCAGAAGCCGCAGCACGGAAAGTATCGCAAGCAGCGATAATTACTTTTTTATTTTGATTCTTCAAATTGAAGGCAATTTTACCGATTGTGGTAGTTTTACCAGCACCGTTGACGCCATTGAAAATAATAACTTTCGGTTTGGCTATGGAATTAATTTCCAACGCTTTTTGGCAAGGTTGTAAAATTTTTTCCAATTCAATGGCCAAAAACTCTTTTACTTCTGTTGGCGTGATCTCTTTGTGAAATTTTTTTGTACGGAATTCTTCAATAATTCGCATTGCAACTTCCGTGCCGATATCAGCAATAATTAGGCTTTCTTCTAGCTCGTCGATAATTTCAGAAGCTAATTTTTTATGACTAAAAATTTGCGAAATTGCTTGCGAAATTTTCGAGGTTTTAACCACTTCACCATCTTTTTTTTGCGCCTTAGAGAAAAAACTAAACATATTACTTACTTAAATAATTTTCCGGATTTACCGCATCACGACCTTTGCGCAAACCAAAATATAACTGAGCTGATGGCACATTTCCTGTTGAACCAACTTCACCAATTTTTGTTGATTTAGCCACTTTTTGACCACGTTTAACCGAGATTTTTGACAAATGCGCATAAGCTGTAATCCAACCACCAGAGTGTTTGACGATGATTAAATTTCCGTAACCTTTTAATTCATTGCCAGCGTAAGAAACAACCCCATCTTCTGCCGCTTTTACCGAGTCACCTTCTTTGGCTTTGATATTGATACCATCATTATACAAACCGCCAGATTTCGGACCAAAACGCGAGACAATTTCACCACGAACTGGCCAAGAAAAATGATTCATTTTATCCAATGTTCTTTCAACAAAACCTACAGAATCGCGATTACGCTCTTCATGTTTTTCTTCTTTCACTTCGGCAATTTTTTTATTTGGAACTTCCACAACTTTAGTTTCTGTAGCTTCAGCGGCATTATTGAATTTAACGATGCGCAATTTTTGACCAGCGATTAGATGGTATGGCGATTTCAAATCGTTAAGCTCAATTAAGGTATCAATGTTCATTTTGTACAAACGCGCCACCGAATAAAGCGTATCGCCAGCCACAACTTGATGATAGGTTGGCGCCGGAATTGTTAACTTGTCGCCGGCCTTGAGTTTGTAAGGTGGATTCAATTCATTCTGCTTGATTAAATCACGCAACGGAACTTGGTATTTCTTAGAAACAGTGTAAATCGTTTCACCTTCCAAAACTTCTATTTGATGATTACGAGCTGCTGAAATTGTCGAAATTGTTGGAGCAGAAGTTTTTTTTACAACGTTGCGATATTTATCCTTGTTGTAACTATTATACTTACCGTAATAAATTTTACCATTATCAACAACTGCTGCTTTTTTGTTCGAGCAGCCAGAAAAAACAAGCAGCGCCAGCAAAAACAGCGATATTTTCAAGCTTGTGTTCTGATTAATCATATTTGTTGAATTATTTTATAGCACTGACGTGAGGCTTCTTTATTTAAGAAAGCTCGCCAAACAATCAATTATCGACATGGATTTTGTTTCAACCGAAATTTCACAATTGCCAATATTCTTGCAAGCTTTTGTAATTGCAATTGCCGGCCTTATTTTCGGATCTTTTTTATCTCTGATTAGTCATCGTTTAATCACTAAAGAAGCGATAGTTTTTGCCCGTTCGCAATGTCCGAAATGTCATTATCAGCTGAAATTTTACAATCTTATTCCTTTGTTCTCTTGGCTTTTTCAAAGAGGAAAATGCAGCAATTGTCATCAAAAAATTTCTTGGCGTTATCCGTTAATTGAAAGCGTTATTGCTGTAGTTTTTGTTGCTAATTTCTTTATCAATAAATGCTTAATTGATCAAAATTTATTACTGCTGTGCTTGATTTCCGCCACTTTGATTTTGATGTGCATCACCGATTTAGAGCATTATGTCATTCCAAATATAGCGCAGTACATTTTAGCTATTTTCGTAATTTTATGGCTAATCCACAACAAAGGAAATGATGCGCCCATCAAGAATTTGCAGGCTGCTTTCCTATATCTCGGCTTTGGTTTGTTGCTACTGTGGTTCTTTTACTTAACCACTAAAATCGAAGCAATTGGCATTGACGATATTAAGTTCTTTTTCATCGCAGGATTAGCTTTGGGCGTAAAAAATTTTGTACTCTTTATGATGATGAGTAGCGTCTTTGGTTTATTATTTGGGCCGCTTTGGCAGTTAATTAGAAAAGAACGCACTTTTCCTTTTGCACCAGCAATTTGCGTTTCTTTTTACGTGAGTTTGCTTTGGGGAAATGGAATTAATCTCGTTGGTTTTTTTGGATCGTTAATTTTTCAGAATTGATTTTTTAATGTGGTCACGGTGCAACAACTGCGCTATTTTATAGCTTTCGGACTTTTCCGCAAAAACAAATTTTTCTAAAAAAAAGCTGCTTAATTTTATACCATCTTGCAATTCTTTTTCATCGTAATTTTGCTCTCCGAGCAAGAAAGAAGGCAATTTCAACAAACGATTTTGGTAAGGCTTACCAACTTCATAACTCACCGCACGCGCTGATTTTGGCGAAACAAAAGCCAAATTCTCCGCTTTTTCTGTAACGGCGCACGAAGATAAATCAATACCATACCCCAAAGTCTCAAGAATTTTCAGCTCTAACTTAATATAATCAGCTAAGAAATTTCTACGTTGATAATCTTCAGCACAAATATTTTGCAAAAAGTTTTGTAAATCGACGAATAGTAATTGATGTTCTTCACGTTCTAAAAAAATAGCGTCTATAATTGAAAACACAGAGTTCACACAAGCTAATCGTAACGAATCAAACATGATTTTTGCCGCATAACTTTTCGCCAAATCAACACTAAAAAGCTGTCCTAAATTATCTTCTAAGCGCGCACGATATTCGAAAGTTATTAGGTTTCCGATTTGATAAATTGTCTTGTCTTTGCTTGATTTTACTGATTTTACGAAAGCGCGATAAACTCCGTGATGCTGCGAAAAAACTTTAATTATCGCGGAATTTTCGCCATATTTTTTGATACTGATGATGATGCCGTGATCGCTAAATTTCATAACGTAAAAAATTTAGTGCTGCCTTGCTGTCGCTAAATACATACTTCTGCGGTAATTGATGACGGAACCAAGTGAGTTGTCTTTTAGCATAATTTCTGGTTTTTTGCTGCGCAATTTCACTCATTTTTTCTTGCGAAATTTTGCCTACTAAGAAATCACGAATTTCATAAAAACCCAAAGTTTTAGTAATTTGCAAATCATCACCAATTCCTTTATCTGCAAGCTTCCGCACTTCTTCCAAAGCACCGTTTTTCAACATTAAGTCAAAACGTAAATTGCAATTTTTATAAAGTTTTTCGCGATCTGGATTCAAATTTACGTGAATAAACTGTGCATCCGGAAAAATCTTTTTTTGATTATTATGCCAAAAATAAAGTGGTTGCCCGGTTTGCAATAAAACCTCATAAGCCCTAGTCAGACGCTGTTTGTCAAGGGCATCACTTTGGGCGATTTCTTGCATCTTTTCACGACCAATTTCTTCATAAGTTTGTCGCGCTTGTTCTTTAATATGCGGCGCAATTTCAGGAATTTCAGAAATTCCATCAACTAATTTGGAAATATACATACCGCTGCCGCCGACAATTACTGGCAATTTATTTGCGCTCCAAAGCTCTTGAACTATTGACTTCACCAACTTCAACCAATTAGCCACCGACGAAGATTCAATAGGTTGCAAATGCGAATATAAAAAATGTTGAACTTGCTGTTGTTCACTTGCACTAGGCTGCGAAGACAAAATTGGCAAACCTGCGTAAATTTGCAGTGAATCTGCATTAATAATCGCAATGTCTTTTGCTTGGGCCATTTCTAGGGCCAAACCCGATTTTCCCGAAGCTGTTGGCCCTGAAATTATGACGATTCTTTGAGACATTTTTCTAACTGTTTTAAATCGTCAGGAAAGCCAATCTCAAAAGACATTTCCTTTTGCGATCTTGGGTGCAGGAAACTGATTTTGTATGAATGCAAAGCTTGTCGCGGAAAATCTTTCACCAAATTTTTCACAGAATCTGCCAAATTTTTAGGCGCCATTCTTTTAGCGGAATTGTAGGTTTGATCTCCGACCAAAGAATGTTTTTCAGATTCTAAATGGACACGAATTTGATGAGTCCGACCGGTTTGCAATCTACATTCAACAAGGCTTACAAAACCATCACAAAAAATTTGTTTAGTTTCATAATTGGTAATCGCATCGCGACCTTGAGATTTTGAAACCATCATTTTCAAACGATTATTGCGAGAACGTACAATGTTTTTCTCAATCATACCTTTTGCTGGCTGAAGGCAACCGTAAACAAAGGCGAGATAAGATCTTTTAATTTCGCGATTCTTCAATTTTTCGCCTAAAATTTGATGCGTAAAATCATTCTTCGCAACCAACATCAACCCCGAAGTATCTTTGTCTAAACGATGAACAATTCCGGGACGACATTCACCGCTAATTGAAGAAAGTTTGTTGGCGTGGGTAAATAACAATGCGTTAACCAAAGTGTCTTCTTGATTACCAGCGCCGGGATGAACTGTCAAACCGGCTGGTTTGTTGATTACCAACAAATCTTTATCTTCAAAAACAATCTCAAAAGGAATTTCTTTAGCCTGCAAATGCGAAGCTTTTGGATCTGGCAGATTGATCGAGATTTTTTGGTGTAATTTTACTTTCTGTGAAGCTTTAAGAGGCTGATTTCTTTCATCAAAAACTAATTGCTCTTCGATTAAATTTTGAATTTTGCTGCGAGTGATTTCCGATTTCTCAGCCAAAAATTTCAACGCCAAAAACTTGTCTAAACGCAAATTCTCTTCGTTTTCAGTTACTACAAATTCAAATTTTTCCATTCTTTAATTTCTCCCAACAGGCGTTATAATTTTTATTTCTCTTTGCTCGTCGCCAAGAATTTTTATTTCGATTTCAGTATAATTTTTACACAAAAATTTTTGAGCAATTTCAGGCCATTCAACCAAAGTAATTCCACTTTGCAAAGCATCAAAAAAACCAATATTTTCTAACTCTTCGGCTACTTTCAAACGATACAGATCAAAATGAAAAATTTCGCCTTTTTTGGTGTCGTAAGAATAAACTAAATTGAAAGTTGGACTCAAAACTTCTGTGCAATTTTCTTGCAGCGCGTTGATAAAATTTTTAGCAAAAAAACTTTTTCCCGCACCTAAAGTTCCTTTAAGACCAAACACTTCGCCAATTTGCGCCGAGGCCGCTATTTCCTTGGCAAAATCGGCCATTTCTTTTTGCGAGTTTACGATAATTTTTTTCACAAAATATCAAAAAAAGTTTCAATTGGCACGTGATCTGACGGCTGAGTTTCCACACGAAAATCACGATAAATATTCATTGATTTAATGTGATTTTTTAAATTCGGCGTTGCCCAAATGTGATCCAAACGACGACCACGATCTGATTTCAGCGGATCAAGACCACGATAACTCCACCAGCTATAAAGTTTTTGTTTTTCATCAACAAAATGACGATGAGTATCAATCCATTGCAAACCATTTTGCAAACGCGTCATTTTTTCCACTTCAATTGGCGTGTGCGAAACCACACTCAGAAGCTGTTTGTGTGACCACACATCGTGCTCAAGAGGCGCAATATTCATGTCGCCAACTATGATGATTTTTTTGTCTTTTTGCGGCGTAAAATAATCATACATCCAATCAACAAACTTCAATTTGTGATCAAATTTTGGATTTAACGATGCATCAGCAATATCACCGCCCGCAGGCACATAAAAATTATGAAGTTCAACTTCCCCAGCTTTGGTTTGCACAGTACAAGAAATATGACGTTTATGGCCGTAATTTTCGACATCAATTGCACTAAAATTACTCAACGGAATTTTTGATAAAATCGCCACGCCATTATAAGATTTTTCGCCAGAAAAAATTACGTGTTCAAAGCCCAAAGCCTTTACTTTCTTGAGCGGAAAAGCTTCATCAGCAACTTTAGTTTCTTGCAAACAAACTACGTCAGGATTGGCAATTGCTACAAACTTCTCAAGCAATGGCAGACGCAAGCGCAGCGAATTGATGTTCCAAGAAACTAATTTCATAATTATTCCATTTCGTAAGTTATCGAAACTCGCACGGCAATTTTTTGCACGCCAGCTTCAATTTGCGGCGCATGATCAACTTCCATCGCCTCAGCACTTGCCATTTTTGCCATCATCATTGGGCGCGGCGGCGCGAAATTCGGCGTTGGTTCTTCATAAAATCTCACAATTTTGCCCAATTTTACTCCCAAATTTTTTGCGGTAACTTGCGCTTTTGATTTCGCGTCGTTGATTGCTTGTAGCTGTGCTTTTGATTTGAATCTTTCGATGCTTTCAATTTCAAAAAATGGACCGCTAATTTCCGAAATTTGCAAATCTGTTAAAGCGTTAATTAATTCGCCCGATTTTTTCAAATCACGAATCTTCACCGTGATTGTTTGCGCAGCTTCAAAACCGCTGGCGATTTGTTTGTAAACCGGTTGATTTTGGTAAACATATTTTGGTGCGACGCGAAATTCATTGGTTTGAATATCAGACTTAGCAATCGATTTTTCCGCCAATAAATCCAAAACTTTGTTAGCTTTCAAAGTGGCTTTACCTTCAGCTTCCGCAGCATCTTTACCGGTTTCGTAAACACGAACATTAACTGTCGCAATGTCGGGTTTAACTTCAATTTCACCAATTCCAGCAAAGGCAATTTGATTTTGCGAACTGATCGATTTGGCTTTGATTTTCAGTTCAGCAATTGAGACGAAACTAAAAGTAAAAAGCGCAAAAATTATCGCTGATAAAGTTATGATAATTAAAAGACGATTTTTTGACTCAGACAAAAATTGCATAATTAATTTGTTTTGATTTCGAGCCTTGGAAACACACCTTTTGGCTCATTAATTTGATGACCAGCTTTCAAACAATTGTCGCTATTTACAAACTTCAAAGCGCGATATTTTTCTTCAACATTTAAAATATCGAGCATTCTATTGGAAAGCGTTGGGATGAATGGTTGCAAGACAATTGCGATACAACGTAAACATTCGGCAATTGTTGACAAAGCAAGATTCATCTCGTCGTAACGATGTTCTTTTTTCAGCGTCCACGGTGCTTTTTGATCAACGAAATGATTACAAGCGCGAGCGAAAATAACTACTTTCTCAAGCGCTTGATCGAAAGCGAATTTGTCCATTTCAGCACTGAATTCTTGTGGCAATTTATAAGCTTTTTCGAGCAGTTCTTTACCATCTTCGTAATAAGCAATTTTAACGATTTTGCCGTCATTATTTTTGTGCACCATCGACAAAATTCTTTGCGTCAAATTACCGATATTATTAGCCAATTCGGCATTGACACGCAGCATGAAATTTTTGCGGCTGTAATCACCGTCATTACCAAAAGGCACTTCGCGCAACAAGAAATAGCGGAAATAATCAACCGCGGTTTCGTGATCGCAATTCAGCGATTTTAACCAATCCAATTCTTGATGCGGATCGATCACATTGCCCAAAGATTTCGAAATTTTTTGACCTTCATTTGTCCACCAACCGTGAGCAAAAACTTTGTTAGGAAGTGGAATTTGCGCCGCCATCAAAAAAGCCGGCCAATAAACTGTGTGGAAACGCAAAATATCTTTACCGACAACGTGAACTGGGGAATCGACAGTATCACACCAAAATTTTTGAATTAACGGATCATTTTCGTTAGGAAAGCCAAGAGCCGAAAGATAGTTAGTTAAAGCATCTAACCACACATACATCACGTGATTTTCTGCGCCGGGAACTTTCACGCCCCAACCAAAAGAAGTGCGCGAAATTGATAAATCACGCAACGCTCCTTTAACGTAATCTTTCCCGCCACGCACGAAAGAAATAACTTCGTTAAGCTTTGATTCTGGCTGCACAAAATCAGGAACTGCTTCGTAAAGCGCCAATAATTTATCTTGGAAAGCTGACAATTTGAAAAAGTAACTTTCTTCTTTATGCCATTCAACTTCAGCGCCAGTAGGAGCTTTGCCGTTGACCAATTCATCTTCGCCGTAAAAAGCTTCGTCACGAACTGCGTACCAACCTTCGTAAACGCTTTTGTAAATCCAGCCGTTTTTTTCTAAAATATTCCAGAATTCTTGAGCGCATTTTTTGTGACGTTCTTCGGTAGTGCGGATAAAATCATCGTTGCTCAAATTCAATGTTTGCGCCAATTCGCGGAATTTTGCTGAAATTTCATCACAGAATTGTTGCGGCGTTTTATCACGCAACATTGCCGATTTTTCAACTTTCTGGCCATGTTCGTCGGTGCCAGTCAAAAAATGCACGTTAAAGCCTTCCAGCCTTTTAAAACGCGCCATCACGTCGCATGAAATTGAAGTGTACGCATGACCAATATGTGGCACGTCGTTAACGTAATAAATCGGCGAAGTGATGTAAAAATTTTTAGAGAACATTATGTAACTTGTTTTTTGAAATTGGATATCTACTGTGCGCGGCCCTGATCAACCTTGGTTCTGAGGCTTGCTTAAGATTCAAACAGTCTCAAAATATCTGCGAATAAATCAACCTGTTTAACTAAAATGTCATTTACACAAAAGCTCGATAATATCGTTGCCAAATTTGCTGAGCTCGAAAAAAAGTTACTTGATCCTACTGCTTTAGGACAAAATTTCGCAAAAGTTTCTAAAGAACATTCTGACATGGCGCCAATTGTGGCACTTGCTAACGAATATCGCAAAGCTCAGAAAGAAGTTGAAGAAATTGATGAGATGCTACCTATCACCGAAGATAAAGAAATGCGCGACATGATGGAAAGCGAACGCTTCGATCTTAGCAAAAAAATCCCTGAAATTGAACAAGAAATCAAAATCGCTTTATTGCCGAAAGATGCTGCTGACGAAAAAAGTGCGATTTTAGAAGTTCGTGCCGGAACTGGCGGTGAAGAAGCTGCGTTGTTCGCCCAAAGACTTTTTGCGATGTATCAACGTTATGCCGAAAAAAAACGTTGGAAATTTGAAATTCTCTCACTTTCGGACACCGGACTTGGTGGTTATAAAGATGCTTCCGCGTCAATTTCTGGTCGCGGCGTTTTCGCGCGTTTGAAGTTCGAATCTGGAGTTCATCGTGTACAACGTGTTCCAGAAACTGAAAGCCAAGGTCGCGTTCACACTTCTGCCGCAACAGTTGCCGTATTGCCAGAAGCTGAAGAGATCGACATTAAAATCGAAGAAAAAGATTTGCGCATTGACGTTTTTCGTTCATCTGGCCCAGGTGGACAATCGGTAAACACTACAGACTCTGCGGTGCGTATTACACACATCCCAACCGGTGTTGTGGTTTCAATGCAAGATGAAAAATCACAAATTAAAAACCGCGAAAAAGCGATGAAAGTTTTACGTTCTCGTATTTACGAAGCAGAACGTGAACGCGCTGATCGCGAACGTGCTGCCAATCGTAAAGAACAAGTCGGAAGTGGCGACAGATCTGAACGTATCAGAACTTACAACTTCCCGCAAAGCCGTGTTACTGATCATCGCATCAACTTAACCAGCTATCGTATTGACGATATTATGATTGGCGAACTTGATGAGTTTATCGAAGCCTTGATTGCTGATGATCAAGCCCGCAAATTGTCGGAAAACGAATAGATATTTTTGGCGTTAAACTAGAACTTCTGATCGAAAAAAATTCGCTCAGAAGTTTACACCACAAATCGATTTAAAAAATATCGGCAGCAGCAATTTTTTCGATATTGCCGGCAACTTCCAACACCAAATTTCCGTCATTGTCCAAATCGCGAAATATCGCACGAATTTCTTTGTCTTTATTTTTTACTGTAATTTCTTCATTAAAACGAAAAGCGGCTTGCAACCATAATTTTCTTATTCCCGCAAAACCAAAATCGAGCCAATTTTGATAAAGTTTTTCAAACTCATCTAAAAAACTTTTGAGCATTATTTCGGCAGAAATTTCGACACCAAAATTTTTCAAATTACTTGCTGGAAATATGGTTTGTTGAGGATTGGAGAGCAAATTAACGCCAATTCCGACAACGATAAACTCACAAATATTTTGCGAAATTTCACTTTCCAAAAGTAATCCCGCGACTTTTTTTTGATCAATTAGCAAATCGTTGGGCCATTTATTGGTGATTTGATGATTCTTCACCAAGCTTTCTACTGCCAGTCTTAAAGCCGTTATTGCTACAAAAGAAATTTGCGGAATTTTTGCCAATTCAACTTTTGGCTGCAACAAAAGTGAAAAATACAAATTCCCTTGCGGTGAACTCCAAGCCCTCATTTGACGGCCTTTTCCGCTAGTTTGCTGATCTGTCAAAATTATTTCACGATCGAAAATATTTTTGCCGCGCGCTTTTTCAAAAGCCGTGATATTTGTACTTTTTAGAGTCGAAAAATGATGAATTGTGAAGTTTTTGTGAGTCCAATTTTTCATCGCACAAAAACAAAATTATTTTCATCCGACATTTTCTGCTCAAAACGATAATTTTCGAGATCAAAATCTTTTAACTTTTTTGGATCAGAAATTTTGTTTTTAATGATGAAATCCGTCATTAATCCGCGGGCTTTTTTGGCGTTAATGCCAATAATCTTGTAAACGCCATTTTTGTTTTCTTTGAAAGCAATATTTATGATTTCAGCCTTCATTTTTTTGGGCTTAATCACCGCAAAATATTCTTCTGAAGCTAAGTTTATCACATATTTTGTCTGTGAGTTTTGACATTCCAAATCAAGCTGGTTGGTAATTTTATCACCCCAAAATTCATAAAGATTTTTGGCAATAAATTTGGTTTTTTTGAAATCCGTTCCCATTTCCAAACGATAAGGCTGCATTAAGTCGAGTGGCTTTAACAAACCGTAAAGACCAGATAAAATTCGTAGATTTTTTTGAGCGAACTCGAAGTCTTTTGTAGTGTAATTCTGTTTGTCGATGCCTTGATACACATCACCATCAAAAACCAAAAGCGCTTGCTTTGAATTTTCCGAATCGAAAGTTTTTTGAAAATTTTGGAAACGTTCAAAATTCAATTGCGCTAATTTTGTGCTAATTCCCATTAAATTTTCCAAATCAACAACCGTAAAATCTTTCAAAGATTTAACTAATTTTTGCGTCTCTTCCGCAAAAACTGGAATAGTGAAATTTTTCTGTAAAATAGGGCAATCGTAATCCAAAGATTTCGCAGGCGAGAGTAAGATAAACATAATTACTTGCTTTATTTGAGTGCGGCCCATAAAACGACCAACCTGCACTTCATTTGATCCTTCACAATTTTTCAATAATTATGACTCAAGAATTACCTCTAATGCGCAAAGCAACCGCTGTGTGGTTGGTTGAAAATACTTCTCTTACTTTTGCTCAAATCGCTACTTTTTGTGGTTTACATGAGCTTGAAGTTCAAGGTATTGCTGATGGCGACGTTGCTGCTGGAATCATTGGTCAAAACCCTATTCTTTCTGGTCAACTTTCTCGTGAAGAAATTGAGCGTTGCGAACAAAACTCTGCTGCAAAATTGATCATCAAAAAGTCGCTCAGCAATGAAGTTAAAGGTGTTGGCAAAAAAACTGGTAAGTATACTCCAATCGCCAGAAGACAAGATAAGCCAGATGGCATTGCTTATCTACTTAAATACTATCCAGATATTACCAACAACCAAATCAAGAAGTTAGTTGGTACGACTGATAAGATGATTGAATCAATCAGAAATCGTACTCATTGGAATTTGAAGAATATCAAGCCACGCGATGTAGTTCTTTTAGGATTGTGCAGCCAATCACAATTTAATGAGATCATTTCAGCAATTAAAGCTCCACAAGAGATAGCCCAAAAACCCACAAAAAAGAGTACTCCAAAAACAAAAAAAGAGACAAAATCAGAGTAATAGATATGAGCACTGAAGTAGGAAAATTGGCTCCTTCTTTTACTTTAGAAAGTGACGAGGGCGAAATTTCTTTAGCGGAATTAAAAGGCAAAAATGTCGTATTATATTTTTATCCTAAAGACGATACACCGGGTTGCACAATTGAAGCACAAGACTTCACCAAAAAAATCAAAGAATTTGAGAAGCTTGATTGCGTAGTTCTTGGAGTCTCAAAAGATAACGTAAAGAGTCATTGCAACTTTATTAGTAAATATAATTTGGCATTTAATTTGTTGTCTGATGTTGAGGGTGAAGTTTGTAAAAAATATGGTGTAATCAAAGAAAAATCGATGTTTGGTAAAAAATACTTTGGTATTGATCGTAGCACATTTTTAATCGATAAAATGGGCAAAATCGCCAAAGTTTGGACCAGCGTCAAGGTTAAGGGTCATGTCGAAGAAATTTTGGCTAGTTTGGCAAAATTATAATCGACTTACAGCCTCAAGAAAAATCTCTTGATTTTTCCCCTTTGGTTTTTAGATTGCCGCGCTCTTTTGGGCCTCGGAGTAAGTTTTTACATTAAATTTATCCTGACTTCCGCACTAGAGATGCAGGCCTTTATCCCCTTCTTCATCTGTTTAAAAAATAAGTAGAGAAAATGACTAATATCGTGTTGAAAGCTGAAAAAAGAGAAAAACTTGGCTCTTTAGAAGCAAAAAAAATTAAAAAAGCCGGCAAAATTCCTGCCGTGATTTATTCAAAAAATGGCAATGTTAATTTGTCAATCGATTCTAAAGAATTCGAACATGAGTACTTCAAAGGCACTTCTTTATCTTCTGTTGTTGAATTGGAAGTTGAAGGCAAAAAAATCAAAGTTATCGCTCACAAAGTTGAACTTGATCCCGTTTCTGATCATCCAGTCCACGTTGACTTCTTCAACTGTGAAGAAACTAAAGAAATTAAAGCTCAACCAAAAATCAATTTCTTAAACCAAGATAAATCTCCTGGTTTGAAAAGAGGTGGTTTCTTGAACGTTACTGCTAGAAAAGTTGCAGTTGTTTGTGAAAATGAAAAATCAGTTCCAGCAAAAATTGATGTTGACGTTGGCGCAATGCAAGTTGGTCAAAAAATCAGAGGCAATGATTTGAAACTTCCAGATGGTGTAAAACTTGCTAAAAATGGTAAATTTTTAGTTGCATCTATCACTGGTAGAGTTTCTAAAACTGAAGAAAATCCTGCTGCTGCCGCTGCTGCTGCAAAGGACAAAAAATAATTGTTCTATAAGTTTAAAAAGGGGAGTCCCAAAAGGCTCCCCTTTTTTTTGTCTAAAATTACAAACTTTTTTTTCCCGGCAACTTAGCAAAAATTGGATCTGTGATTTTTGGCGACAATAAAGTTGATAACCATACCACAAAATAAAGTGGAAAAGGAAAAGCAATACGCGACTTATTTTTCGCCAACCCATTTTTTATAATTGCCGCGCATTTGCTCACCGACATCAAAAAAGGCATCGGAAAATCATTAACATCAGTCATCGGCGTTTTGATATAACCGGGGCAAATCATATTAACTTCAATACCCAAAGGCGCTAAATTACCACGCAAAGCTTCGCCAAAAACTCGAACTGCTGATTTACTCGCCGAATAAGCCGGTGAACTTGGCAAACCACGAAAACCTGCCAGTGAAGAAACCAAAGCTATTTGTCCTTTTTTACGCGACTTCATTTTGTCTAAAACCGGATAAACTAAGTTCAAAACACCATCCAAATTAGTAGCAAAAATTTGTTTAACTTGGGCAAAAGATTCCGGACCTCCCGCCGTACCAGCAGAAATTCCAGCATTAGCGATTACTAAATCTATGGGATAATTCTCTTCAATTTTATCAACCCATTCGCGTACAGATTTATCGTCACAAACATCTATTTTAGCTAAAAGAACATTTGCTTTTAATTGCTCACAGAGAATTTTTGTCTGCTCTAATTTTTCTAAATTACGACCACACAAAAACAAATTTACATCAGGTGCGGAATATGTGATTGCAAGCTCCCGACCAATTCCACTACTAGCACCAGAGATTAAAATATTTTTAGGATTTTGCATAAATGATTTCGAAATTTATTACTTTTGAAGGAATTGAAGGTTGTGGAAAATCAACTCAAGCAAAAAAATTGCACGAGTTTTTTTTACGCCAAAATATAGATTCCATTTTAACTCGTGAACCAGGAGGAACCAAAGCTGGAGAAGCAATCCGCAACGTTTTGCTCGATGAAAATATCGACAAGCTCGAAGCTAAAACTGAATTATTTTTAAACTTCGCTGCTCGCTTTGAACATGTTGAAAAAGTGATTAAACCAAATTTAAAAAATGGTAAGGCCGTAATTTCAGATCGTTTTTTTGATTCAACTTACGCTTATCAAGGCAGCGGTTTTGGCGTTGCTAAAAAAATAATTGACGAAGTGCGCGAATTAGCAATTCAAGATTTTGAACCTAACATTACTTTCTTAATTGACGTACCAGTTGAAGTGGCTTTCGAGCGCATTAAAAATCGTTGCGACAATAATCGTTATGAAAAACTCAGCAGCGAATTTCATCAAAAAGTGCGTGACGGATTTTTGCAACTAGCCAAGAAAAATCCTCGTATTAAAGTTATTGATGGCACTAAAACTGCAGATCAAGTTTTCGACGAAATTACTCAAATCTTAACCTCAATTTAAAATTTTATGGCAAAAAGAAATAAAATTGCACTAGTCGGTGCTGGCAATATTGGCGGCACTTTAGCTCACCTTGCTGGTTTAAAGAATCTAGGTGACGTTGTAATCCTCGACGTCAATGAAGGCGTTGCTAAAGGCAAAGCCTTGGATTTAGAACAATCTTCTGTTGTTGAAGATTTTGATTCAAACATGATTGGCACCAGTAATTACGAAGAAATCGAAGGTGCTGACGTTGTTATCGTTACAGCCGGAATCGCTAGAAAACCCGGTATGAGCCGCGACGATCTTTTAAATACCAACACTTCCATCATCAAATCTGTTGCCGAAGGCATTAAAAAATATGCTCCAAACGCTTTTGTAATTGTCATTACCAACCCGCTCGATGCCATGGTTTACGTAATGCAAAAAGTTTCTGGATTGCCGGCAAATAAAGTTGTTGGAATGGCTGGCGTACTTGATTCTTCGAGAATGTCATTGTTTTTAGCTCGTGAATTCAAAGTTTCAGTTGAAGATGTTAACGCCTGCGTGCTTGGCGGACACGGCGACACAATGGTGCCATTGATTCGTTATTCTTCAGTTGCTGGCATTCCAATTCCTGATTTGATCGAAATGGGCTGGACTACAAAAGCTAAAATCGAAGAAATTGTACAGCGCACTCGTGATGGCGGTGCTGAGATTGTAAAACTTCTGGGAAATGGTTCAGCATTCTATGCACCAGCTTCTTCAGCAATTTTAATGGCTGAAAGCTATTTATTCGACAAACGCAGAGTTTTGCCTGTAGCAGCGCAATTAAACGGTGAATATAACGTTAAAGATTTATATATCGGCGTTCCGGCGGTTATTGGTAAAAATGGCATCGAGAAAATTGTTGAGATCAAACTTAATGCTCAAGAAATCACTATGTTCAACCATTCAGTTGATGCAGTGAGAAAACTTATTTCAGAAATTAATTTGTAAAATTCGCCGAAACTGAAGTTGGTAACTAATGTTCGCCAACTTCAGTTCTTACGCGACTAAACTATCAAAATGAACGATCTAGAAAGTAAAAAATCACGATTAGTTATTATTTATTTCTGCATTTTAGCAGCTTTCTGCGTCATAATTTTGCGTATGTTTTTTATCGTAACTTTTGGTGACAAAGGAAAAGTCAGTAACATTTACGATTTCAACAAACTGACTCAACGGGCTAATATTTTAGATCGCAACGGCGTTTTGGTTGCCACCGATTTGAAAACCAAATCTTTGTATCTCAGCAGCATTTTAATCAAAGATCCACAAATGGTTGCCAAAGCAGTATCTGGCATATTTCCCGATCTTTCTTATCAAGAAGTTTACAAAAAAATAACCGAAGGAAAAAGCAGTAAGAACTGGATCTTGCTGAAACGGAACTTAACTCCAAGCCAAGCTGAACAAGTACAAAATTTAAAAATTGCCGGACTAATTTTCGAAGATGATCGCGTCCGCGTTTATCCACAAAAATCAATTACTAGCCATCTTGTTGGCTACGTTGATCTTGATCGCAAGGGTTTAGCCGGAGTTGAAATGCAATACGACAAACAGCTGGCCCGTGGCAATGATGAAATGCAACTCGCCCTTGATATTCGCGTTCAAGACATTTTGCATGACGAACTAGTAACAGCGATGGAATACTATCGTTCCAAAGCTGCGGCAGGAGTGATTATGGACGTCACTAACGGTGAAGTTTTGGCGATTTCTTCATTGCCTGATTTTGATCCTAATTTACAATATGAAGCTACTGCCGATCAACGTTTTAACCGTGTAATTAACGGTGTTTATGAGCTTGGTTCAATTTTCAAAATATTTACCAACACCATCGCTTTTGAACATAATTTGGTTAAGATGGATGACGTTTTCAACGTTCATGACCCAATAAAATACGGACGCTTCACCATTAATGATGATCACGCCGTTAAAAGCGAAATGACAGTCGGCGAAATTTTTGCTTTTTCTTCAAACATCGGAACTGTACAAATTGCTAAAAAAATCGGTATTGATTTGGAAAAAGATTCGCTCGAAAAATTCGGATTACTCAACAAATTAAACACTGAATTTCCAGGACTTGGTCGCCCAATCTATCCCAAAGTTTGGCGCGATATTAGCTTGTTTACAATTTCATATGGTCACGGCATTGCCATCACTCCACTACACATCGCCACCACTGTTTCTGCGATTGTAAATGGCGGCACTTTGTACAACCCATCATTTGTAAAATTAAAAAAACAACCAAGCGGCAAAAGAATTATCAAAGAATCTACATCCGAAATTATGCGCCAAATGATGCGCAAAGTTGTTTTGGAAGGAACCGGTCGTAACTCAAATATTGAAGGCTATGAAATTGGCGGCAAAACCGGAACTGCTAACCGCGTTGAAGGCAATGGTTACAATGAGAGATCCACTATCGCTTCTTTTGTTGCTGCATTTCCAATGTCTAAACCAAAATATGTAGTTTATGTAGTTTTTGATCGACCAAATTTCACATTCAACACTGGCGGTATGGTTGCAGCACCAGTTGCGGGCAAAATTATTCGTGATATTGCACCGATTTTAGACGTGATTCCAAGTGAAATAAAACACGAGGTAAAAAAATAATTTTCGATATTTTGAATTATTTTTTCAAAGGACGGCAGTAAAGCTCTAACTTATGGCCAATCAACTCATAACCCATATCTTTGGCAATTTTATCTTTCAAAACTTCTAATTCTTCATTGAAAAATTCGATCACCTCATCAGTTGTGATATCAACCAAATGATCGTGATGATCTTCTCCTTCCAGTTTTTCGTAGCGTGCACGACCTTTTCCGCCGAAATCGTGTTTGGCAATAACTCCTAATTCCTCAAACATTTTAACTGCACGATAAACTGTCGCGATACCGATTTTAGGATTAATTTTAGAAGCGCGACGCATTACTTCATCAACATCAGGGTGATCTATACTTTCAGAAATAACACGAGCAATGATGCGACGATTTTCGGTTAATCTAATATTTTTTTCTTCGCAAAGTCTTTCGATCTGAGATGGCATATTTCAAGGCTTAGAGTTAGTAATTGTTTTTTATTTTTTGGAGCGAAAAATAATTTACCAGCTCTTTCTGGCCTGCAAAAAACATCTAAGCAAATTATGACAAAAAATCGCAAAATTATTGAAACTCAAGCCCCTTCTTTAACCTTTGATGACGTGCTTCTGAAACCAGCCTTGTCTGATGTTTTGCCGGCCGATGCTATCACAAAAACTCGTATTACTAAAAATATTTCGCTGAATATTCCGATCATTTCTTCAGCAATGGATACAGTTACTGAAAGCCGCTTGGCAATTGCAATGGCGCAGTCTGGCGGTATTGGCTGTATTCACAAAAATTTGTCGATCAAAGAACAAGCTGATGAAGTTCGTCGCGTTAAAAGATTTGAATCTGGAATGGTTCTAGATCCAGTAACAATAACGCCCGAAGCCACTTTAAACGATGCTCTAATTTTGATGAAAAATTACGGAATCTCAGGAATTCCAGTTGTAAAAGCTGGCACTAAAAAATTAGTCGGAATTTTGACTAATCGCGATGTGCGTTTCGCCACTGACAAGAAACAACCAATCAAAGAATTAATGACCAAAAGCGGCTTGGTTACTGCGCGCACTAACGTCAGCAAAACTGAAGCCAAAGCTTTGTTACACAAAAATAAAATCGAAAGAATCATTTTAACCGACGCCAACGGCAACTGTGTTGGTTTGATGACTGGTAAAGATCTAGAAAAAACCAAACAATTTCCAAACGCCGCTAAAGATGAAGAAGGCAGATTATTAGTTGCCGCTGCCACTGGTGTCAGCCGCGACGGTATTAAACGCGCTGAAAGCTTGATCGAAGCTGGGGCAGATATCATCATCATCGACACCGCTCACGGCCATTCTCGTGGTGTTATCGAAACTTTACGTCAGCTAAAAAAATCTTATCCGCATCAAAATTTCATCGCCGGCAATATTGCTACCGGTGATGCTGCTAAAGCTTTGATCGATGTTGGTGCTGACGCTGTGAAAGTCGGTATTGGCCCAGGTTCAATCTGCACAACTCGCGTGGTTGCTGGCGTT
Organism: Alphaproteobacteria bacterium; assembly: GCA_021151765.1. Lineage (GTDB taxonomy): Bacteria > Pseudomonadota > Alphaproteobacteria > Rickettsiales > UBA1997 > UBA2645. The sequence continues at coordinate 105,121 of JAGKWR010000001.1, forward strand.
GGCGTTCCACAATTATCAGCAGTTATGGATGTCGCCGAAATTTGCGATAAAGCCAAAATTCCTTTGATTTCTGACGGTGGAATTCGTTTTTCTGGTGACTTAGCCAAAGCAATTGCTGCCGGCGCTTCTTGCGTTATGCTTGGCGGGTTGTTGGCTGGTGCTGAAGAAACTCCGGGTGAAATTGTATTGTTCAAAGGTCGTTCTTACAAAGTTTATCGCGGCATGGGCTCACTTGGCGCAATGGCTCGTGGTTCTGCAGATCGTTATTTCCAAGAAGATGTTTCAGACAAACTGAAGCTAGTTCCAGAAGGTGTTGAAGGCCGCGTTGCTTACAAAGGGCCGGTTTCTGACATTTTACATCAACTAGTTGGCGGTTTAAAATCTTCAATGGGTTACACTGGCTGCGCTACAATTGACGAAATGCGCAAAAATTGTAACTTCGTGCGCATCACCAACTCTGGCTTGCGCGAATCTCACCCGCATTCAATCACAATCACTTCTGAATCGCCAAACTATACAACGGAAAACTAGTCAGAATTTACGATTTTATCTGCTATTACTACGGTTGTTATTAACCAAAGTAGTAGCAGTGGGATCCCTTAATTGCTGACGCTCTTGCAATTCTGACTCCATTAAATCTGGCGACTTCCATTCATCTCTTTCTGTATTTTGTGAATGTTTAATGCCAATGTTGCGCCCTACATGTTTGGTCGCCAACTCACCATTACGTTTGGAAAGTTCACCCATTGCGCTATAATTAGGGAAAAAATAAATCTGCTCAATTACCTGATTTATTTCCAGCGCTTCTGCTAATGCTCTTCCACCATTATAGCCAATCTTATTGTTTGAGATATCTAATAATTCGATCTTTGTATTAGCTTTAATAGCTTCGGCAAAAGCGAAAGCAGCTTCATCACTCCAATAATTACTACCAGCAGCCTCAGACATTCTTAAAACTTGCAGCTGTGATTTCGGACTTAAATTAAAACCCAAAAATCTTTGTTTTCCCAAAGCCTTTGCGATAGCTATAGCACCATTTGAGCCAATTTCATTTTGTGACAAATCAAGCTCTTTTAGGTATGAATTTTTTTTCAAAGCCTTCGCTAAAACTATCGCATCCTCATCTTCAATTCCATAATGCCTCAAATTAAGAGACACTAGACTAGAATCGTTGTCGGCAATTCTTCTTACGTAGTTATCAAACTCTAATTTACGAACTAATTGCATTGTATTTAATTGATTGGATCGACATCAATTCTAACTCGAATTGATGTTGGGATTTGTATATTTTTCAGTACGTCGCTGACTAATTTCTGTACGTTGATTTTTCGATCCGCCTTCAAATTTACTAAAAAATGATGACGATTTTTCAAACGTTGCAGCGGCGCTGGGGCTGGCCCAAACAGTTCAATTTTATCACTGATTGGAAAATGCACGATTAATTTTTTAGCAAAATTTTTAGCTTCACTTTCGTTAAATGAACTCACTTCAAATTTAACAAAACGCGAGAATGGCGGTAAATCCAAGCTTTGGCGGTTGTTAACTTCAAAATCATAAAACGATTTTTTATCAGCTTTGACAATTTGTTCGAAGACAAAATTTTGTGGATTGTAAGTTTGCACAATCACTTTGCCTTTAGTTTCACGGCGACCAGCGCGACCAACAACTTGCGTTAAAATTTGGTAAGTCTTTTCCAAAGCGCGTAACTCGGAAGAATACAACATTGCATCAGCATCAATAATTCCGACCAAGCTGAGATTAGGGAAATCATGGCCTTTGACAATCATTTGCGTGCCGACAATGAAGTCGATTTCATTGTTTAAAATTTGCTCAACCAAAGCATCAACATCGCTGAAACTAGTAACATTGTCGCTAGTAACCAAAGCGATGCGAGCTTGCGGGAACAATTCTTTGAGCTCTTCCGCAACTTTTTCAACGCCAACGCCGATTGAAGTTAAAGTGTTTTTTTCACCACAAAATTTACATTCATGCTGCACTTTTTCATGATGTCCGCAATGGTGGCAAACCAGCTGCTGCTTGGTTTTGTGCAATACTAAATGAAAATCGCAATTGCTACATTGATATTTTGTACCACAACTTTTGCACAAAGTTACTGGCGCATAACCACGGCGATTTAAAAAGATCATCGCTTGTTTTTGCGCGGCGAAAGTTTGCGCTAATTCTTGGCGTAATTTTTGCGATAAAAATTGATCTTTAGCCAATTTTTCACGACGCAAATCTACTAATTCAATATCATTTTTTGAACCGAACTTTTGCTCTAAAATAAAATGACGATATTTGCCAGAAACAGCGTTTACGTAGCTTTCAAGTGACGGAGTTGCTGATGCCAAAATCACGGAAAAATTTTCCAACTTAGCACGAACAATCGCCATGTCGCGAGCGTTGAAATTGAAAACATCTTCTTGTTTGAAAGAAGTGTCATGCTCTTCATCAACCACAACCAGCTGCAAATTTTTAAAAGGCAGCAACAAAGCGGAACGCGCGCCAATCAAGACGCGAACCGAACCTTCGACAACTCCGTAAAAAATTTCACGTTTTTGTTTTTTAGAAATTTTAGAATGCCACAAAGCTGGCCTAAAGCCAAATTGCTGTTCAAAACGCAAAAGTAATTGCGAAGTTAAAGCAATTTCGGGAAGCAAAATCAAAATTTGTTGCGACGACGAATTTACATCGGCGAGAATTTGGGCAATCAAAGCAAAATAAATTTCGGTTTTGCCCGAACCAGTAACACCGTCAAGCAAGCTTACCGCGTTACTTTCCAGACTACGTAATTCGTCGAAAATTTCTTGCTGTTTTTGTGATAAATTTTTCAAACAAAACTGCGCTGGATGCACTTTTTGTTCCAACGCATCGGCAACTTTTTTAACTTTATCAGAATTTAAAATTCCTAAAAATGCTCGCAGCACCAAACCACGGCTAGCAAGGTTGTATGACGCAATAGTTTCAATAAATTTAATCTGATTTTTATTGAATTTAATACGCGAATTTTTGCGCAAAATTGCTTTGATTTTTTTCACATCGAGGTTTTGCGGCGCTTGCGTTGACACTTCTAAAACCAATCCCCAAATTTCTTTGCGGCCAAACTCAACGCACACAACATCGCCGCACTCAACATCACTTTCAGCTTGATAGCTAAAAGCTTCGTCGAGCGCCAAAGGCAATAAAACTTGTGCGAAAAATTTTGACATGTTGGTTGATTAAGAGATTTGCGCGGGTTAATTTTCAAAGGCTAATCAGATTTACTTTTCCTCCAAAATTCAAACAAAACATTTATGAAATTTTTTATCGACTCTGCAGAAATCGCTGAAATCAAAGAAATTAATGCTTACGGCCTTTTAGATGGCGTTACTACCAACCCAAGTTTGATCGCAAAATCTGGTCGCGATTTCAAAGAAGTTATTGCTGAAATTTGTGCGCTAGTTTCTGGCCCAGTAAGCGCTGAAGTTGCTGCAACTGACTACGAAAACATGGTTCGCGAAGGCGAAATTTTGGCAAAAATCGCTAAAAATGTCTGCATCAAATTGCCTTTGACTATGGATGGCTTGAAAGCTTGTAAATATTTCTCAAGCAAAGGAATTCAAACTAACGTCACTTTGTGCTTTTCAGCTGCACAAGCAATTTTAGCGGCTAAAGCTGGCGCAACTTTTGTTTCTCCTTTCGTTGGCAGATTAGACGATATCGGACAAGACGGTTTGTCTTTGATCGAAGAAATTTGCACAATTTACGCCAATTATCCTGATTTCAAAACTCAAGTTTTAGTAGCTTCAATTCGCAACCCAATTCATATCACCCAATCAGCTAAAATGGGCGCTCACGTTGCCACAATTCCTGGTAAAGTTTTAAAACAATTGGCTTCTCATCCACTAACCGAAAAAGGCTTGGAAACTTTCGTTAAAGATTGGGCTTCAACTGGTCAAAAGATTTAATTTCATAATGCAAACTTCAACCACTTCGGCAGCAACAAATAATCATTCTAATGGAGCGAATGTAGCCGAATCTACATTCGCCAAAATGACGAATAAAAATACTGCTCGTTTTCTGACTTATGGCGGTATTTTAGCTGAAGTGCTGGTTTCCGTTACTGCGCTTAGTTCTTCAGTTCTTGGATACGATATTGTGCCAATGAGCACAATTATGTTGGTTAGCTCATGCGGAATGCTTTCAATTGCTGCCGGCGAGACAATAAAAAAAGCAGTAAAAAAAATTGAGAAAGCCAAGAAAGAAGATTCCGAATCAAAAAATGACCCAACTCCGACAATTGATCTCGGAAATTCAAAACAAAAATCTTTGAGTGGAACCGCAATCCAATTTAACAACACCACCAACATTGCTGGAATTCAAAATAATAGTCATCCGACACCAATAATCACTGACCCATCAGTTAACAAACTATCTAAAACTTTTAGAGATCTTGAAACTGGATCTATTGGATCAACCTTATGAACAAAAAATGGAAAATTTTTGGCTATCAAACCAACATTGAGTGGTATGATGTCAGAAAATGGACAAAACACGCGCTGCGCAGCATCACTTATTCTTGGTTGTTCCAAGAGCTGATTTGCTTGGTTTTCATGTGCTATATGTACTTGGTTTACCTAACCAGCAAAAAAGTTTTTATTAATCATGAAGCTTTGTTTGATGCCGCAAAAAATAAGAAACCTTTGATTTGCGTCTTTTGGCATAATCGTTTGATGATGATTCCTTTCGTTACCAAAAAGCCAAAATTCGTTTATCGCGACTATAATTTTATGACTCTCGCATCACGTCATGGCGATGGCAAATTCGTTGGTCGCATTATGGAAAAGTTCGGGCTTATCTCAATTTATGGCTCGTCGAAAGATGGCCGTAAATCTTCTCGCGGCATTGATATTGGAAGTTTTAAAAAGATTTTTGATGGTTTAAAAAAAGGTTATTCGCTTGGAATTACGCCTGACGGCCCGCGCGGTCCGAATCAGAAAATTAATGGTGAAATCGCAAATATTGCCCGTCTTTCTGGTGCTGGTATTTTGCCAATTTCTTATTCATGCTCGCGCTTCAAGCAAATCAACACTTGGGATCAATTTAAAATTCCGCTACCTTTCGCCACTTTGTGTTTTTATTTCGACGAAAAAGCTATTTATGTTGATCGCAAAACCAGCGATGCAGAAATCGAAATCATCAAAAATCAAATCGAAGAACGTATGAACTTCGTGCAAGAAAAATCTTTGGAAATTGCGCGCCAAAAAAGTTAGTTTTCACTGAATATTTTTGATTTTTTTACATCTAGTTTATTCAGTAACAGCCATCCAAATTGAAGCCACAGCTTGCGCCGCAATCCCTTCTTCACGACCAAGAAAGCCTAATTTTTCAGTAGTTGTGGCTTTAATATTTACGCGACTTTTGTTGATTCCTAAAACTTGTGCCAGCTCTTCTTTCATCTGATTTTTAAACTTAGAAATCTTTGGTCTTTCGCACATAATCGTCACATCGACGTTGAGAATTTTTGCACCTTTTTTCACCAACAAATGTTTAACAACTTTTAACATTTCGCGTGAGTCAGCATTTTTCCATTTTTGATCGGTTGGTGGAAAATGTTCACCTATATCGCCAGCACCAATTGCGCCCAAGAGAGCGTCCATCAAAGCGTGAATTGCCACATCTCCGTCAGAATGAGCATCAATTTTTTTATCAAATTCGATGTCGACACCAGCAATTTTTATAAAATTATTTTCATCCGCTTGGCACTCACGAAATGCGTGAACATCAAAACCAGTGCCACAACGATTTTCTTCTTTTACCGTGTTAATCAACATTGAAGCCATGCGTGTTGCACGTTCGTAATCTTCTTCCGTTGTGATTTTAAAATTATTTTGCGAACCAGGCACAATCGCCACCGGAATTCCGGCATATTCATTCAAAGCGGAATCGTCCGTGAAATGCAGATCTTTGAAAGCGATGTGCGAATTTAAAATATCGTCATAAATGAAACCTTGCGGAGTTTGGGCGCGCCATAGATTTTCACGTTCCAACGTCCACTCAATTTTGCCATCCGAATATTTTTTCAAAGTATCTTCTACCGCAACTGCAGGAATAACTGCTGGATGAGTTTCCAGCTTTTCTAAAATACCGTTAATCACACGTTTTGAAACGAAAGGACGCACACCATCGTGGATCAGAACTTTATCTGGTCCGTGCTCACGCAATGCTTCCAAACCAAAGCGGATTGAGGCTTGACGAGTGTCGCCACCAAAAACTGGATTCAGCAAATCCAATCCCGCAACCGCTTCTTCATAAAGCACTAAATCTTCGGGATGAATAACACAAATAACGTCATCAATTTGTGGATGATTAAGAAATGCTAAAATCGAATGACGCAATAACGGCAAACCAGCAAGCGGTAGATACTGCTTAGGAATTCCTTCACCCTTGTTAAAACGATTTCCACGACCACAAGCTGTGATTAATGCTACGATTTTGGTCATAGTTGAACCTTTGAGGAATTAATTAGTTAGCAGCTTTATTTTTGGCGATTCTAGCTTCCATTTCTGGACGGAAGTTTTTAATCAAGCCTTGAACTGGCCACGCCGCAGCGTCACCCAAGGCACAAATTGTGTGACCTTCAATTTGTTTAGTTAAGTTGTAAAGTTGATCAATTTCTGCAACTTCCGCTTTTCCGTCAACCATACGATCCATAATACGCATCAACCAGCCAGTTCCTTCACGGCATGGCGTGCATTGTCCGCATGATTCATGTTTGTAGAAATGTGACAAACGAGCGATTGAATTAATCACGTCAGTTGATTTATCCATTACGATAATACCAGCAGTACCAAGACCTGTGCCTACAGCTTTTAATGAATCAAAGTCCATCAAAACGGTGTCGCATACATCTTTTTTGATCATCGGAACTGAAGAACCACCCGGAATTACCGCCAACAAATTATCCCAACCACCGCGCACACCGCCAGCGTGTTTTTCGATTAATTCTTTCAGCGAAATTCCCATTTCTTCTTCGACGTTACAAGGCTTGTTGACGTGACCGGAAATACAGAAAATTTTTGTACCAGTATTTCTTTCGCGACCCAATCCAGCAAACCACGCAGCGCCACGACGCAAAATTGTCGGAACAACCGCAATTGACTCAACGTTATTAATTACAGTTGGACAACCATACAAACCAACCAAAGCTGGAAAAGGTGGCTTCAAACGCGGCTGACCTTTGTTGCCTTCTAAACTTTCAAGCAATGCAGTTTCTTCACCGCAGATATAAGCACCAGCGCCACGATGAATATAAACATCTAAATCCCAACCAGAATTGCAGGCATTTTTACCAATTAAATTCGCCTCGTAAGCCTCGTCAATTGCACGCTGCAAAGCCATCGCTTCATTGTAATATTCGCCACGAATATAGATATAACAAGTGTTGGCATTAATCGCACGAGCAGCAAGTAAACAACCTTCAATAAGTTTGTGTGGATCATTGCGCAAAATGTCGCGATCCTTACAAGTTCCAGGCTCGGACTCATCCGCATTGATAACAAGATAATGTGGTTTCCCCTCTTTTGGATCAGATTTTTTTGGCACAAAAGACCATTTTGTACCAGTCGGGAAACCAGCACCACCGCGGCCGCGCAGGCCAGAGTCTTTCACTTGCTGAATTAACCATTCTGCACCTTGATCGAGATATTTTTTTGTTTCAAACCAATCACCTCTTTTTTTTGCGTGTGCTAAATCAGCAGGTTCATAGCCATAGAGATTGGTAAAAATCTTATCTTGTTCTTTAAGCATTTTGATTGGAAATTTTTTGAGAAATAAGAAACAGAACCTCTAGAGTAAAAATTATTCTGACAAAATCAATTGCCAAAAAAAACTTCACAAATAACATCCGCCGCGCTCCAATTATCAGGTTTCCAGACCAAATACAAACACAAGAAAACAAGCATTCAGATCAATGAAATTTTTGAGAAAAATTCTCCTACCTACACTGCTTTTGGTCGCGCTATCATGTTCTCCGAATAAATCAAAAAGTGAAAAATCTAAGGAAGAAAATTCAGCCAATAAAATTAAAACTACCGACGTTATTCCAAGCATTTCAAAACTAGTTATGGCACCACCTCCACCTCAAATTGGTGGAGATAAAATAATCTCTTTTTCAGTTACCGATCAAATTCCACTTAAAGACGTATTAATTGAATTGGGACGAGTCGCACAAATTGATGTAGACCTTGATAGCAGTATCTCTGGAGGAATTGTTTTAAATGCAAAAAATCGTCCTCTAAAGGAAGTGATAGATCGCATTGCTTCACTTGGTAAGCTTACTTACTCTTACAAAAATGGTGTCTTGTATTTTGAGAAAGACACACCTTATTACAAAAATTATTTTGTTGATTTTTTATCTGGTAGTAAGCTTTGGTCGGATGTTGAGAGCAATATTTCAGCGATACTTTCTGATGGAAATCAAAACTCAGCAAATGGTGGACGAGGTGCAACACAAAATATTGATCCTAACAATCAAGCTGCACCTGTTAATGACTCTTCTAACAACATCTCTAGACAAAATAGCAATAAATCTGCCGGTATTATCTCAGTTTATGCCACAAAGTCTCAACATAACAAAGTAGAAAAATACCTAGAAGATGTTTATAGAAGCTCTTCCGCTCAAGTTTTAATCGAGGCTAAAGTTATTGAAGTAACTCTAAGCAAAGAGTTCGACACCGGTATTAATTGGAATTGGGTAAATGATGGAAAATCAGCTAAAAATGCCGGAACTTTTGGTTCTTCTTCTGGTTCAGTAGCATCATTTTCAGCAACTGTACCAAAAGTTAAATTACTAGGACTTGGCGGAGACTTAAGCGCTAACATTCAGCTTCTTGAACAATTCGGTAAAACCAGATCAGTTTCAAGCCCTAGAATCAGCGCTCTTAACAATCAGAAAGCACTTTTGGATTTTTCACAAAAATACGTCTACTTCACCGTAAGCGCAACAGCAGCACAAAGCGTAAGCTCAACTATTTCTTCCGCCAACGTTATTAACTCAACCGTGACAGCCACTAAGAACGAAGTTGATTTAGGAACCAAACTTGAAATAACACCTTCGATAAACATTCAAACTAAAGAAGTGACGTTGGAGGTTAAACCAAAGATTTCTATCAAAAGTGGTGAGGCTCTTGATCCTTCTGTTAATCCAACAACTGGTGCCAGTTTAAATAACAAAGTGCCTATCATTAATACTCGCGAAATTTCAACGGTTGCTAAAGTGCAAAATGGCGGTATCTTAGTTATTGGTGGCTTAATCAGCGAATCTTCTGAAGACAAAGGAACCGGATTGCCATTCTTAATGAGATTGCCGGTGTTTAAATATCTGTTTGGCTTCTTCACAAGCTACAGTCAAAAAATCGAAACTGTAATCTTCATCAAAGCCACAGTTGTAGAAAACGGCTATGCCTTATCAAAAAATGATAAGTCATTTTACAATCGTCACGTTAACCAGGATTTATTTAAAGAAGATCCAGTTTCTAAATACATGAATCTTCCTATAAACGAAGATTTTAAGTAATTTTTTTTAAACGATGAAATCGATTCTAAAATACATTATCTTAAGTGGCACTAGAGATCGCCTTTATCTTGGTCTGTTTATTTCACTAATACTTTCTTTTTCGTTGGCGATCTTTTTGGGTTCCACCGCATTGGTTGAACAACAACAAATGACTACGTCTTACATAGGCGGGTTGAGTCGTGGCGTTTTAGTCGTCGGCATGATTTTATTCGTTTGTCTCAATATCAATCGCGCTTTCGAAAACAAAGAAGTTGAGTTCATTTTATCCAAATCAATCTCACGTGAACAGTTCATTTTCAGCTATTTATCCGGCTTTTTTATCACCGCATTTTTAATCACACTTCCGCTAATTGCTGCAATTCTATTAATCACCAAAGCTAATCACTTCGGCTTGTTGATTTGGTTTTTGAGTTTGCTTTCAGAATTAATGATCATCATCTCTTTCGCGCTTTTGTCTTCTTTAATTTTGAAGAATTCCTTTTCTTCAATTATGGCATCACTTGGTTTTTACATCATTTCTCGTTTGATGGGAATGTTTGTTATGGCTATCAATTTGCCTTCAAACTTGGCTTCTCAAGGTTTGGAACTTTCTACAAAATCCTTTGGTTTCGCTTTGAAAATTTTGTCTGTAGTATTTCCCCGTCTTGATTTGTTTGGACAAAGCTCATGGCTTAATTACGGTATCACTGATTTCACAAGCTTAAAAGTTATTTTATTTCAGTCTTTAATTTACATTCCGTTGATGATTTTTATGTCATTCCACGACTTTAAAAAGAAACAGTTTTAGTTCGAAATGCAGGCTCGTTATCAAGATTTCCGTTTCTTTTTTTATCTCTACTCTCACAAAATATTTTTTTGGCTTTTCGTTTTATTTTTCGCTCTGCAAGTTTTTTTCTGGAGCAAAACTGAAAGCATCAAACCAGAAGTCGATATTATCCCACCCGCTCCGAGCAAATCTGCCGTTCTAGCCGCTTCTTTAGGTGATAAAGAATTTTTATTTCGCGCACTTGCTACCAGACTGCAAAATTCTGGTGACGTTTTTGCCGGTTTTGTGTCCTTGAAAAAATACGATTATTCACGCATTTATCAGTGGATGAAATCATTGGATGAACTCAACAGCCAATCACATTTCACACCAGCTTTGGCTGCGTACATTTATTCTCAAACCCAAAAACACGAAGACACCAAATACATAATCGATTATCTCGAAGAGCATTCTTTGCAAAATCTCGACCACAACTGGTGGTGGCTTTTTCAAGCTATTTACATCGCAAAAAATTCTTTAGGCGATTATGACCGCGCTTTGAAACTAGCTTACGAACTTAGCGAAAATAACGCCAAAAATGCACCACTTTGGACAAAACAAATGCCCGCCTTTATCCACGAAGAAATGGGCGACGGCTGTATGGCTTTTGCAATTATTCAAAAAATTTTAAATGAAAGCGAAAGCGGTGTCAGACAAGTTGACGCCACAGAATTAAATTTTATGCGTCACTTCATCCAAGATCGTTTGGCGCGATTAAAAGAAGGCAAATTTGATCCAACCAAATGTCACAACAATCTATAAAATCAGATCTTTTTGATCAGGAATTAAAAAAGATCTGTCGCCTTGCACTCAAAGAAGACAAGGCTTTCAAAGATGTTACTTCCGATTTAACTATTTTGAATAATCAAAAAATTTCTTTCAAAATTGCCGCGCGTGAAGACATAGTTTTATGCGGCATTGAAGCAATTCATCACTGTTTTGATGAATTAACTAAACTCAAAAAATTCAAAAACATTTTTCTGGCTTTACAAATTCATAGCCAAGATGGCGAATTTTTAAAAGCGGGAAGTGCTATCGCTGAAGGCTTTGGCGATGCAAAATTAATTTTGGCTGCGGAACGTGTAATCTTAAACGTGATTCAACATTTAAGCGGCATTTCAACAATCACTCACAAATTTGTTGTCGCACTTAACAACGACAAAATCAAAATTTTAGATACTCGCAAAACCTTGCCATTGATGCGTTCTTTGCAAAAACATGCGGTAGTTGTAGGCGGCGGCGCTAATCATCGCATGAATTTATCTGATCGTATTTTAATCAAAGACAATCACATTGCCGCTGCTGGCAGCGTTACAGCCGCGATTAAAGCAGCTAAGAAAAACAAGAAATTGTTAATTGAAGTTGAATGCGATACTTATGAACAAGTCGCGCAAGCAGTTGCATCAAACCCTGACATCATCATGCTCGACAATATGAGCGCTGCAGAAATCACCAAATCTTCACAACTAATTCGCGCTCATAAAGCGAAAAAAATCTACATCGAGATTTCTGGTGGCATTAATTTGGAAAATGTGAAAGATTTCCGCACTCTCGACATCGATTTTATCTCAACTGGCGCAATTACTCATTCAGTCAAAGCTGTCGATATCGGATTGGATATTTCTTAATCAATTTCTTAAATGAAAAAAAATTTCACCGCTCTTTCTTTTCTTTGGCACAATTTAAAGCCGTTTAAATTTTACGTCGCTTTGCACCTTTTTGTGGTGTTGTACAATTCCATTGATTTGTCGCTTTGGCCTTACATTTCTAAAATTTTAATCGATCGCTTAGCCACCACAAAACCCGAAGAAATTTTGGTAGTTGCTTGGCCAATTGCCGCTTTGTTGGTTTTATTTACTGTTTTGCCGGGATTTGTTTGGCGTCTTTCTGACTATGCTTGGATGCATTTAACGCCTCTGATGAAGAAAAAAATCGCCACCGAAAGCATGGAAAAAGCCATGCAGCATTCGCATAATTTTTTCCAAAATAATTTTTCTGGATCAATCGCCAATAAAGTACGCGACTTAAGCAATTCTACGCCACCGATTTTGGGCAGAATTCTTTACAGTTTTTTAAACGTAATTTTGAGCCTGATTATTGGTTTTGTGACGTTGTTTTTCGTTCATCCAATTTTTGGCATTTCTTTGATTATTTGGGCGATTATTTTCACGCTGATGGCAATTTACGCTAGTCGCCGCATCAATCCGATGTCGATTGATGTCGCAGATCAGCAAACCAAAATTATGGGTAATTTGGTCGATATTTTGGGCAATATTGCCAATGTGCGATTTTTCAGCCGCCGCAATTTTGAAGTCAGTCGCGTGCGCGCTTTGCAAGATGAATATTACGAAATTTCCAAACGCCGCAGCCGCTTTTTGATCAAATTTTATGTGTGGCACGGCTTGTCTTATTCGGTTTACTACACTGTTTGTATCGTCGCTTTAATTTCGCTTTACTCTAAGGGATTAGTAACTTTGGGCGATTTTTTATTGGTCTTCACCATCAATAATTGGATTATTCATTTAATGTGGATGTCGGCCAATGAAATGAATGTGTTTTTGGAAGAAGTTGGAACTGTTAATCAAGCGCTGCAAATCATTAATCAGCCAATTGAAATTGCTGATGTTGCGGACGCAAAAAATTTGGAAGTTAAAAGCGGCGAAATCGTTTTTGAAAATGTCAGCTTTAATTACCAAAACAATTCTAGCGCCCTTTTTAGCAATAAAAATATCACGATTAAAGCTGGTCAAAAAGTTGGTTTGGTCGGCCATTCTGGTGGCGGAAAAACCAGCTTCATAAATTTAATTTTAAGAACTTACGAACTTAATTCCGGCCGCATTTTAATTGACCAACAAGACATTTCAAAAGTTACTCAAGATTCGCTACGCCAAGCAATTGCCTTGATTCCGCAAGATCCGTCTTTGTTTCATCGTTCACTGCGCGAAAATATTGCTTACGCTTCAAAAAAAGATGCAGCGGCTACTGACGAAGAAATTATTCAAGCCGCCAAACAAGCCCATGCTGACGAATTCATCGCTAATTTAGAACAAGGTTACGATTCAATGGTTGGCGAACGTGGCGTCAAACTTTCGGGCGGCCAACGCCAAAGAATTGCCATTGCGCGCGCTTTTTTGAAAAACTCGCCAATTTTAATTTTAGACGAAGCGACCAGCCAGCTTGATTCGATTACCGAAAATTTAATTCAAGATGCTTTGCAAAATTTGATGCTACAGAAAACAACAATTGTCATCGCGCATCGCCTTTCAACATTGCAACACATGGATCGCATTTTAGTTTTTGATCAAGGAAAAATTGTGGAAGATGGTTCACATCAAGATTTACTTGCGTTAAACGGCTTTTACAAAAAATTGTGGGATTCTCAGGTTGGTGGATTCTTAACTGAAAATTTTAGCGAAAAATAATGACTCAAATTACTCAATCTTTCATTTTTGCTGCTGGTCGCGGAGAACGCATGATGCCGCTAACCACAAATCTTCCCAAGCCTTTAATCAAGATCAAAAATAAATCGATTATTGATTACTCAATTGAGAAATTAGATCGCCTTTTGGGAGTACAAAAAATCATCATTAATGGTTTTTATCTTGGCGAGCAAATCGGTGATCACATCGAAAAATTGGGCAATCCAAAAATTATTTTTTCACGTGAAACCGAAAAACTAGAAACTGCTGGCGGCCTTTTATTTGCAAAAGATAAAATCGATTTCAATCAGCCAATTTTAACCATTAACGGCGACGTTTTATGGCAAGAAAATGGCGTTTCTGATTTGGAATTAATTTGCCGCAATTGGAATCCACAAGAACACGACATTCTTTTAGGGCTGAAAAAAACCCCAGATTATTTGGGCTATGATGGCAATGTTACCGGTGGCGGCGACTTTTATTTTGAAAATGGAAAATTGCACAAAAATGCTGATCAAAAAATGACTCACGTTTTTGTCGGCATTCAAATCATCAATCCTAAAATTTTGCTTAAAGCTGAAGAAGATGGAATTGGAAAATGCTTTTCAATGTCACATTTTTACCGTTCTGCTGTTGATCAAAATGGCATTTTACAAAGAGTTTCCGGAGTTGAATTAAGTGGAAAATATTTCCACATCGGAACTCCTGACGCCGTAAAAATGACGGAAGAAAATCTTTAATTATTTTAAAAATTACCGCGAATTTCCCGAGTCTTTTTGTGGCTCTTCAATTCTGACTTTTTTGCGCGATGGATTTCTTTCTTGAATTTGGCTTTCCTGACTAGATTCAATATTTTGGATATTCGACAAGGTATTTAGTCTTGAAACAGCTGAAGCTGAAATTGAGCCTCTCAAACTTCTACTTCTAGAAATAATGCCTGCTTGCTCTTCTTCTTCAAAATAGGTTTCTTCCGTATCTTGTCTTCGAACTTCATCTTCTCTTCGGCGCTTTCCTAAAATACTTGTGATAGGTGTTGCCAATAAATCTTGGCTTATTTGTGTTGAATCTTGAGAGCTTTCTTGAGTTTGTTGAAGAGGTTCTCCTCTCAATAAATTCATGACTTGTGCACTAACACCTAAATGTCGAGCAAAGCTTTCTGTACTTACATCATTATCATTTTGCGGCGTGTAAATTTCTCCGCCATTTTGCAAAATGAATTCTATTACCTCTGCACTGCAACCCAAGTAAATTGCTTGATGCAAAGTGCTATAACGAATACTCGAAATATCTGCACCTTCACCGTGATTTCTTAAGTATAATTGGCTGTCTTGGCTTTGATTAATTCTGAAATCAATAAAACGTCTATCTTGTAAATTTACGTTTTCTATTTCTGCGCCATTTAGAATTTCGTCTCCAAAAACTTGGGCCTCATTACGACCTTGATTTACAAACTCCATATCCAGCGGAATGGTTTTCTCGGAGTCTGTTTTACTTTCTTGAGATTTTTTAAGTGAAAATGATTCTGAAGAATTATCCATGACTAATATTTTTATCTAAAACAGAAGATTGTAGTTTTTTGTGGTTATCTTGAGAAATTAATGAAGGTGATGATGTAGGAATAACACGATCTCTGATTAGATTTTTTAAATCACTAGGAGCGTTAGATTCTTTAGCTATTTCTAAACCATTTTCTGGAATTTCCATTTCGTTTCTTAACAAAACTCTAAAAAATCTTACCAAATTATCTTCATTAAGATCTTCATTTCTTAATTTTAGATTTTTCACATGTCTCATGAAACTACTGAAAGTAGACATTCCTTCTGAGTAATCATTACTTACAACAGCACCTTCACTCAAAGCTTCTTGTAATTTACTAACTCTAAACCCTTTCAAAATCGCATCAACAATTGGATCAATTGATGCTTCTGCTGTTTCAGTAAAACTAGATTTTTCCATTTTTATTAATTTTTTCTCAAAATTTTCAAAACCAACTCAACATTTTCAATCGGAGTTTGCGGAATAATTCCGTGGCCTAAATTGAAGATAAATGGTTTGTCTGAGAACTTTTCTAAAATGTCGTTAACTTCTTTTTCGATTTCTTTTTTTGAACCAAAAGCCAACAACAAATTATCTAAATTTCCTTGCACAACTGTGTTACAATTTTGCTGTAAATTTTCACGCGCCCAATCGCGATCAACTGTTTGATCAAGAGCAACTGCATCACAACCAACTTGTTTAGTAAATTCTAAATAGCTCATGCCAATTCCACGCGGAAAACAAATAATTGGCGTATTTGGATGAATTTTTTTCAGTTCAGAAACAATTTTTTTAGTCGGTTCAATAACCCATTTCTGTAATTCAAATGGCGGTAAAACTGATGCCCAAGAATCAAATAATTTTACCACATCAGCACCAGCTTGAATTTGCAGCGACAAATATTCGACGATACTTTGCACTAAAACATCAATTAGCTGTGAAAAATATTGCGGATCTTGCAGTGCAGCTTGGCGAGTTTTTTCAAAATTTTTCGAACCGCCTTTTTCAATCATATAACAAGCTAGCGTCCAAGGAGCACCAGAAAAACCAATTAAAGCTGTACTATCATCTAATTTTGATTTTGTTAGCGATAGAGCTTCGAAAACCGGATTTAAATGCGCTTTAATGTTTGAGGTTTTTAAGTTTTTTAATTCGAACTCGCCGAGTTTTGGTCCTTCATTTTTAACAAATTCAACTTTTACACCAAGCGCATCAGGAATTACCAAAATATCTGAAAAAATAATCGCAGCATCAAAGCCAAAACGGCGAATTGGTTGAAGAGTAACTTCAGAAGCCAACTTTGGTGTATAACACATTTCCAAGAAATTACTAACTCCAGATCGAACTTCACGATATTCTGGTAAATATCTGCCAGCTTGACGCATTATCCAAATTGGTGGAATAGAATTTCTCTCTTTCTTCGCGATCGTATTAATTAATTTTTTCATTTATTAAGTATTATTAATATTATTAGTGCTGTGAATATTTTTATTAATTTTTTTTAACAAAGTTATTAACAGCTAGTAATTTTATAGAGCCTTTATTTTCAATCATTCTAAAAGTTATTAACAGCTAAAATTTTTATCAAAAAAACTTTTTAACAGACAAAAAGGCTGTGGAAAAAATGTTAAAATTTTTAATAAGTTTTTACTAAAATTATGATCTGTTAAAAAAGTCAGACTTATTAACAATTTATTAACAGTTTTTTTAACATGAAGCAAAGGATCGAAAAAACGTTACAAGAAAATCTGCAACCACAATTTCTTGAGGTAAAAAATAATTCTCATCTTCACGCCGGACACGCAGGTGACAACGGTACAAATGAAACTCATTTTGCTGTAATTATTGAAGCGGAAGAATTGAAAAGTTTGAGCAGAGTAAACGCTCAACGCAGAATAAACCAACTTTTAAAAAGTGAGTTTGCAAATGGATTGCATGCCTTGGAAATAAAGATTAAATAAAAAAAAAGGTTTGCGATATTTCTCAATCACAAACCTTTTTTTTGATAATTCGCAGTTTTTTACGCCGCGCTTTTTTTCTCTTTTTGCGGAACTACGGACATGATCTTTTTTTCTTCTTTCTCGCTGATTTCTTTTTCCGTTAAATAAGTGATCTCGACCTTTTTATTTTTGGTCAAAACTTCCTTCGTTACTTTCACAGATTTAACATTTTTTTGCGAAGGCACGTCAAACATAGTGTCGAGCAAAATATTTTCTGTAATAGCGCGTAAACCACGAGCGCCGGTTTTGCGTTCAATCGCTTTTTTGGCAATTTCTTTCAAAGCATCTGGCTCAAAATTCAATTCAACTTTATCAAGCTCGAAAAGCTTTTGATATTGTTTTGAAATTGAATTTTTTGGCTCAACCAAAATTCTGGTTAAATCTTCTTCAGTCAAACCTTCAAGCGGAGCAATTACAGGCAAACGTCCGACAATTTCTGGAATTAGACCAAATTTGATCAAATCGTCTGGTTCAACTCCGGTGAAAATATCTTTGCGGTTTGTATCGTCTTTTGAACGAACATCAGCACCAAAACCAATACTAGAACCTTTTCCACGAGCGGCGATAATTTTTTCTAAACCAGAAAAAGCGCCGGCACAAATGAACAAGATATTTTTGGTATCAACTTGCACATATTCTTGTTGTGAAGTTTTGCGTCCCGGTTGAGTTGGAACTGAAGCGACAGTTCCTTCAATAATTTTCAACAAACCTTGTTGTACACCTTCGCCGGAAATATCGCGGCTTCTGGCGCCTTCTTCAGATTTACGGGCGATTTTATCGATTTCGTCGATGTAAACTATACCGCGTTGAGTTTTTTCGATGTCGTAATTGGCAGCTTGCAACAAGCGTGAAATAATGTTTTCCACGTCATCACCAACGTAACCAGCTTCGGTTAAAGAAGTGGCGTCAGCCATGGTGAAAGGAACATCCAAAATGCGTGCCAAAGTTTGAGCAAGTAAAGTTTTACCGCAACCAGTTGGCCCGATCATCAAAATATTTGATTTGTTAAGTTCAATTCCGTCAGCCGAAAGTGAAGAAGCAGAATCAATACGTTTGTAGTGGTTATAAACTGCAACTGATAAAGCTTTTTTGGCGTATTCTTGACCAACCACATGATCATCTAAAATTTTAACAATTTCTTGCGGAGTTGGTTTGGCTGAACCAGATTTATTCAAAATCGCTTTTTTGTTGTCTTCACGCAAAATGTCAGTGCACAAAGCGATACATTCGTTACAAACAAAAACTGTTGGTCCGGCGATTAATTTTTTAACTTCATTTTGATGTTTGCCGCAAAACGAGCAGCACAAATCTTGGTTATCTTCTCTAGTCATTTTTATTCAGATTTAGTTACTGGTCTTTTTTCGATGATTTGGTCGATTAAACCAAATTCTTTAGCTTTTTCCGCAGTCATGAAATTGTCACGTTCCATGCCTTTTTCAATTACAGATAATTTTTGGCCAGTGTGTTTAACGTAAATTTCGTTCAATCTTCTTTTTAAAGATAAAATTTCTTGAGCGTGAATTTCAATGTCAGTTGCTTGACCGCTGAAGCCGCCAGAAGGTTGGTGAATCATCACGCGTGAATTTGGCAAAGAAAATCTTTTTCCGGCAGCGCCAGCTGAAAGTAATAATGAACCCATTGATGCAGCTTGTCCGATACAAATTGTTGCAACATCGGGAGTGATATATTGCATAGTGTCATACATCGCCAAACCAGAAGTAACAACACCTCCTGGAGAATTAATGTAGAAATAAATGTCTTTTTTCGGATCTTCCGATTCTAAAAATAAAAGCTGAGCAACAATCAATGAAGAAACTTGGTCATTTACAGGACCAGAGAGGAAAATAATTCTTTCCTTTAAAAGGCGTGAATAAATATCGAAAGCGCGCTCGCCTTTGTTGGTTTGCTCAACTACTGTTGGTACAACGTAATTGGCTTGTTCGAGAATCATTTTTTCTGACATGTTTTTTGAAATTTTTAAATGAAATGGAGCCGATGATTTAAGAACTGACAGTGAAAAATCAATGTCATTTTAGTTACTTGAATTTGCTTGCATGGCACTTATGTTTTTCGCCGTTTAAAACGCTTAATTAGAATTAGCGTTTATTTTTAGTTTTAATTTTAACTTTTGAGGAGTGCTGCAAATGCAAGAAAATCAAGATCAAAATCCCGTAGATCATAAAGTTGATAACCAAGTTGAAAATCAACAAGTACAAGATGATGTGGCGCAAAAAATTGCTGAGTTGGAGCAAAAAGCTACTGACTTAAATGATAAATTACTTCGTACTTTAGCTGAGTTAGATAACGTCAGAAGAAGAGCGCGCGAAGATATGGAGAAAGCTTCGAAATATGCAATTTCTGGTTTTGTTGGGGAATTAGTTTTAGTTGTCGAAAACTTTTTGATGGCATCAGAAAATGCACCAAGAAGTGAAATTGAAAAAGTTCCAGCAATCAAAAATTATGCGGATGCAATTGTGATGACGGAAAAAGAACTTTTGAAAATTCTAGAAAAAAATCAGGTCAAAAGAATTTATCCACTTAACCAACCTTTCGATCATAATTTTCACGAAGCAATTGCCCAAATTGAAAGTGATTTGGCAGAAGGAACTGTGGTGCAAGTTATTCAGTCGGGTTACACAATTTCAGATCGCTTGATTCGTCCAGCTTTGGTTGGAGTTGCTAAAGCTAAAAATTAGTTGGAGGTTTTTGGTCTTTAATTTGTTGAGATCGCTAGCAGTTATCAAACAAAAACTTGCAAAAAAATAAGTCGCCAGTAACTTGCGCGACCCTTTTTGTTTGAAAAAAATTCAGCCAAAAATTTTTAATTACGGGATTATAGCTCAGTTGGTCAGAGCAGGATGCTCATAACGTCTTGGTCGTAGGTTCAAGTCCTACTGATCCCACCAGCCTTCGCTCTTGCGAGCTTCGGCTGGCATGCCAGCCTTTAGGTTGGCTTGTCGGTTGGAGATTGTTAGAGTGAAGGCTGCTCGCCGTAGCCTTTTGGGGTTAAGGTGGGCTTATTCAAGATTTTCTTTGGAATTTCTTGAGAGATTTTCTTTTGAAAGTCACTGATTCACGGGTCAAGGCAATCTACCTGTGTTTTCTGCATATTAATTTAATTGATAAAATGACATGCCAAAAATGAAAACAAATAGCGGTGCTAAGAAGAGATTCAAAGTTACCGGAACCGGAAAAGTTGTTCATAAACAAGCCGGAAAACGTCACAATTTGGGTAAAAAAAGCCAGACTCGTATCAGAGATTTGCGTAAAGGCGCAGAGCTTTCTGAAGGTCACAGCGCTAGCGTCTTGAAGCACAAGATGCCTTATAACCGTTAATTTTAAAGGAGTTTACCCATGAGTCGTGTAAAAAGAGGTGTTACTAAAAAAGCTCGTCATAAGAAAATCTTAAAACTTGCTAAAGGCTATCGCGGTCGCGCAAAGAATTGTTTCCGCGTTGCAATTGAAAAAGTCGAAAAAGCATTGCGTTACGCTTATCGTGACCGTCGTGCTAAAAAAAGAGACTTCCGTGGTTTATGGATTCAGCGTATCAACGCTGCAGTTCGTCCACACGGATTGGTTTACTCAAGATTCATCAATGGCTTGAAATTAGCTAATATTGATCTTGATCGTAAAGTTTTATCTGACTTGGCAATCAAACAACCAGAAGCTTTCGCTAAAATTGTAGAAAAAGCAAAAGCGGCTTTGAAATAAATTTAATTTCCGCTTTGTCCTGAGGCGTCGCCGAAGAATTTTGTGAGCAGAACTTCGAATCTGTCTTCTGAAATTTTCCGGCACGCTGCAGGATGACAAAGCAAAATTATTCCCCATGAAACTCTACAACGCCCTCATCAAAAAAAATTCCGAAGGTAAAATTTCTGATATAATCATCCTCAAAGATGGTTTCTCGATGACTGCCTTTTTATTCAGCGCCTTGTGGTTTCTTTATCATAAAATGCGTAAAGAATTTGCGGTATTATTAATCGCTAATTTCGTTTTTGCTTTCGCCGGAAAATATCATTTCTTATCTGGCTTCGATGAAATGTTTTTACAGCTTTCTTTCTTTTTTGTTATCGCTCTAAACGCCAATTATTGGTTGGTGGATGATCTTAAAAAACGTGGATATGAATTTGTCGGTTTGGTTTTTGGATCAAGCGCTTCTAACGCCAAATTGCGTTTTATTGAAAATTTAAAATCTGACAATCTTCTCGAGTCAGTTGAACTCGCAAATCTAAACTAACATGAAAACGGTCATTATTGATTACGGTTCGGGAAATATCGAATCAGTGTTTAACGCTTTGTCGAGTGTGAAAAGCGCAAATCAACAAGTGATAATTTCAAACAATCCTAGTGATTTAAAATCGGCAACTTCTTTGATTTTACCGGGTGTTGGTGCTTTTGCTGATTGTATTGCTGGGCTTAAAGCGGTTACTGGTCTTTCTGAAGAATTAAGAAAACAGGTAATCATCGAAAAAAAACCTTTCCTTGGAATTTGTGTGGGAATGCAAGTTCTTGCCTCAGTTGGTTATGAAAATGGCGAGCATCAAGGTTTGAGTTTTATCAACGGTAAAGTTGAACAAATTCCGGCTAACGGCGTCAAAATTCCGCACATGGGTTGGAATGAAGTTATTGTTAAAAATAACCATGCGGTTTTTGATGGTATCAAAACCGGAGATCATTTTTACTTCGCGAATTCTTATCACTTCCGTTGCCAAAACGAGCATAATGAATTGGCGCATGTGGAATATGGTACCAAAATTTGCGCTGCAATTGCTAAAGACAATATTTTTGGCGCTCAATTTCATCCTGAAAAAAGTGGCGAAACTGGTTTGAGAATGCTCAAAAATTTCCTCAACTGGCGACCATAATGCAAAAAATTTCGCAGTTCTTTTTCGATGCTATGTTCAACGAAAAAACTGGCTATTATCGCATAAAAAATCCGATCGGAAAAGACTCTGATTTCATTACCGCCCCTGAAATTTCCCAAGCTTTTGGCGAAACTATCGCTGCTTATATTTTACAAATTGCGCACACTAAAAATGGCGAACTAGCTTTAGTTGAAATGGGTGCTGGCAAAGGTACTTTGCTGTTTGATATTTTGAGTTCGATCAAAAAATTAGCTGATAAAAATATTGCACCGGCCATTGATTTTGTTAGCCGTGTTGCTTGTCATATTGTTGAAATAAATCCGGTTTTGCGTCAAATTCAGCAAGAAAAATTGAGTCAATTTAATGTTAGCTGGTATGAAAATTTAGCGGAAATTTCTTTGCAAGATCGTGAGCTTATTTTCATCAGCAACGAGCTTTTTGATTGCTTTCCCATCGATCAATTTATCTTAACTGAAACTGGTTGGTGTGAAAGAATGGTTGAAGATAAAAAATTTATTCTCGCCGCTTTTGACAAAAAAATTCATGATTTTATTGAACAAGAAATCCAAGCTTTAGCCCCAATCGGCGCGGTTTTTGAATATAGCCAAGCCGCACGAGAATTCATGGCACAGCTTTGTCAAACTTTACAAAAACACGGCGGCATCGCCATCAACATTGATTACGGATACAGCAAAAATATTTTTGCCAACACGTTGCAAGCGCTGAAGAATCATCAAAAAGTCGATGTTTTAGAAAATCCCGGAAGCGCTGATCTTACTGCGCAAGTTGACTTTTTCGCTTTGGATAAAATTGCAAAAAAAGCGCAGCTAAATTCTTCTCTCATAACTCAAAGAGAATTTTTGCAAAGCCTAGGAATTGAAGAGCGCCGCAAAATTTTGTTAACAAAGAATCACGAAAAAACGACGGAAATAAACTCGGCTATTGATCGTTTAATTGATTCCGATCAAATGGGCGAACTGTTCAAATGTCACATCATCTGGAAATAATTATGAAAGAAGTAACACAAGTTAGCCAAGATAAATTCTTGTCTGCATCTTACGAATCAGGCGTGCGCCACGATTTCACTTTGGAAGAAGTTTTAAAACTTTTTGAATTACCATTTAATGATTTGATCTTCAAAGCTGCGGAAGTTCACCGCGCCAATCATGATCAAAACGCTGTGCAAATCAGTACTTTATTGAGTATCAAAACTGGTTCTTGCCCAGAAAATTGTAAATATTGTCCGCAATCAGCGCATTTCGACACTGGCCTTGCAAAAGAATCTTTGATGCCAATTGATAAAATTTTGGAAGCAGCTGACGCGGCAAAAAAAGCCGGCGCATCAAGATTTTGTATGGGTGCGGCGTGGAGAAGTTTGCACGATCGTGATGTTGAGAAAATTTGTTCAATCGTTGATGAAGTCAAAAAAACTGGCCTCGAAACTTGTATGACGCTTGGAATGTTAACCAAAGAACAAAGCGAAAAACTTAAAGAAGCGGGTTTGGATTATTACAATCACAACATCGACTCTTCGCCAGAATTTTACTCAGAAATTATCACAACGCGTAATTTTGAAGATCGTTTGAACACCTTGAAAAATGTTCGTGAAGCTGGTTTGAACGTGTGTTCCGGCGGTATTGTTGGCATGGGTGAAAAACGCGAAGATCGCGCTAAAATGTTGATCGTTTTGGCCAATTTACCAAAACAACCGCAGTCCGTTCCCATCAACATGTTGGTGAAAGTGAAAGGCACGCCGCTTGATCAGGTTGAAGATTTAGATCAGTTCGAATTCATCCGCACCATCGCAGTTGCCAGAATCATGATGCCAAAATCAGCAGTGCGCTTGTCAGCTGGCCGCGAAAATATGAATGAGCAAACTCAAGCCTTGTGTTTCTTGGCCGGAGCCAACTCAATTTTTTACGGCGAAAAACTTCTAACCACCGCTAACCCAGAAATGGAGCGTGATCAGAAGCTTTTTGAGAAATTAGGAATTAAAGGAAAATAACAATTAAATCGGAGTAACCATGTCAAACATCGAAGCAAAATTAAAATCTTTAGGAATTGAATTGCCAACGCCAGCGGCACCGGTGGCGAATTATGTTGGGTTTGTGAAATCGGGAAATGTGGTTTTTGTTTCTGGTCAGTTGCCTTTTGAAAATGGCAAGTTGCAGATGATTGGAAAAGTGGGATCAGAAGTTTCAGCAGAAGATGCTAAAAAAGCAGCTCGTCTTTGTGCGATTGGTTTGTTAGCGCAATTGAAAGTGGCGTGTGATGGCGATCTTGAACGCGTGGTTCGTTGCGTAAAGTTAGGAATTTTTGTTAATGGTGATGCTAATTTCAAAGATCATCCTGCAGTTGCTAACGGTGCTTCCGACTTGATGGTTGAAGTTTTGGGTGACGCTGGCAAACACGCTCGTGCAGCAGTTGGATCAGGCTCTTTGCCTTTTGGTGTTGCTGTTGAAGTTGATGCGATTTTTGAAATTAAATAACCGTTTATTTTTTACTGACTTCGCTGAGCCAATTGGTGAAGTCAGTAATTTTTTGTGCTACGTTTTTTTGTTTGAGATGCAAAGCGTAGTAGGTGTAGCTGCTTTTGAAGTCTGATTTTATCGCCTCGACCAATTCTTTACTTTTCAGTTCTTTTTCGATTAAAAATTTCGGCACTAAACCAACGCCCATGCTGTTTTTTGCCGCTTCGGATAACATAAATAGATGTTCAAAAACCTGCCCGTGATCAATGGCGATTTTTTTGAAACCGAAATGTTGTAAATATTTTTGCCACATTTGCTCGCGATAAGTGTGGCCAAGCAAATTACAGCGTAACAAGTCTTTAGCTTCTTTAATTTTCTGCTCTTTTTTGTATTTCGGCGAGCAAACGCAAAGCAATTCTTCGCCCATCAGTTTAGTGGCGATAAATTTTTGCCACTTGGGATTGTTTTGAGCGCTGTATTTTTGCGAACTAACACGAATCGCTAAGTCGCAGCCTTCTTTCTTGAAATCAATATCGCCGTCGCCAATTTTCATCAGCACGTCATATTGCGGAAATCTTTTCTTAAAATCTGACAAAAGTGGCACCAACCAAACGCCGCTCATTGATGGCATAACGTTGATGTGAATTACTTCTTTAGTTTTTTTGCGAGTTTTTGATTCTAAGATTTCTGTTGTCGCAGCTTCAATATTTAGAAGGGCTGATTTGATTTTTTCTAAATAGATTTTTGCGGCATCCGTTAAGTCGAGAGATTGAAAATTACGTGCAAAAAGTTTCAAACCCAAATGATCTTCCAGCAAAGCAATTTGTTTGCTCACAGCACCTTGAGTTAAATTTAGAATTGCAGCAGCTTTAGAGAAATTTTTAGTTTCGGCGCAAACCACAAAAACTTTTAAACTTTTTAACGGCGGTAATTTCATGAAGAATTTAGCTATGAATTTTTTTCATAATAGTCGCACAAAAAGATTAGTTTGTAAAAAAATTCAAGCGGATGTTTTGTGCTGTGCAGAATTTAATTAACGCTTTAACAATCTTAATTTTATGGCTTTACAACCTTTTCATTTAGCAATGCCAGTCAATGATTTGGCGGCTACACGCAAATTTTATGGTGAATTTTTAGGCTTCGCTGAAGGTCGATCAAACGAAGCTTGGATTGATTGGGATTTTTTCGGTCATCAATTTGTAACGCATTTGCGTCCAACTCCGGCTGTTGGTGAAAAAGTGGTGAATCATGTTGATGGTCACGGTGTTCCCGTCCCGCATTTCGGCGTAGTGCTTGAGTGGCAACAATGGCATGATTTTGCTGATCGTCTTAAAGCTCATAACGTGCAATTTGTGATTGAGCCGTATATTCGTTTTAAAGGCCAGGTTGGTGAACAAGCGACTATGTTCTTTTGTGATCCAAGCGGCAACGCGCTTGAGTTCAAAGCCTTTAAAGATATGTCAAAATTATTCGCTAAATAACATGACGGAGTTGAATTTTAATCATATCCAAGCGGCAGCAAAGCGTTTACAAGGCCACGTTGAAAAAACGCCGGTAATTTTTAGCGAAGAATTAAATCGTGAACTTGGCGCGCAGATTTTCTTCAAAATGGAAAATCAGCAAAAAACCAAATCATTCAAAGCGCGCGGAGCTTTCAATTCGCTTTTGGCTTACAAAGAAAAACATGGCGAGTTTCCTAAGAAAGTAGTTGCGCAAAGTTCGGGAAATCATGCTCAAGCAATTGCCAAAGCATGTCAGGAATTCAATATTCCGGCTTTGATTTACATGATTACCAAAGCTTCACCAGTTAAAATTGCGGCAACTCGTGCTTTAGGCGCTGAGGTGGTGCTGTTTGACAAAAGATCTGAAGTGAACAAATCAGCAGAAGACAAACAAAATGAAGGCTACTTTTTCGTTCATCCAAATGCTGGTGACGATGTAATTTGCGGTCAAGGAACAGCGGCATTTGAAGCTTTGTCAGAAATCGGTGAAGTTGATGCGTTGTTTGCTCCATGCGGCGGCGGCGGGTTGGTTGCGGGAACTTACTTGGCAAGTTTAGGACTTTCGCCAAATGCCAAAACTTTTGCCTGTGAACCACTTAATGCCAATGATGCAGCGCGTTCAGTACGTTTGGGAAAAATTGTCGGCTATGAAGATACGCCTAATACAATTGCTGATGGTGCTAGAACTCTGTGCGTTATGCCACAAACTTTTGACTATTTAAAAGAAGTTGCGGGATTTTTTGAAATTCAGGAAGAAGAAATAATTTCTTGGCAAAAAAGATTGTCAGAAATTTTAGCGCAGAAAATTGAACCGACTTCCGTCCTTGCAATTGCAGGAGCTGCACAATATCTTGAACGAAATCACCAAATAAAAAATCCGAAAATTTTAGTTATAATTTCTGGCGGCAACATTGTCGGATAAAAAGCTTTTATGATATGAGCACTAAATCTAACGAGATAAAAATTGAGAATAATTCTGAAGAAATAGTAGGAAGAGAAAGAAAAGTAAGTGGTGGAATAAGTATGACAGAAGCTAGCTTTATGGAGTCTGCCTTTGGTGATATGGCAGAATTTAAAGACAATAATAGCTATCATAACGGCGATTCTGACTCTGAAGAATCTAAAGAAGATCCATCTTATAGTCATTTTGTTGATGTTGATACAGAAAGCCTAACAGATGAATCGGAGAAACAATCGGAAGATGAAATGATGTTTGATATGGAGGAAGAAGAAGAGGAAACAGAAACTTACAAAAACAGACCGAATACATCTAATATTGTGCCCGTTAAAGATCCTAAAAACCTTGATTTGCGTAAGCCGATTAATCTTGGTTTAGACAGATAAAATTAGTCAATTGATCTCTTAAACCCAAGTGCCACTAAGTAAGTTTCTGAAGAATCTTTTCTTGAAGAATCGGGTTTGAAATATTTTACGGTTGAGAAGTTTTTGCGTAGAATTTTCAAGATCTCGTCAGAATTTCCACCTTGGAAAATTTTGCCAACAAAACTGCCGTTATTTTTCAAAATTTTTTCTGCCAAGTTCAAAGATTCTTCAAGCAAAGCGATAATGCGCATGTGATCAGTCGCGTGATCTCCTGTTGTATTGGCCGCCATGTCGCTCATCACCACATCGCAAAATCCACTTTTGTTGTATGGAATAGTTTTGAGTAGCTCGATAATTTTCTGTGGAGCTTCTTCGGTCATAAAATCGCCAACGAAAAAATTCACGCCTGGCAATGAATCAATTTCAAGCAAGTCGATGGCTACAACATTGCCTTCGCCAACCTTGGTAACTGCGTATTGACTCCAACCGCCCGGAGCCGCGCCAAGATCGACAACAACTTTTCCTTTTTTGAAAAGCTTAAATTTTTCATCAATCTCAATAATTTTAAAAGCAGCGCGCGAACGCCAACCGGCAATTTTGGCTTTCTCAACAAACGGATCATTAATTTGACGTAACAACCATTTTTGCGATGATTTTTTTAGACGTTTACCCTTTTTCAGAGTTTGAAATTTTTGCGGCATTATTCCTCTATTTTTCGTGCTTCATCAATCAACAATACAGGAATTCCGTCCTTGATTTTGTAAGCTAATTTCGATTCAAAACAAATTAGTTCATTATTTTTTGCATCAAAAACCAACTTACTTTTGCACAGCGGGCAAACCAGAATTTGAAGTAGTTCTTGAGCTATTTTTTGTGACATAATTTCTTGAAAGTTTTAAGTGATAAAAATAGCTTGCCGTGCTTTCTTTTCTAAATCAAACATTTGAACTGAATCTCGTGAAAAAAATTTCTACGATTGGTATAATCGGTGGCGGACAGCTTGGTCGCATGACTTGTTTTTACGCTCACAAAATGGGTTTTAAAACTGTTGTGTTTTCAGACATTGCAGATGCGCCAGCGACTTTTGTAACTAATCAAACCATCATTGCTGATTATTCTGACAGGGAAGCTTTGAAGAAATTTGCTAGTTTAATTGATATCGCCACTTTTGAGTTCGAAAATATTCCTTTCGAAACGGTCAGTTTTCTGGCACAACATGTGGAAGTTTGTCCAAATGCAGAAGTTTTAAAAATTACCCAACATCGTATTTTGGAAAAAGATTTCCTCAACTCGATTGGTGTAAAAACCGCCCTATACGCAATTTCAGACTTTGCTGAAAATTTACAAAAATTCGGCAAAGCAATTTTGAAAACAGCAACTATGGGTTATGACGGCAAAGGCCAATATGTTTTAAACGCTGGTGATGCTTTGCCAGAACTTGGTTCTAATCCGTGGATTTTAGAAAAATTTTGTCCGTTTGATTCAGAAATTTCAGTGATGGTAGCTCGTTCAAAAAGTGGTGAGATTGCGGTTTACGAGCCTTTGACCAATATTCACAAAAATGCTATTTTGGATGAAAGCCATTATCCGGCAAAAGTTTCTGAAGATTTGAAAATCAAAGCGCAAAATTTGGCAAAAAATATTGCCGAAAAAATTGGTTTGATCGGAGTTTTAGCGGTTGAAATGTTTGTTGTTGGAGAAGAGTTATTGGTGAATGAATTGGCGCCACGTCCGCATAATTCTGGTCATTTTTCGATGGATGCTGCGGTGACTTCCCAATTTGAACAGCTGGTCCGTGCAATAACAAATTTACCTCTTGGTTCAACTAAATTTCACTCAACCGGCTTTATGAAAAATCTGATTGGTG
Organism: Alphaproteobacteria bacterium; assembly: GCA_021151765.1. Classification (GTDB taxonomy): domain Bacteria; phylum Pseudomonadota; class Alphaproteobacteria; order Rickettsiales; family UBA1997; genus UBA2645. The sequence goes on from JAGKWR010000001.1 coordinate 134,465, forward strand.
ATGAAATAAATGACGTTGCAAAATTTTATAAAAATCCGAGTGCTAAACTTCATCTTTACGGAAAAACAGAGGCGAAAGCCGGCCGTAAAATGGGGCACGTGAATATTGTTAATTAAATTAGCGAGGAAATTTGAAGAAGGCATTTTCTTTAATAGAAATCTCAATAGTGATTCTTGTAATCGGAATTTTGGTTTCTGGTGTTTTGGGTGTTTCTAATTTTATTGAAAAGATGCGAGTTAAAACGGCTAGATCTCTAACTGAAAGTTCAGAGATAAATGGAATTAGTTCCCTAGTTTTGTGGTATGAGACTACTTCTGAGTCATCTTTTCTGAACTCCTCTAGTAGCAAGAGCTTAGATGATGGAGATCTGATCTCAACTTTGTATGATTCTAGTCCTCAGGTAAGAAATAAGACTAATGCTACGCAGTCGACTCAAAGCAAGATGCCTAAATATAAGAAGGGTGTAATCAATGGATTACCGGCTATTTATTTTGACGGGACTGATGATTATTTGAGTTTCAAAATATCTTAGGCTACGATATGTCAATTTTTACGGTTATAAAAACAACCGACACAAATTCAAGCGTGAGCCCAACTGCACCTACTCTTGAGTCTATGGCAGCTCCAATTTTATGGTCAGATATCAGCGCTGGAAACGTTAGAGACATGGTTCCAATTGCTATTGCTGGTGGTAAATTGACTTATTGGTTTGGGGTTGGCGTTTCGACACAAAATTGTTATGGTTGGGGTTCGAAGATTATAAATGATAATGCTCCACACATAATTAATTTTGAAAGATCTCTAAGTAGTACATTTGCATTTTATATTGATGGAACTCGTGATTATTACAGATCCTCTTCTCATACCCCGCTTTGTACTAAAATTGCCAACCAAAATCCTAATGTTTTGATTGGTGCAAGTTTAGTGCAAAGTAAATATTACAAAGGATATATTTCTGAAATTATTGTTTTTGAAAAGGTTTTAACCACCGAAGAAAGAACAGCCGTGAATAAATATTTAAGCAAAAAATACGCTATTAAAATTTCTTAATCTCAATATGAAAAAAGTGACTAAAAAAAGTAAAGTTAAGTCTGGAATTGCTCAGTTGGATTTAATGCCGCAAAAATCGGGGTTTTTGGGTGTTGAAGAAAAATATTTGAAATCGCCACAAGATGCACAAGTTGTGGTTGTTCCTTTCGGTTTGGAAAAATCAGTAAGCTATGGTGGCGGTACAAAAAACGGGCCAAAAGCAATAATTAAAGCTTCACAACAAGTTGAGCTTTTTGACGAAGAGTTTTGGTGTGAGCCATTCCGCAAATACGGTGTTGTGACAATGAAAGCACCAAAAATTGATTACAAATCAGTGCCAAAATCTTTGGATCAGCTTGAAGCGATTACCGAACAAGTTTTGGAAGCTGGAAAATTTCCATTAATTTTGGGTGGCGAACATTCAATCACTGCTGGTTCAATTCGTCCTTTCGTGAAGCGTTATCCAGATTTAGCGATTTTGCATTTTGATGCTCACGCTGATTTGCGCGATGGTTATGACGGCGAACATTATTCTCATGCTGCAGCTTTGCGCCGCGTGATGGATCATCCAATTTCAACTTTGATTTCTTGCGGTATCAGAAACATTTCTGCTGGCGAAATTCCATTTTTGGAAGCAAATCGTCATCGCATTCACATGTATTTCGGTAAAGATCGCCGCACTTGGGATGCCAAGAAAATTGTAGAGCCACTGAAAGGCCGTCCAGTTTTCGTAACTTTTGATTTAGATGGTTTTGATTCAAGTTTGATGCAAGCTACAGGAACTCCGGAACCAGGTGGTGTAATGTGGGAAGACGCTCTCGACATCATTCGTGAAGCTAGCAAAATTTCTAACATTGTTGGTGCTGACGTAGTTGAGTTGGCTCCGGTTAAAGCTTTGCATTCTTGCGACTTTTTATCAGCCAAACTTTGCTATAAAATTTTGTCTTACGCTCACCTCAATCGTAACAATAAATAATGGTCAAAAAATCTTCTCAATTCACAATTGATGGCGTTGTAATTAAGCGTGGCGAAAGAAAACGCATCAATATTGATATGGGAAGTATTTACGATTTTACCGACGTTAAAATGCCGCTGGAAGTAATTCGCGGCAAAAAAGAGGGGCCAACACTTTTTATTTGTTCAACAATTCACGGTGATGAAATTAACGGCATCGAAATAGTGCGTCGGTTGCTTGCAGATGAGGCCCTAAAAAAAATTTCTGGTACTTTGATTGTTATTCCAATCGTCAATATTTTTGGTTTTAACGATCGTTCGCGTTATTTGCCTGATGGACGTGATTTGAATCGTTGTTTTCCTGGTTTAAAGAATGGTTCGCTAACGTCACAGCTCGCTTATAAATTTCGTAAGGAAATAGTAATGAAATCAGATTTCGGAATTGATTTACATACAGGTGCTTTTCATCGCTGTAATTATCCACAAATTCGTGCTGATTTATCTAATGAAATGAACCTAGAATTGGGCATAGCTTTTGGCGCACCAGTTTTGATCGGGTCTAATGTAAGAGACGGTTCTTTGCGTGCTTCGGTTTCGCAAATGAACATTCCTATGATTCTTTTTGAGGCTGGAGAAGCTTTGCGTTTTGATGAAGAAAATATCAAAATGGGTGTTGAAGGGATTTTGAATGTCATGCGTAAAATCGGCATGATTAAGGGTGAAGTAAAAAAACTTAGCAAAAAGACTTTTATTGCTTATTCAAGTTCTTGGGTGCGTGCTACTCGTAGTGGAATTCATACGCCACATAAAAACTTAGGAACACATGTCACAAAGGGTGATATTTTGGGAGAGATTTCTAATCCATTTGGAGATCATAAAACTTTGATAAAAGCTCACGAAACAGGAATCATTATTGGTATGTCGAAGTTGCCTTTGGCCAATAAAGGAGATGCTTTATTTCATATTGCTTGCGATAAGATTGTAAAGAAACGTAAGTCGACAAACCATATGCGTGAACATTTTAGCAATGTTGATCCAGTAAATATCTAAAACAGTTCGATGAAATTCTGATCTTTTGAAGGGTTGCATTTTATTTTATGGTAAATATTTTGCCGCGCCTCAATTGATTTGATGTCTGTCTTTTTTGGATCTTTTCAGGCACTGTCGCAGAATTCCCAATTTAAATATTTTACCAAAATGCCAAGAGCCTCTGTTATTGCTAAAAATTACGCGAAAGCTCTATTTGTGGCGGCCAAGAAGAATAATTCTATTGATAAGGTCGCTGCTGAGCTCGAAGAATTTAAGAAGAATTTTAATTCAAGCTTCGCTCATGAGTTGCAAAATCCAGTAATTTCTAAAAGAGATCTGGAAAGAGTAATGGTTGAAATTAACCAAAAACTCTCTCTTACCAAAATCACTTCAGAATTTTTTATGGCGGTTGCTCGCAATAGAAGACTGAGCATGTTCCCAGAAATTTATTCTGAGTTCTCTTATTTAATCAAAAAACAGCAAAATGTTTTGGAAGTGGAAGTAATTTTCGCATCAAAACCAACTAAGTCACAACTTGACCAAATCAAAGCTTTGGTTGAGAAAAAACATGTCGGTAAAGTGATCGAAATTAAAGAAACTTTTGATGCAAAAATTTTAGGCGGATTTCAGGTCAAAATTGGTTCTAACGTCATTGACGTAAGTTTGAAAAATCAGCTTTCTAACCTAGAAAAACAACTAAGCGCAGCTTTTTAATAATAACACAATAAATCAAAAATATGGAATTTAGAGTTGAAGAATTTTCCAACGTTTTACAGCAAAAGATCGAGAATTTTAAAAGCTCGGCTGAATTAAAAGAAGTCGGTGAAGTTATTAAAATTGGTGATGGTATCGCCAAAGTTTACGGTCTTGATAATGTTCAAGCTGGTGAACTTGTTGAATTTGAAGGTGGCATCAAAGGTATGGCGCTTAACTTGGAAACTGATAACGTTGGTATCGTAGTTTTCGGTGATGCTCAAAAAATCAAAGAAGGCTCTTCTGTAAAAAGAACTGGTAAAATTGTTGAAGTTCCCGTCGGTAAAGGTTTGTTGGGACGCGTTATTGACGCTCTTGGTAACCCAATTGATGGTAAAGGTCCGTTGACTGACGTTGAATATAAACGTGTGGAAGTTAAAGCTCCTGGAATTATTGCTCGTCAATCAGTAGGTGAGCCAATGCAAACTGGTATTAAAGCAATTGACAGCTTGATTCCAATCGGACGTGGACAACGTGAATTGATCATCGGTGACCGTCAAACTGGTAAAACTGCGATCGTTTTGGATACTTTCATTAACCAAGCCAAAGCTCATGAAGAAAATAATGAGAAGCAGAAACTTTTCTGTATCTACGTAGCGATCGGCCAAAAACGCTCTACTGTTGCTCAAATCGTTAAAACTTTAGAAGATGCTGGTGCGATGAAATACTCAGTTGTGGTTTCTGCAACCGCTTCTGAATCTGCAGCTTTACAATTCTTCGCTCCATACACTGGTTGCGCTGCTGGTGAATATTTCCGTGATAACGGTATGCACGCTGTAATCGCTTATGACGATTTGTCTAAGCACGCAGTTGCTTATCGTGAGATGTCACTTCTACTTCGTCGCCCACCAGGACGTGAAGCGTACCCTGGTGACGTATTCTACGTTCACTCAAGACTTCTTGAACGTGCAGCTAAAATGTCTGATGCAATGGGTGGTGGTTCATTGACTGCACTTCCAATCATCGAAACTCAAGCTGGTGACGTATCTGCTTACATTCCAACTAACGTGATCTCAATTACTGACGGTCAAATTTTCTTGGAAACTGAGCTTTTCTATAAAGGTATCAAACCTGCGGTAAACGTTGGTTTGTCAGTATCTCGTGTAGGTTCTGCTGCTCAAACTAAAGCGATGAAACAAGTTGCTGGTACAATCAAGCTTGACTTGGCTCAATTCCGTGAACTTGAAGCTTTCGCACAATTCGGATCTGACCTAGACGCGGCAACTCAAAAGTTGCTTGATAAAGGTCGTAAATTGACTGAGTTGTTGAAACAAAATCAATATTCTCCAATGGGTTTCGAAGAGCAAGTTGCTTCGATCTACGTTGGTGTTAAAGGCTACTTAGACAAAGTTGCTGCTAAAGATGTTGTAAGATTTGAACAAGAATTCTTGCGCAAATTGAAAAGCCACAATCCAGAAATTTTGGCGTCAATCAAGCAAGAGCAAAAAATCACTGAATCTAACGAAGCTGCGCTTAAACAAGCTATTGAGAAGTTTTTGGAAATCTTCTCAAACCGCGGTTCAAATAACTAATTTTAACTGCTTAAATAGAATTTAGTAAGCGCCGGTAAATTCCGGCGCTTTTCAACTGTTGAATTGATATGGCAAATTTAAAAACGCTTAAAACTAGAATTAAGTCAGTTAAGTCGACGCAAAAAATGACTAAAGCCATGAAAATGGTTGCAGCATCTCGTCTTAAAAAAGCTAAAAACGCTGTTGAAGCTTCGCGTCCTTATGCTGATAAGATTAGCGATATGGTTTGTAACTTGGCTTCAAACATTGCTGTGCGTGGTAACTTGGACGAAAAATTCCCTCTTCTTACTGGTAAAGGAAAGAACGCTTCATACCTCTTGGTTGTAATGTCTTCAGACAGAGGATTGTGCGGTGGTTTGAATGGTGCTACAGTAAAATTCACAAAAAACCGTGTTAACAATTTAGTTAGCGAAGGAAAACAAGTTCAAATTATTTGTGTTGGTAAAAAAGCTTACGAACAATTAAAAAGTTTGTATGGTAATAAAATTATTGATCAGCATTTCGGTGTTTTTAGAGGAATTATCGATGCTAAAAGTGCTGAAGAAATCACAGATAAAATCACGTCATTATTCTCTGAAGGAAAATTTGATGTTTGCGAAGTTATTTACAGCAAATTCAAATCAGCAATTGCTCAAGAACAAGTAGCAAAGCAAATTATTCCAGCTGAAATTAAAATTCCGGAAGTACCGCAAACATTCGAATCTCCAATGGAATACGAACCAGGACAAGAAGAGATTTTGCAAGATTTATTGCCGAAAAATTTGTCTATTCAAATTTATAACCAACTTCTTGAAAACTCTGCTTCAGAACAAGGTGCTAGAATGGCGGCGATGGAAGCTGCAAGCAATAATGCCGGTAAAATGATTAAAAACCTGACTTTGGTTTATAACAGAACTCGTCAAGCTAACATTACTAAAGAGCTTATCGACATCATTTCTGGTGCTAACGCAGTTTAAAACATACTGACATCTAGGCAAATATAGGCCACCTAAGTTTCCGATCGCATTAGTGATTAAAATTTAGGTGGCTTTTATTTTGCCCAATATTTTCGTCCACTTCCGTTTTATAATGCAAAATTTATCTCAAAAAAATCTTTGGCTAAATATCAACAAACCGATTGGTTTTTCTTCAGCCAAAGTGGTGGCAATTGTTAAAAGAATTACCGGAGCAAAAAAAGTAGGACATGCCGGAACACTTGACCCATTCGCTTCGGGGGTATTGCCAATTGCAATAAACAAAGCGACAAAAACTTGCCAATACACTACAGATGCCAACAAAAAATATTTTTTTCGTATAACTTGGGGTGAATTTCGTGATACTGATGATGTTGAAGGAAAAGTTGTGCAATCAAGCTTGGTAAGGCCACAAACCGCACAAATTATTTCGGCAATACCACAATTTATTGGTAAAATAAAACAAACTCCTTCGCGTTTTTCTGCAATCAAAATAGATGGTAAAAGAGCTTATGAATTAGCGCGACAAGATATTGAGTTCGAAATGAAAGTTCGAGAAGTGGAAATTTTTTCGCTTAAGTTAATTCGTAATAATTCTGATTTTGCCGAGTTTGAAGTTGAATGTTCGAAAGGAACTTATGTGAGATCTTTAGCTCGAGATATTTGCAAAAAAATTTCTGTTTGTGGATATGTTTCGATTTTAACACGATTAGAAGTCGGCGATTTTCTGCATCAAAAAACAATTTCACTTGACCTGTTAAAATCGCTGACTACTTATGGCGGCCGTTTTCCTGATGGCTCGCTGCTGTGTTTGCACGATGTCTTAGATTTTATGTCCGAAGTTAAGTTGGATGATCTGGATGCCTCTAAATTCAAGAATGGTCAGATTATAACAATCAATGCGACACAAATTTGTGTCAAATCTACAACTCATAAATCTTTGCAACATCATGCTGATACCGTTCGTGTCTCGGGTAATGGTGAATTGATTGGTCTAGCCGATTTATCGCAAAATCGTCTCAAGCCAATTAATGTTTTTTAACACATAAATTTTGGATAATGTCAGTTCTAACAAAATCAAAAAAAGAAGTTGTAAAAGCATTTGCTCAAAACCAAAAAGATACTGGTTCAGTTGAAGTTCAATGTGCGGTTTTCACTAAGCAAATCAATAATTTGACTGAGCATCTTAAAATGCATAAAAATGATCACTCTTCAAGAAGAGGTTTGTTGATTTTGGTTGGTAAAAGAAGAAGCCTTCTTGATTACTTAAAGTCTAAATCAGAAGAGCGTTACGAAGCTCTAATCAAAAAATTAGAAATCAGAAAATAGCTTAAATTTAAGCGTCGGAATTTTCTCCGGCGCTTTTATTTATTGGTCTGATCGATATTTAAAATATAAAATAAAAAGCTGAAAAAATGTTTAATGTTGTAAAAAGAGAAATTAATTGGAATGGCAAAACTTTGTCATTGGAAACTGGAAAAATCGCTCGTCAAGCCAGTTCGGTTGTTGCTAAATTCGGAAATACTACAGTTCTTTGCGCTGTTACAGTTGCAAGCAAAGCAGCTGAAGGCGCAGATTTCTTCCCTTTGACTGTAAATTACTTAGAAAAATCTTACGCTGCTGGTAAAATTCCAGGTGGTTTCTTTAAAAGAGAAGCTAAGCCTTCAGAAGCTGCTACTTTGATCTCTCGTTTGATTGATCGCCCTATTCGTCCTTTGTTCCCAGAGAATTTTTACAACGAAGTTAACGTTGTTTGCACTGTACTTTCTTACGATTCATCTTGCACTCCAGACATTATCGCAATGATCGGTGCTTCAGCTGCTTTGATGATTTCAGAAGCTCCTTTCTTGGAAGCGGTTGCTGGTGCTAGAGTTGGTTTGGTTGATGGTCAGTTCGTTTTGAATCCAAGCAATGAAGAAATTAAAAATGGCACTTTGGATCTTGTAGTTGCTGGTACTAAATCATCAGTTTTGATGGTTGAATCTGAAGCTAAAGAATTAACTGAAAGCCAAATGCTTGAGGCTGTTAACTTCGGTCATCAGCAGTTCCAACCAATCATTGAGTTGATTAATGAATTCGCTGCTGCAGCTGGTAAACAAAAAATCCAAGTTAAACAAGAAGATAATTCAGCTTTGAAAAAAGAAATTGCTGATTTCATCGGAACTAGATTGATTGCTGCTTTCAAAAAAACTGCTAAACAAGAACGCGCAGCTGATTTGGATCAAATCAAGTCTGATATCGAAGCTAAATTCATCAATGAAGAAGCTGGCATTTCGAAAAATAAAATTGGTTCAATCTTCAAGATTTTAGAAAAAGACATCGTTCGTAACGATATTTTGAAAAATCATGCGAGAATTGATGGCCGTAATCTTGATCAAGTTCGTCCAATTGAAATTGAAGTTGGTTTCTTGCCACAAGTTCATGGTTCTGCTTTGTTCACTCGTGGTGAAACTCAAGCTTTGGTTGTTACAACTCTTGGTTCAGCTCGTGACGAACAAATGGTTGAAGGTTTTGATGGTTTGAGCAAAGAAACTTTTATGCTTCACTACAATTTCCCTCCTTATTCAGTTGGTGAAACTGGTCAGTTGAAATCTCCTGGTCGTCGTGAAATTGGTCACGGTAAACTAGCTTGGAGAGCTCTGAACCCTGTATTCCCAGTTAATAACGAAAACTTTTCTTACGTTACTCGCGTAGTTTCTGAAATCACTGAGTCAAACGGTTCATCTTCAATGGCTTCTGTTTGTGGCGGTGCTTTATCATTGATGGATGCTGGTGTTCCAATCAAAGAACCAGTTTCTGGTATCGCGATGGGTTTGATCAAAGAAGGTGATGATTACGTTGTATTGTCTGATATCATGGGTGATGAAGATCACCTTGGTGATATGGATTTCAAAGTTGCTGGTACAAAAAATGGTATTACTGCTTTGCAAATGGACATCAAAATCAACGGTATCAATGCCGAAATCATGCAAAAAGCTTTAGAACAAGCTCACGCTGGTAGAATGCACATTCTAGATAAAATGGTTGCTGTAATGGTTGCTCCACGTTCAGAATTAAATTCAAACGTGCCGAAAGTTGAAACTATGAACATCCCGCAAAAAAAGATTCGTGATGTTATTGGTTCTCGTGGCCGCGTTATCAAAGAAATCTGCTCAGTTTCTGGTGCAGTTGTTGATGTTGATGATGATGGTACAATCAAAATCAGCTCAAACAGCAATGACGCTATCAAAAAAGCGATCGCGATGATTAATGAAATCATTTTCGAACCAGAAATCGGTGACATTTACGAAGGTCCAGTTGTTAAAGTTATTGATGCTGGTGCTTTTGTTAGCATTTCAAATAATCGTGATGGTTTCGTTCACATTTCTGAACTTGCTGAATACCGCGTTGATTTCGTTGAAGATGTTATCAATGAAGGTGATATCGTGAAAGTTAAAGTTATTGGTTTCGATAAAAAAGGTCGTCCAAAATTAAGCTACCGTTGTGTTGATCAAGCAACCGGTGCAGATATTTCTGATACTTTACCAGTTCGTCCACAAGTTGACGAAAGAGAAGATCGTGATGACCGTCGTGATCGTGGCGAAAGAAGAGATCGTGGTGAAAGACGTGATCGTGATGATCGCCGTGATGACCGTCGTCGTGACGACCGTCGTGATCGTGATGATCGCGGTAATTCTGAGCCAGTAAAAAAACGTCGTGGTTTTTTTAGCTAAGAAAAAATCTTCGTCATCCTTGGCGCAAAGTGCTGAAGATCTTTGAAGTCTGTTTTAAAACTTCAATAGATCCTCGTTTTACTTCTTAAATCAAGGATGACGAATTTATAAAAATTAAATTCAGGCGGATCTTCGGGTCCGCCTTTTTATTATCTAAAATATGCCAATTGCTCAAAAAGATTTAGAAAAATTGCTCACAGAAAATTTTCCGCAAGCGCAGATTAAAGTTGTCGCTTTAGTGGATGATGACAATCATTACTCAGTGGAAATTGCTGATAAAATTTTCGCTGGCAAAACAAGAGTTGAACAACATAAAATGGTTAACAACGCTTTAAAAGATATTCTTGGCGATGTACTTCACGCCATGCAACTCAAGACTTCTGCACAATAATTATGACTAACATTTTCGAAAAAATCCAAGAAACTATTTCTCAAAATGACGTAGTACTTTACATGAAAGGCTCAAAAGATTTCCCACAATGTGGATTTTCTGCGGCTGTAGCTCATGTTTTGAAAAATCTTAACGTTAATTTTCACGATGTTGACGTTCTGCGTGATGCGGAAATTCGTCAAGGAATCAAAGAATTTTCTGATTGGCCAACCATTCCTCAGCTTTACGTTAAAGGCGAATTTATTGGCGGCTGCGACATCGTTCGCGAAATGTTCCAATCAGGAGAATTGCAAGAATTACTCAAATCAAAAAATATCATTGCTTAGACTATGTCTGAACTAGCGATCGAAATTAAAGGGCTTTCCAAGACTTACAAAAAGTCAAAAAAATCTCCGGAAAAAGTAGCTTTGAAGTCTATTGATTTGGAAATCAAAAAAGGTTCTTTTTTTGGTCTTTTAGGGCCGAACGGAGCTGGCAAATCAACGATCATTAACACTTTGGCCGGTTTGGTTAACAAAAGCTCTGGAACGGTTAAAATTGGTGGCATTGACATCGATCAAGATCAGCAGGCGAGCAAATTTAAAATCGGCATCGTGCCGCAAGAATTAATTATCGATCCTTTTTTCAATGTTCGCGAAACTTTGGAAATTTACGCTGGCTATTTCGGTATTGCCAAAAATCAACGTCGTACCGATGAAATTATCGAAGCTTTGGGCTTGAAAGATAAAGCGAAGGCAACGCCGCGTAGTTTATCGGGTGGTATGCGCCGTCGTTTGTTGGTTGCTAAAGCTTTGGTGCACAATCCAGAAATTTTAGTGCTTGATGAACCAACTGCAGGCGTTGACGTTGAGCTGCGTAACCAATTGTGGAATTATGTTAAAAAGCTCAATCAAGCTGGTACGACAATTCTTTTAACGACGCATTATTTAGAAGAAGCCGAAGAATTGTGCGACGAAATCGCGGTGATTAATCATGGATCAGTAATTGCTTGTGATCGCAAAGAAAATTTGATGAAAGTGCTTTCAAGTAAAGAATTAGTTCTTACAGCTAGTGAAGAAATCAACCCAGAATTGCTGTCAGCTTTTGGTGATTTAAAAGTGAAATTATTGGCTAAAGACAAAATTTCGGTGACTTACGATCCAGAAAAAGTTGCGGTTGAGAGAATTCTACGTAGTTGTTTTGATGCTAAAATTCAAATCACCGACATTTCAACTAACCAACCTGATTTGGAAGAAATCTTCAAACATCTTATTGGATCAAAATAATGAAAGATCTCCTCAGCATTGACCAGTTAAGCGTTTCTGAAATAAAACAAATTCATGATTTAGCGAAATCATTTTATAAAAATTCGCATCATCATACAACGCTGCAGAACAAAATTTTAGTTAATTTCTTCTTCGAAAACTCAACGCGTACTAGAACATCTTTTGAAATTGCGGCTAAAAGAATGGGTGCAGAAGTTGTTAACATTGATATTTCTTTATCCTCTCTCAAAAAAGGTGAATCAATCATCGACACCGCTAAAACTATCAATGCGATGAATCCGGATTTTGTGGCGATTCGTCATAATTCTAGCGGCATTTTAGATATTTTAAAAAAATATATTCCTGCTTCTTTGATTAATGCAGGCGACGGCACAAATGAGCATCCAAGTCAAGCTTTGCTTGATTCATTCACAATTTTGCAGCACAAAAAATCTCTACAAGGTTTAAAAGTGGCAATTTGTGGCGATGTTTTGCATTCACGTGTGGCGCGCTCAAACATCAAATTATTACATAAATTTGGTGCTGAAATTTGTGTAATTACGCCGCCAACTTTGATGCCTTTTGAATATCAAAATTGGCTGAAAGAAAAATTCGCAATTGAAGTTTTCAACAACATCGAAAGCGGAATTAAAGATGCAGATGTGGTGATGATGTTGCGTATTCAGCAAGAACGTATGCTAGGTTGTTACATTCCTTCTTTGTCGGAATATTTTAAAATTTTCGGACTTGATCATGAAAAATTAAAAGCTGCCAAATCAGATGTTATTGTTTTGCATCCTGGTCCGATAAATCGCGATGTTGAAATTTCCTCAGCATTGGCGGATGACGAAAATTGCAGTTTAATTCTCGAGCAAGTTGAAGCCGGAGTTGCAGTTCGACAAGCAATTTTGCAATTCCTACATTCATAAAATTTCGCAGTGCAAAAACTTTAAAAGATTTTTTATTTACAAATAAAAAATTGTTCTTACCTTGCGCCCTCTTTAAAAAATTGCGTTTGAAAAATGTGGCCTGAGGCCAGTAAAATCAAGGCTTCCCACGATTTTACTTTTCAAACAAAAATTAAGTCTTTCTTACAATCTTTTACTTAATTTTAACCATCCAACAAAGAAATGGAACAAGAGCAAGAGTACGACGGGGCGGTGAACTCGAAAATTCACTATTTATTTGGTTCTCAAAAAATTGATTCTCACAAGGCTGATACCACAAGAGAAAAAGCTCTTAAAAGTTCCAATCATTATAAGACAGTTGCACAAGAAGTTGCAGAATTAAAACCTTCACTTCCAGTTTATTTTATCCGTCCGAATTCACTTTCGCGTGCGGTAAAATTTTTCGTGAATAATTTCCGCAGCAACAAATTTGCTAGCGATATTTTGTATTCGGTAAAAAGTAACCCTGATGAGGCGGTTCTTAAACACCTTTTTGAATCTGGCGTTAAGCATTTTGACGTGGCTTCAATGGCGGAAGTTAAATTGATTGACCGCTTGTTTGGTAAAGAAGTTAAAATGTATTTCATGCATCCAGTTAAAGCGCGTGAAGCAATTTTTGATGCTTATTTTAATCATGGAATTCGTGATTTTTCGCTCGATTCAGCAGATGAATTGCAAAAAATTTTAGAAGTTACCAACAATGCTAAAGATTTGGGTTTGCACCTGCGTTTAGCAATTCCTAACTCGCATGCCGCAATCGATTTGTCTGGAAAGTTTGGTATTTTACCAAGCGAAGCTCCATCTTTAGCTCGTAAAATTCGTGCCGCTGCACAACGCTTTGGAATTTGTTTCCACGTTGGTTCGCAATGTATGGATCCAGTTGAATATCGTAATGCTTTAACAATCGCTAAACAAGTTTTAGAAGAAGCAAAAGTTCAAGCTGATGTGATTGACGTTGGTGGTGGTTTCCCATCTTCTTACCCAGGAATGACGCCAGTTGCGCTTCAATCTTACTTTGATGAGATTTTCGATTCTTTGTCAAAATTAGGCTTTGAAAATTGCCGAGTTTGGTGTGAGCCCGGTCGCGCTTTAGTTGCGGAATCTGGTTCTTTGCTAGTTCGTGTTGAAGCTAAGAAAAAAGGTATGCTTTACTTAAATGATGGAACCTACGGCGGTTTATTTGACGCTGGTTTTCCAGGTTTTATTTATCCAGTAAAAGCAATTCGCGGCGATAGAAATAAAGCCGAATTTTCGGGCAATATTCCTTTCGGATTTTACGGTCCAACTTGCGATTCTTTAGACGTAATGAAAGGTCCGTTTTATTTGCCAGAAAATATTGCTGAAGGTGATTACATCGAAATCGGTCAGCTCGGTGCTTACTCTCGTAGCATCAGAACTGAGTTCAACGGTTTTAACAAAAACCTTCAAATTGAAGTTTCTGATGAACCTTTAATTTCAATGTACAAAGAAGTTGAAGAGCAAGAAGAAGCTCTAACTTCTGCAGTTTAGTTTATAATTTTAACCCTAAATTTTCATAAAAATGGTCACTAAAAAAGAGCTTTTAAGCCGTCCGGTTAAACATATCGATATTTCTAGCTTTGATGCTCGTCCAATTATTGATGCGATGGATCATATGTCATTCACTTCACGTGATTTGGCTCGTGCTACTGAACTTTTCAACATGATGTTGAAAGACAAAAAATGTTCAGTGATTTTGACTTTGGCTGGTTCAACTTCAGCCGGCGGTTGTATGAAAGTTTACGCTGACATGGTAAAACACGGCATGGTTGACGCAATCGTTGCAACTGGTGCTTCAATCGTTGACATGGATTTCTTCGAAGCCTTGGGTTTCAAACATTACCAAGGAACTCCTTTCATTGACGACAAATTCTTGCGTAAAAACTACATCGACAGAATTTACGATACTTACATCGATGAAAAAGATTTGCAAAATTGCGATCACACAATTTTTAAAATTGCTAACTCTTTGGAAGCTCGTCCTTACTCTTCTCGTGAATTTATCTGGGAAATGGGCAAATATTTGAAAAAGCACGCTAAGAAAAAAGAATCTTTGATTGAACTTGCTTACGATCACAACGTGCCGATTTTCTGCCCAGCTTTCACTGACTCTTCTGCTGGTTTTGGTTTGGTATTGCACCAAGTTAAGAATCCGAAAAAGCATATGACTATCGACTCAATTGCTGATTTCAAAGAATTGACTGACATCAAAATCAAAGCTGGAACTACAGGTTTGTTGATGGTTGGTGGCGGTGTGCCGAAAAACTTCGTTCAAGACACAGTTGTTTGCGCTGAAATTTTGGGTGAAGAAGTTGATATGCACAAATACGCTGTACAAATCACTGTTGCAGATTCTCGTGATGGCGCTTGTTCTTCTTCAACTCTTAAAGAAGCTTGTTCTTGGGGTAAAGTTGATACTACTTATGAACAAATGGTTTACGCTGAAGCTACTTCAGTTATTCCACTTTTGGCGTCAGACGCTTACCACCGTGGTTACTGGAAAAAACGTACCAGAAGAAATTTTGCTAAGCTATTCAGCAAATAAGAGCGTTTAAAATGTTTTTTAAAAAGCCGTAGGTTCAAAAATGAATCTGCGGCTTTTTTATTTTTATGTTTTTGTCAAAGAATTCTGATTCTTCTGTATTGCAGATACAGAGGGATTTTTTACTTGATTACTTGGGGGTAAAAGCGATTCGACAAATTCTTCAGGCGCATCACCAAAATACATTTTAATTTCTGATTCATCAATCCAGCTATTAATCTCTAAACTAGGTCTTAGAAGAGATATTCCCTCCTTAATTCTATCAAAGGAGTCTTTGAGTATTTCTTCTCTTTTGCTGATCGTCATGCGAAACTTCATTTCTTCTCCCTCAAAGCCAAAACCTTCACCTGGTACAAGTTCAACTTTACATGTTGAACGTAAATACCAAGCTAGATCAAGACTATTATTGACCTCTTTTTGTCCCGGATTTGGGATATGAGTATAGTTCGTTGGAAATTGGAAGCCACGAAGTCCTTCAGCGCTGAACACGAATTGGAATCCACCATCTGGAATATTGCTTTCGTGAGAAAGAATCGGAGTTTTCATGCCAAATTCTTCGCTTAAACTTTGATTTATTTTTGCAACACATTGATGAGAAATCTTGAAATGGTGGCGATATATAACAACTGAATCATCATAATATTTGGCCATTTCTTTCATATTTTCTCTCTTAAAGACTTCCCTAGCAGCACAGTGTGATTGGTAGGCTGGACCTTCACCTTTTCTGACTTTCTCAACTATGTTTCTTGACATAACGCCAACAGCAACACCTAAACCGGGACCTTGATCTTTTGATAATGACCAAGCGGTAATAGTAAAATCTTCCATTCCAGGAATGGAACCTATGCTGGTGAAATTTTTATCTTCATTCAAAATACAGTTTTTTGCCACTTCATCTGAAAATATGAAGAGTTGTTTTTTTGGTGGTAGATTTTGGTTATGGTTAATAATGATTTTTGATAAATTTTCTAACTCTTCTCTAGAATATGTTTCTCCCATAGGGTTTCCGGGATTAATAAAAATAAGCATTCTGGCATCTTGGTTCTCTTCCAACATTCTTTCGAGAATTGCAGGAGTTAATTTCCAATCACTATCACGGTTAAGTCTGGTGGTACTTAAATTGAATCTATAATCGTGAAGTAATGTATAGAAAGGTCCGAATGAAGGAGTGGTCATTAAAATTTTATCTCCCCTTGATAAAAGGCCATCGCAGACAGATGGTAATAATGATCCTGGTATTGAATGAGTTACCACAAAATCTATTTTTTTGTTATTAAACCCTTGATCTTCACAATATTCAAACAAGGCATCTCTTAGTTTGTAATGCCCTTGGGCAGAACGTGACCTATAATAACGCCAACTATTTCCTTCTTTCTGATGTTTTTCAGGGCGCTTGGTGTAAGGATCTTCTTTTTCATAGGGAGAGCTAACGATAGCCTTCATGACAATAGGTGACATCGGCATTAAAGGATTTGATGATCCGAGAATCTTAGAATTATCTTCAGCGGGGTAGTCAAAATATTTTCGTACCAGTTTCATATTGCTGGCAAATTGGTCGGTTTCTACCTCATCTAGTAAACTATGCGCGTCATCTATTAGCCTTGATGTTGAATTGAGAATATTTCTAAGAGATTGGGTAGTGCTTTTGGCTATCGTTCTCGAATCAAAAACATTTGTAAGATAGCTAGGTTTTGATGTCTCTGATTTACCAAATAATTTTGGTAAAAATACATTAAATATTTTTCTAATTAGACTTCCAGTATTAGGCATAGATTCCGGAGCATTCGGATTTGAGGGAGATAGTGCTCTTTATTTGAAGAGAGCTTTTTAGTGATTTCAGATATTTCGGTTTCGTTTGGAATATCGAGACAAAACTCTAATACTTCTATTAGTTCTGCTGTTTCTGGAATTTCAGAATCATTGGTATTTCTTAAAATGTTGATAACCAAACCAAGAGAATCACTAATCGTATCAGATGTTTCGGTATTATCTTTTTCAAAAAGCGCAGAATTTTTTAGCGTATAAAGTAGCTTCTGATGGATGATTTCTATTTTCAGGTAAACTTCACCAAGAATAGTAGTAGTAGATTTCCCGTCGAAATAATCTCGTGCATATTTTAAGCCTAGCAGAACTTCCTTTGCCGTTCTCAAGGTTTCTATTTTTTTAATAAAATCTTCGACTCGTTGTTCAACCATTCTAATATTGATTTAATTATATTTATAAAAATTCAATCATAAGTTGCATAACTCTGAGAGAAGATTTTCTTATTATAAAATGCAATTAATTTAATTATGTTCGATTGAGAACCCTTTGTTATTAATCTGGAGTTGCTTGGTTTTTGTAGAAGTTGTTGTTTTGTAAGGTTCTTCAGCCTTGATTATATATGCATGAAATCGGTCACTAAGATCCGGGGGAATGTTAGAAATTTTTGGATTAGCTGAGTCAAAGGTTAACATCTGATCTTTGTTTACCAAATCTTTGAAAAAATTATCTGTTTGAGTTACGAGATCGTTTTCTTTGCTATCTCCAATCCTACGATTATTGATCAAAGCTCGGAGTAGCTCTTTTTGTACATAGAGTAAAATTTTTGGACTGAGACATGGAAAATTTTCAGCTAGATTAATACGGAGTTGAGTAGAACTAACTATTTTGTGATCAGGAGTATCTTCAATTAGGTTTTGTTCATATTTTGTTCCCAGATGTTGAGCAACTGCAATCATTTGGTGACAATCATAATATCTTTTTCCAAAGAGCTGATATTCTCTGACTAATTCTTCAGGCTTTACTAGTGATCTGAAAAATAGATCTTCTGTTGGCAATTTGTGTTTCTGGCAATGATCTAAAATGAAGTTGGTAAGAGAATCTAATTTTGGAGGATTATTTCTTTCTTTGTTGTCGGTGTGTTTTGGGAAAGTCGCATCTAGATCAATAAGCTGTCTTATAGGAGTTGTGCAGAGTTGGGATTGTAATTCTGGTGATAGTGATTCCCAAAGTGTGGTTCTATAGATTTCTTCCATAGCAATAAGTGCCATGTCAACTCTTTGATCGTAGCTGAATGGATTGTTAATAATGTTTCTATCATCTCCTGATGAACCCATCAAAAACACATAAGGAACTAGTTTGTCTGACTGACTTCTAAAAATATTACCTTTGCTGAGATTTAAAAGTGGAGTAAACACTTGATTCTGATGTTCGATATGAAGCGGATTAATTCTTCCAGTGGCAATGGGTAAAACTGCACGTGCTAAATTTTTCATGCTTTAGTGGTAGGTTAGTTAACTATTTACAAAAAAACTTGGAGTTTCAGAAGTATGCCAGCGTCTATAAGTTGTCTCTTGGTTTAAAAATACAATTGTTTTTCTGGACAAAAATAGCCTTACGAATAATTTTTCTACTATAAAACTTTCTAGTCGGTCTTCCCAAATTTTCTCAAAAAATGATTGAACAAAAATCAATGGTGCGAGTGATTACTTTGCACCTGGTCGCTCTTTTACTTGTAATATTTAACGTCTCAGACATCCGTATTGCTGGCCTTTCTGACCTTATTCCGCTTTTTGATTTGATGGCGGTTTTTTATTTCGCAGTTTTTAAAAATAGTTTTGGTGTTTGGTTTATATTTTTAATGGGTGTATGGAACGATGCTTTGAACGGAAATCCTTTGGGTACAACGGCTTTATGTTATATCGTTTTGGTGAAATTTTTCTCTTTGATGAATGTAAAGCTAATGATTCGAGAAAATTTTCGTCAAATTTGGCAGCAATTTATCGCATTCTGCTTTTGTTTCTTATTGATGAAATGGCTGATTTTATCAGTATTTAATGGCGAGTTCCTGAGCTTTGCAACTGTCGTGGTGCAATTCGTTTTATCCTCTGCAATTTATGTGTTGATGCATAAATTCTTCGATTATTTAAGCACCAAACTTTTGGGGAATAGTTAGTCAGAATGCTTAGAGATATTCGTAAAAACAAAATTTTTAATCGTCGAGCCTTCTTTATTGGTGCTGGACAATCCGCTTTGGCTGGTGCTTTGATCACAAGACTTGGATATTTGCAGCTTTTAAAAAATGAAGAATATCAGAATCAATCGGATAGTAATCGTATAAAGCCGATGATTAATCCGGCTCCTCGCGGTACAGTTTATGATCGTAACGATCAACCTCTTACAGAAAACCAAGGCAACTATCGACTGCTTTTATACATCGAGAACAAAAAAAATATTACCGAAATAATCGAGAAAGTTTCGATAATACTTGATGTTAGTGAGGAACAAAAAAATCTATTTTTGGCAAAAATTAAAAATGCTCGTCGCAAAAGTATTATTTCATTGATGGATAATTTGTCGTGGGATGATGTGGCACGTATCGAAACTAATTCTTATCAACTTCCTGGTGTTTCAATTGAAAGCGGTATTATTCGTCATTACCCATATTTCAATGAAACTGCCCATTTCTTAGGTTACGTTTCATTGCCTTCAGAAAAAGAAATTGATGAAAATGAGCAAAATCTTTTTATGCATCCTGATTTTCGCGTTGGAAAGTCTGGAGTTGAGCGCACTTTTGATGAAGTGTTGCGCGGAAAATATGGCGTAAAATATGTTGAAGTTAACGCTCATGAAATTCCGATCCGTACATTATCAGTAACTCCTCCAACCGAAGGCTCTAAGCTACATCTTACCATTGATTTAAATTTGCAAAAATTTGTCACTGACAGAATTAAAGATGAGGTTGCTTCAGTTGTAGTAATGGATGTTAAAACAGGTGAGATTTTATCTTACGCATCAAGCCCATCATTTGATCCAAATCGTTTTGTTGAAGGTGTATCTAAGCAATATTGGCAAGAACTTAACAATGATCCGAAAAAACCATTAAACAATAAACCAATCGCAGCGATTTATCCTCCTGGTTCAACATTTAAGTTAATGGTTGCTTTGGCTGCTTTGGAAAATGGTGTTAACCCAAATACCAGAGTGCACTGCAACGGACACTATCAATCAGGAAAACGTGTTTTCCACTGTTGGAAAGACGGTGGACACGGCTCGATGGATTTAGTCGACGGTATTAAAAATTCGTGTAACGTTTATTTTTTCACTATCGCAAACCAAATTGGTTACGAAAAGTTTACGGAAATGGCTCGCCGCTTTGGATATGGCGAAAAGTTTGATATTAGTTTGTACGGTGCCCGTTCAGGAAATGTACCTTCTGATGAATGGAAACGTAAAGTTTTTAAAACTCCGTGGGTAGGCGGCGATACTCTAAACACAGCAATCGGTCAAGGTTTTGTATTGGCGACGCCTTTACAAATGGCTTTAGTTACAGCACGAATTGCTAACGGTGGGATCCCAATTAAGCCGTACCTAGTTCGTAATCGTAATATTGAAGAACAATACGATTTACTGAAACACAGTCCACTAGTTGCTCAAAATAATTTGAAGTTGATTCAAGAAGGTATGAATAAAGTTATGAATGAAGCTGGTGGCACCGCTTATGGTAAAAGAATTGAAGTTCCAGGTTTTGAAATGGCTGGAAAAACTGGTACGTCACAAGTTATTTCTAAGCGTGAAAAAGAAATGTCAAAAAGCGAAAGCGGCATTAATGAAAATCAAAATCACGCCATATTCGTTGGTTTTGCGCCAGTTCATGATCCAAAATACGCAATTTCTGTTGTGGTCGAACATGGTAAAAGCGGATCTATGGCAGCGGCCCCGATTGGCAAAGATGTCATTACAGAAGTACAATTATTAAATGATAAAACGGGCGCTCTACAAGCAGCTTTAAAAGACAAAGCCTAGCTCAAATTCTCTGAGAGAAAAAACTTTGCGAGTAAAACATGTGGTCAGCACCTTTTCTCTTGTCAATTAAATTGGGCGAAATTATGTTGCGCGCTCCTTTCGTGAGGCCGGTTTCGGAAGATGAATTCCGGCATTAAATTTCCAAACTTTTTTAAGAAAGTCCGCAGCAATTTTCCGAAATATTTTTTGGAATTGGCTCGCCCCTGGCGTGCTTTTGGTACGGTTTCTTACGAATTTACTAACCTGATTTTTTACCTATGACAAATAAAGGAAAAATTACCCAAGTCATTTCTGCCGTTGTTGACGTAGAATTTGAAAATGGCGAAATGCCGGCGATTTATAACGCTCTTGAATGTATTAATGATGGCAAAAAACTAGTGCTTGAAGTTGCTCTTCACGTTGGTGAAAGAACAGTTCGCGCTATTGCGATGGATTCTACTGACGGTTTGACTCGCGGTACTGAAGTTATCGATACTGGCCGCGCAATTTCTGTTCCAGTTGGTGAAGCTACTTTGGGTCGTATCATGAACGTTATCGGCGAACCAATCGACGAAAAAGGCGACATTAAAGCTGCTGAAGTTGCTCCAATTCACGCTCCAGCTCCTGAGTTGGCTGATCAAGCAACTGAAACTGAAATCTTGGTTACTGGTATCAAAGTTATCGACTTGTTGGCTCCATACGCAAAAGGTGGTAAAATTGGTTTGTTCGGTGGTGCCGGTGTAGGTAAAACAGTATTGATCATGGAATTGATCAACAACGTTGCGAAAGCTCACTCTGGTTTCTCAGTATTTGCAGGTGTCGGCGAACGTACTCGTGAAGGTAACGATCTTTACCATGAAATGATGGATTCTGGCGTTATCGATGTAAACAATTTGAAAAACTCAAAAGTAGCGCTTGTTTATGGTCAAATGAATGAACCACCAGGAGCACGTGCTCGTGTTGCTTTGACTGGTTTGACTCAAGCAGAATATTTCCGTGATAAAGAAGGTCGCGACGTACTTTTCTTCGTCGACAACATTTTCCGTTTCACACAAGCTGGTTCTGAAGTTTCTGCATTGTTGGGTCGTATTCCTTCAGCTGTAGGTTACCAACCAACTTTGGCAACTGAAATGGGTGCAATGCAAGAGCGTATTACTTCAACTAAGAAAGGTTCAATCACTTCAGTTCAAGCGATTTACGTTCCTGCGGACGATTTGACTGACCCTGCTCCGGCAACTTCTTTCTCGCATTTGGATGCTACTACAGTATTGTCACGTCAAATCGCTGAGATCGGTATCTATCCAGCTGTTGACCCGCTTGACTCAACTTCTCGTATTCTTGACCCACGTGTTGTAGGACAAGAGCATTATGATGTTGCTCGTGAAGTTCAAAAAACTTTGCAAGCTTATAAATCATTGCAAGACATCATCGCGATTCTTGGTATGGACGAGCTTTCTGAAGAAGATAAATTGACAGTTGCTCGTGCTCGTAAGATCCAACGTTTCTTGTCACAACCTTTCCACGTTGCTGAAGTTTTCACTGGTGCTCCAGGAAAATTGGTTTCTTTGAAAGATACTATCACCAGCTTCAAGGAAATCTTGTCTGGTAAGTATGATCATTTGCCAGAAGCTGCATTCTACATGGTTGGTGGCATCGACGAAGTAATTGCTAAAGGTGAAAAACTTTTAAAAGAAGCTAAATAATTATGGCTAATTTGAATCTAGAAGTAATTTCCGTTAACGGAGTTGTTTTTAAAGGTGAGTGCAACATGGCAGTTGTTCCTTCGGTTGAAGGTGACATCGGCGTTATGTATGGTCACGAATCTTTGATTACCAAGCTTCGCGAAGGTCAAATTACTGTTTACGATGACAAGCAAAATGTCGTAAAACAAATTGACGTTAGTGGTGGTTTTGCAGAAATGCATGCTGCGGAAACTTTATCGATTTTAGTTGATTAGTTTCACAATCATATTTTTAAAAAAGGCTCCGAAGGTAAAAACTTTCGGAGCCTTTTTTATTTCAAGACGATCGCCAATTTTGTTTTTATTAATTTACTAAAGTCTCAATTTTAAGATTTTTGTTTCTCTTACAATTTAACTATTCGTTGAAACTCTCTCTAAGCTTATTTTTAAGCTTTCTAGATTGACGAGAAACAGAAATATATGCCTCTCTCCGGTAATCCACCTTTTTACCTCTCTAGCTATTCTAAAAATTCCAAATCTTCATTCTGTATAAATAGTACAAAAAAACCTGTCGTTAACGCTTAGTAATTAAGGTTAACGATAGGTTTTTTTTACTTTGAGTGAAACCGACTATTTATTTTCGTCTTTTTTCACTTCTTCATATTCAGCATCGACGACTTTTTCGCCAGAAGATGCAGAAGAATCAGCGTGATTGTGCGCTGCATCAGCAGCACCAGAAGTTGCGCCAGCAGCTTGCTGAGCTTTGTAAATTTCTTCACCAAGCTTCATTGCTGATTGCATTAAAGCGTCAGTTGCAGCTTTCAACTCTTCAGCTTTCGCGTCAGCGTTGGCAGACAAATCTTTTACTTTTTGCACTTCAGCTTCAATTGCTGATTTAGTTGCAGCGTCAACTTTATCGCCATGTTCTTTCAATGACTTTTCAGTTTCGTAAACTGCAGCATCAGCGTGGTTTTTAGCTTCGATTAATTCTTTACGAGCTTTATCAGCTGACGCGTTAGCTTCAGCATCTTGCATCATTTTTTTGATTTCGTCTTCAGATAAACCACCAGAAGATTGAATTCTGATTTGCTGTTCTTTGCCAGTTCCTTTGTCTTTGGCAGAAACTTTCACCACACCGTTGGCGTCAATATCGAAAATAACTTCGATTTGTGGCATGCCGCGTGGAGCTGGAGCGATTCCTTCCAAATTAAATTCGCCAAGCAATTTGTTGTGAATTGCGATGTCGCGTTCACCTTGGAAAACTTTGATGGTAACTGCAGTTTGGTTGTCAGCAGCAGTTGAGAATACTTGGCTTTTGTTAGTTGGAATTGTGGTATTGCGATCAATCAAACGAGTGAACACGCCGCCAGCAGTTTCAATACCAAGTGACAATGGAGTTACGTCTAACAACAAAACGTCTTTCACGTCGCCTTGCAACACAGCACCTTGAATTGCCGCGCCAATCGCGACAACTTCGTCAGGATTTACTGATTTGTTAGGTTCTTTACCGAAAAGTTTTTTCACAGTTTCGATAACTTTTGGCATACGGCTCATACCGCCAACCAAGATAACTTCATCAATTTCAGATGCTTTCAAACCAGCGTCTTTCAAAGCATTTTCGCAAGGAGTTACAGTGCGCTGGATCAAATCATCAACCAATTGCTCAAGTTTGGCGCGCGAAAGTTTCACATTTAAGTGTTTCGGACCAGTTGCATCAGCAGTGATGTAAGGTAGATTGATTTCAGTTTCCATCAAGCTTGAAAGCTCAATTTTAGCTTTTTCAGCAGCTTCTTTCAAACGCTGTAAAGCCAATGGATCTTTGCTTAAGTCGATGCCTTGTTCTTTTTTAAATTCAGAAGTTAGGTGTTCTAAGATTCTCATATCGAAATCTTCACCACCCAAGAAAGTATCGCCGTTAGTTGATTTTACTTCGAAAACGCCGTCACCAATTTCAAGAATTGAAACGTCGAAAGTACCGCCGCCTAAGTCATAAACTGCGATAGTTTGTCCGCCTTTTTTCTCGAAACCATAAGCCAAAGCCGCGGCAGTTGGTTCGTTGATAATACGAAGAACTTCCAGACCAGCAATTTTACCAGCATCTTTAGTTGCTTGGCGTTGTGAGTCGTTGAAGTAAGCCGGAACTGTGATCACCGCTTTTTCAACTTTTTCACCCAAATAACTTTCAGCGGTTTCTTTCATTTTCATCAAAGTGAAAGCTGAAATTTGGCTTGGAGAATATTTTTCATTTTTAACGTCAACCCAAGCATCACCGTTGCTTGAAGAAACGATTTTGTAAGGAACTAAATCTTTATCTTTTTGTGTGGTTGGATCTTCAAAACGACGACCAATCAAACGCTTAATACCAAAAATAGTATTTTGCGGATTGGTTACAGCTTGACGTTTTGCCGGTGCACCAACAGTTCTTTCGCCGTTAGCCAAAAAACCAATGATTGAAGGAGTAGTTCTGACGCCTTCTGAGTTTTCGATAACTTTTACATTTTTACCTTCCATGATTGCCACACAAGAGTTGGTGGTACCAAGGTCAATGCCAATTACTTTAGACATATTTTTAAAATTATTTGTTAGAGAGTGAGCTTCGTACAAGAGTTGAAGCTGATTTGGATAAAAAAGGATTTTTGAAAAACCTTAATTTTGGTGAGGTATTTAAGAGGAGGGTTAGCTATTACAAGGCTGGGAGCGAATTTTTTTATTTCTTAGCGTAAATTAAAATGTTCGGATACGTCATGAACCCTGATAAAATCTATGTTCTTCATCATTAAATATTTTGAAATAACTAAAGTTTTTTCAGCGCGAGAACCAGGAATTTTTACTTCTTCTAAAAAACTTTTTTTGGAATGACCGACGTAAATTGGCAAATTAAAAATACGAAATTTTTCGATATTTTTTAAAATACGAATTGATTGCGCCGCACCTTTGCCAAAGCCAATTCCGGGGTCTAAAACTAGTTGTGATTTTTTGACATTTTTACTTTCAAGATCAGCAATTTTTTGCGCAAACCAACGCAACATTTCATCAACTAAATTGATGTGAGGATTGATAATCGCATCGGGAAAAGGCGCGATTTTTTCACAGTGCATCAACACAGTTTCAATGTTGTTGCGTGCAATAAAATCAACGATTCGTGCGTCTTGCAAACCTGTAACATCGTTGACAATATCAACACCAGTTTCGAAAGATTTTACCAAAGTTTCGAAGTGATAAGAATCGATGCTAGTTTTGATTTCGCGCTTTGAACTTTTAACCAAAGCAACAATTTCCGGCAAAATATTTTCAAGACGCGACCATTCTTCTAAAGCGCTGATTTTCGTGGCTTTAGGACGTGTTGATTCGGCACCAATATCAATCACATCAGCGCCGTTATCAATTAATTTTTGAGTTTGATTAAGAGCAGCATCAATTGAATTAAACTTGCCGCCATCAGAAAATGAGTCGGGAGTTATATTTAAAATGCCGACGATTTTAGTCACCATTTCTACCATTTACGTTCAAACTTTTTGCGCAAAATAATCGCTACCAAATTGAACAAAATTAAGAAGCCTAAAAGTACTAAAATTGCTGCTGCAGTTTTTTCCGCGAAACCAATTTCTGGAGAATCTGACCACAAATAAATTTGTACTGGCAATACAGTTGTAGGATCGGTGAAGTTTTGTGGAATATCGGCAATAAAAGCAACCATACCAATCATCAGAAGTGGCGCAGTTTCGCCAAGAGCGCGCGAAATCGCCAAGATTGTTCCCGTCATAATTCCCGGAATTGACAGCGGCAGTAAATGATGCCACATAATTTGTACTTTCGATGCTCCAAGCGCCATGGCACCATCGGAAATTGATTTAGGAATAGAGCGAATCGTGTTGCGTGTTGCGATGATAATTACTGGCAAAACCAGCATGAATAAAGTCATGCCCCCGACCAAACTTGACGAGCGCGGTAAATAGAAAAATTGCAAATAAACCGTCAATCCAAGCAAGCCGTAAATAATTGAAGGAATGGCTGCGAGGTTGTTAATACTGATTTCGATGATATCGGTGATGCGATTTTTCGGAGCGAATTCTTCCAAATAAAAAGCACACATTACACCAATTGGGAAAGCTAATCCGAGGAAAATTACCATAACTAGAATTGATCCTGATAAACCAGCGCCAATGCCTGCGATTTCTGGCTCACGCGAATCAGCAAAGCGGAAAAAATTCCAGTTAAAATCAGTGCGAATATTTTTTTCAGCGATCAATTTATCAGCCCAAATTTTTTGTTTTTCGCTTAAATTTCCGGCCAATTTATGTTTGAAATAAACGTCAATTTTTGATGAGGACGACAACCAAAAAACGCCTTTTTTACCCATTAATTCTTGATGGTCAGCAACCTGTTTTTCCAACTCTAAAGGTGCTATTTTGCTGATCATTTGATAAAGCGCCGCAGTTTCAATTAGTGAAGAAGCATCAGGGAATTGTTGCTGCAAAGATTGTTTGACCAATCGACGATAATTGAGCTGATTATTTTCAGAATTTTGCGCGATTGATTGCTCAGATAAGTCAACATTTAAAGCAATTTTAGTTTGTAAAAAAGCGCTGCTACTTTTGCTGAAAATCATGGCGAACAAAATCACCAAAAAAGCCAACGAAAAAGCGATTGCCAACTGTCCAAAGAATTTAAAACGAGCTTCTTTGGCGTGACGTTTTTTAAGATTTTTAATTTCTAATTTTGCCATTTTAGCCGTATTTTTTCTTGTAATTTTTGATCACCACCAACGCGATGATGTTGAAGATAAATGTGAAAATGAACAATGTTAAAGCCAATGCGAAAGCCGCTAAGGTTTTTGGGCTGTTGAATTCTTGATCGCCGACCAACAACGTAACAATTTGTGCAGTTGCAGTTGTTACAGAATCAAGCGGATTGAATGTTAATTTGGCGACCAAACCAGCAGCCATTACAACAATCATGGTTTCGCCAATAGCGCGTGAAACGGCCAAAATAATTGCACCAACAATTGATGGCATTGCTGAAGGAATTACGACTTTTTTAATCATTTCTGATTTAGTGCTGCCCATGGCTAAAGCACCGTCTTTCAAGGATTGCGGTACGGCGTTGAGTGCGTCGTCAGTGAGTGACAAAACAAAAGGAATAATCATTACGCCCATTACAAAACCAGCTGACAAAGCACTTTCTGAGGCAATATCAATGCCGATTTGTGCGAATAAATGTTTGAAAAATGGTGCGATGGTCATCACGGCGAAATAGCCGTAAACAACGGTCGGAACGCCAGCCAAGATTTCTAAAATTGGTTTCAAATAATCACGAACTTTAGCTTTGGCATACATACACAAATAAATTGCTGCCATAATTCCAACTGGCACGGCAACCAACATTGCAATTAATGTGATTAACAAAGTTCCTAAAAAAACTGGAACAATGCCAAATGAACTTTGACCGACTGACTGTTCAGAAGTAACCGCCATTTGTGGATTCCACACCGTGCCAAATAAGAAATCAGTGACGCTGACCATTTTAAAAAACTTCAGCGCTTCAAACAAAATCGAAACTGTGGTGATGATTGTAATTAGAATTCCGATGCCAGCGGTGATTGACAAAACAAGCTTTGAGACTGATTCAATGTGATTTTTTGAGCTAAATTTTTTGTCGTACAAAAACTTAGTTAAGCAAAAAATAATAATTGTGGTGGAAGTTAGCGCGATAAATTTTGTAACCACACTTAAAGGTGCGAAAATGATTGCGCCGAAAATAGCTAAACACCACAGCGCAAAGCAATAAACATAATGAATTGGCAATGAACTAACGTTTGATTTAGCAGCATTGTTGTTGGTTTTGTTTTGCTGTGATTCAAGGCGTAATTTTTTAAGCTTTTTATTTAGAAGAGCCGAAAAAATCGCGATTAGAACTATTGAAAATAAAAGGAATTGCACGATTACTAAGATTGATTTTGATTGATTCGCACTTGCTGAAAAAGATTCAATCATTTTGCAAATAACGATTTTTAAATCAATTACGACTTACGTTTATGAGCCTTGGTGCTAGAAATTTTTTGTTACTTCTGACCTTGGCTGGGTGTTGGGGACCATCTTTTTTGTTCATCAAAATTGCAGTTGAATATGTGCCTCCAATCGCCATTACTGCAATTCGCATGGGTATCGGAGCGACAATCTTATTTGTGATTTTAACGCTGAAATCTATCAAAATTCCGCCACTTAAACCAGTTTTAAAAATATTCACTATTTCAGCTTTGCTGCAAGGTGCAGTGCCTTTTTCGCTTTTTGGTTTTGCCGAAAAGACGGTTGATAGCGCATTTGCTGCGATAGTTGGTGGTGCTGCTCCTTTATTTGCAATGGTTATGGCTCATTATTGTTTTGCTAATGATCGTATGACTAAAGCAAAAATTTATGGCGCGATACTTGGTTTTGGCGGTGTTTTTTTGTTAATTTTGCCAACAATTTTTTCAGCGCATGCGGAAATTTTCGGCGTTTTGATTTTATTGTGCGCCGCTATTTGCTATGCTTCAGCATTTGTTTACTCGAAAAAATTTATCAAAGTTACCGACTTTCAACCTTTCGTAATTCCTTTCATCCAGCTGGTGATTTCTTTCGTAATTTTAACAGTTACCAGCGCGATTTTTGAAGATCACTCTAACATGAAAAACGCTTCGCAAGCGGCAATAATATCACTTTGCGGGCTCGGAGTTATCGGCACGGCAATCGCTTTTGTGATTTATTATAAACTGATCGAATATACCAGTGTGACGTATATTTCGATGGTGAATTATTTATTGCCGGTGTTTGGAACGGTGTTGGGAATGTTGATTTTAAACGAGCAATTAAGTTGGAACGATTATTTGGGTGGAATATTGATTCTATTCGGCGTAATGACCGCCAACGGTGTGATAAATTTCAAAAAATTCTTAGGAAAATAATGGCAAAAATTCGTCTATTTGTAACAGAAAAAAATCTCGAGCTGGGCGCGCAAATAAAAATTAGCGAAGGCGATTTTGATTATTTGACTAAAGTTATGCGGCAAAAAATTGCTGACGTTATTTACGTTTTTAACGGCGTGAATGGCGAGTTTGAGGCGGAAATCAAGCAAATTGAAAAGAAGTTTTTGATCGCGCAAATAGTAAAAAAAATAGCTGATTTGCGCACAGTTCCAAATATCACTTTAGCTTTTGCTTTAGTAAAAAATGTGCGTGTTGATTTCATCGCAGCAAAAGCTACAGAGCTTGGCGTGGCAACGCTGCAACCTATCGTTACGCA
This sequence comes from Alphaproteobacteria bacterium, assembly GCA_021151765.1. Lineage (GTDB taxonomy): Bacteria > Pseudomonadota > Alphaproteobacteria > Rickettsiales > UBA1997 > UBA2645. Next base: position 164,294 of record JAGKWR010000001.1, read on the forward strand.
ACACACAATTGTTGATAAAATTAATTTAGAACGCTTCAGCGCCAACGTCAAAGAAGCTTGCGAACAGTGCGAGCGCAACGATTTTCCGCAAGTTTTTGACGTAAAAAAATTAGATAAATTTCTAACTCAAAAAGATGCTGAAGAAAAAATATTTATCTTGTGCGACGAGTCTGGGCAGGCCCAGAAAGCCAGTGAAGTTTTAGAGAAGTTGCATCAATCAAAACAAAATCAAGCACAAGAAATTGTAATTTTAATCGGACCGGAAGGTGGTTTTTCCCAAAGCGAATTTGCAAAAATGCGTGAGTTGAAAAATCTATACGCAATCTCGTTGGGGCCAAGAATATTGCGTGCCGACACCGCTATGATCGCCGCTTTAACTTTAGTTCAAGAATTTTTGGGCGACTTCAATTTAAAACCGAGGTTTCAAAATTAATGCGTAATTTTCTAATAATTTTTTGTTTGTTTTTATTTTCAGAAAATAGCTCGCAAGCAGCAGAAAATAAGGTTGAACGTCAATTGGTCGCGCAAGATTTAAATGGTGAAACCATCGATTTAGCCAAGTTACGCGGTAAAGTTGTAATCGTAAATTTTTGGGCCGAATGGTGCCAAAATTGTTTGCACGAAATGCAAGTTTTGCAAAGTTTGTATTCTGCCTATAAAGATCAAGGCCTTGAAATTATTGGCGTCAGCATCGATAAAAAACGTGAAATGCAAAAAGTTTTACAACGCGCCGCGCGAGTTTCTTATCCAAACGCTTTGCTAGAAAATGCCAGCCAAAACAATTTCCCCGACATCACCGCTTTGCCCACAACTTACATAATTGATCAACAAGGTCGCGAAGTCGCAATGCTGCGCGGCGACAACCCCGCCCAAAACTTTATTCAGATATTGTTGCCGCTGTTTTATAAGAAATAATGGATTAGTGCTATTAACTTTTAATTTAGAATGGGGGTTTGTGTAAATCCGATTTTTTGATTGGGGTTGAAAGACCAAGATGCTTTATCATTTGCGTGATTTCTTTTTCAAAATCTTTTGTGGAGTTAGGAGATAAAACAATTTCTTGGATTAGTTCTGACAAATTCACATCAATGAAAACACCAGCTTCTGAATCGGAGATTTTGCCGCCATCTTCTTTCAAAAACCCTCGATGATAAAGGGCTCTGACTTCATTTTCTGTTTTATATTCATCTCTTTTGAGTAAGTAAGGACGAAAGAAGTTTTCAAAAAGTGGTTTATTTAAATAAGATTGAGGATCTTTTTCGGAATAATAGTCGACTGATCCAATATTAATTCCTTCTTTAGTCGATAACAAAGAGCTTTTTAGTTTCAAAATATTGGTTTTAAGACATATCCCAGTTGATAGATCGGAATATAATTTCCACAAGGCTTCGTATTCATGATCAGATTTACAAAAGGATAAAACGAAATTATTTTTTCTATTTGGAAAATGAAAATTTCTTAGCATCAAGTAAATCTGTTCGGCTTTATTTTTTTGTTGCGCAGGATTAAGATCTAATTCTTTGGAACAATGTTTCTCCCAATCTTGAATATTATATTCATAAACCCATCTTGGATAGCATCCTTCCATAGGATCATCAAATTTATCGGAGCGACAAAAAAACAATTGTGAACGGTTAATTAGGCTCGAGAATTTGTAAAAGTTCATGTATTTACAAATAACGGTTTCATCATCTGGAGTTGTGAATTCTGGGTGTATTTCAAAGGGCATTTTTTTGGATATTTAATTGTTTTGGCTGTGTTGATTATTTTCTAAATATTTCGCCACAAACTCATAATCCATATCGCTATCATCTCTCTCTTTGAAATAAATTTCCAAGAACTCCACCTCAAGTTTTTCAGGATAAAAAGCGTAAATTATTCTAATGCCACTGCGGTTTCCTTTCCCTTTAAGAGCTTTGCAGGAAAATTTTTTGAGCTTATAAATTTGAACAATTTTTTTATCGAATTTTGGAACTAACCAAACTGCTTCGTTGCTTATTTTTTCTAGGTGAAATGCTTCGATAGCAAATTTTTGAGCAATTTCTAAATCTTCCTCAAGAGTGCGATATTTTTTTATGAGTTTCTTTAATTGCTTCTCAAATCTATCGTGGTGACGATATTTAATTTTTTTCATAGGTTCGAACTGAGGTGTCTTTGGTGCGGTAGAAAACGGCTTCGTAAGGAATGTTTTTTCCTATTTCAGTTGATATCCATGGAATATCTCGATGTGAGAAATCGGATAATTCTTTGGCGGTTTTATGTCCAAGTCGGGCTATTTCTTCATCAATATGTTGTAGTTCACGACCGCTAAAAACAGATAAGTCCGGATTTTTCACAGGTAAATATTTGCGCTGATCTTTGTCGAAAAATTTTGTTACTACTTCCTCTATTTCGCCATTTTCGATCATTTCTTTTATAACTTTCGAAAACTCGCGTGGTGTTGGGCCAAAATGATTTTTGATGTAAGTCGCGCCAATCAATTGTTCTTCATATTTTTCGTAATAATCAAAGTCACAAAAATACAGAATTTTGTAAAGCACAGTTTGACCGACATTTGGCAAAGCGCCGATTTTTTGTGTAATGTAAAGCAAGGCATTTTTGAACTTTTCAACATTTTCTGCGGGAACGCTGATGCGTTCTTTTTTTGCTTGTTTTGATTCAGTCGATCTTTTTTTGAGTACGATTTCGACTTCACTCGATTCTGTAAGAATTTCTGTAACGCTAATTCCTAGATGCATTGCTAACTTATCGGCTTCAGACATTCTTAATTCTCTCTTTTTAGAAAGAATTTTAATTGCTGTAGGACGAGAAACCTCAATGATTCTTGATAATTCAGACTGAGAAATTTTATGACTAGATATGATATTTTTTAAGCTACTCATTTTGTCATTATGGTGGTTATTTATTGGCGAGTAGATTGCAGTGTGTAAAAATTATTATCAACTAATATGTAAAAAATATTTACAGCTTAGGATGCCAATTTTTAGTAAGTGGTTTTTGGTAGATTCGGGGATCATAAAAGATTTAGACAAAAAAGTTTGAGTATTCTTGTGAGTTTCTAGAGATTAGTGCAGCAATCGAGGGAAAGAAAGCCCGCTTCCCACGGTCAGTCGGGCTGTAGCGTAAGCGAAAGCGGATGGCGGATGAGAAGGGATTCGAACCCTTGATAGAGCTTTTGACCCTATACACACTTTCCAGGCGTGCGCCTTCGACCACTCGGCCACTCATCCTCAATAAAAAAACTTAGTTTGTGAAACTCTGGGATTCGCTTTCGCTCATGCCCGTTGTTCACTCAAATTGACCGTTTAGGTCAATTTGCCGGAGATGAATCTCCGTCGTTCAAACCTCATCCTCAATAAAAAACTTAGTTTGTGAAACTCTGGGATTCGCTTTCGCTCATGCCCGTTATTCACTCAAATTGACCGTTTAGGTCAATTTGCCGGAGATGAATCTCCGTCGCTCAAACCTCAATAACTCATCTTTACGATTAAGGAAATTTAAACTTTCAGATTTGCAGATACAAAGTCTTTTCTAGCTTAAATTTAAAAATCAAATCAGCGAAAACAAACTTAATTTGCTTCCGCTGATGTTTTATTATTTTGATTCGTTGTTCAACTTTTTAGTGATGAACCATTGTTGCAAGATTGAAAGCGTGTTGCTCCAAGTCCAGTAAATTACCAATCCAGCAGGGAAAGCTGCCAAGACGAAGGTTAAAATATAAGGCATCCATTTCAAAACTTTGGCTTGTGTTGGATCAGATGCGGTTGGGTTTAATTTTTGTTGGATGATCATAGTGATGCCCATCAATATTGGCCAGATACCGACTGTGAAAGTGCTGCTCACTTCAAATGGCAATAAACCAAACAAGTTGAAAATTGATGTTGGATCTGGCATCGAAAGATCTTGAATCCAGCCATAGAAAGGCGCTTGGCGCATATCAAGCGTGACGTAAAGCACTTTATACAAAGCGAAGAAAACCGGAATTTGAATCAAAATTGGCAAACATCCAGAAGCCGGATTGACCTTTTCTTTTTTGTACAACTCCATCACTTCGCGGTTCATCGCCAATTTGTCGTCTTTGTATTTAGCGCGAATGGCATCAATTTTTGGCTGTAATTTTTTAACTTTAGAAATGGCCAAGAAAGATTTGTTGGCCATTGGGAACAATGCCAATTTGATGACAACTGTCATTGCCAAAATTGCCAAACCGAAATTGCCTAAAATTTTGTATAAAAATTCGATGATGAAAAAGAACGGTTTAGTCAAGAAATAGAACCAGCCGAAATCGACAGCGCGATCAAAAAGTTTAGCATCATATTCTTTGGCGTAGCGATCCAATAGTTGAACTTTTTTAGCACCAGCAAAAAGATGATGTTGGAATTTAACTTCTTCATGAGCTGCGATTTTGTATTCTTGTCCGACAAATTCCGAGTTGAAGAAATGATTTTGGTTTGAATTGTCATAGCTGAAGCTTGCTTGATACTTTAAATTTTTATCCGGCAAAATTGAGCTTAACCAATATTTGTCGGTGATGCCGAGCCAGCCGCCGTTTTCTGCTGAGAATTTTTGGGTTTTTTCCTCGATTAAATCTTTGTAAGTAACTTCGTGTAAAACGTTGGAAAACGCTCCGATTGCGCCTTCGTGTAGGATGTAAACTGGTTTGCTTACAGACGGTAAAGTGCGATTGATACGACCATAAGAAGCCAAAGAAATTTCAGTATTAGACAAGTTTTTCACGCTTTGTGTAACTGAAAACATGTAATCTTTGTCTAAAGCAACAGTGATGATGAACTCAACACCTTGTTGGTTTTTCCACGATAAATTGATTGGATTTTCAGGCGTTAATTTTGCCGCGTCACTTTTCCAGATGCTGTCAGGTTTTGGTAAATCAAGATTTTTATCTGAGCTAACCCAACCGAAATCAGCGAAATAACGATCTTTGCTTTCGCTTGGTGAGAATAAAGAAACTTCGTTTTTGTGATCAGATTTTTCGAAATATTTCGCTAAAGTTAAATCATCAAAACGTGCGCCTTTCAGATAAATTGAACCGTGTAAATTTTCGCTCTCAATGGCAATGCGATTAGCCGTGCTTTCGTCTAAAATTTCTTGGCGATTTTTTAAAGCTAGAATTGTTTCTGAAGCTTTGGTTGCTGTGAGCTCAGCTGTTGTAGTGGCCGGCTTTACTTCAGAAGATGACGCTGGAGCAGCAACATTTTGCGCTGCAACTTGAGTTGCCGTTGCAGCTTTTTTAGCAGCTTCTTGTTTTTCAATGCGTGGTTTTTCAAAAAACACGGTCCAACCAATTAAAATAAGGACAGAAAGGACAGTAGCCAAAAGTACGTTTTTGTTATTTTGCATGAGAAAATTATCGATTAATTGGTGAAAAATTTGTTTTTTAAATCGTGATGCAGATCAGAAATCCATGACGATTTGTCACATGTTTTATATTTTTTGAGCTTAGCAGATTTTTTGTGAATGATAAAAATATTTGCTGCTTTTTGGGCGATTTTTGTAGCGGTGTTTTTAGTGGTTTTTTTGGCTTTAGCGCAATCTTCGCGAAGAACGCAAAAATCAGCTTTTTTGAGTCCGAATTTTTTTAATTCTTTCTCTAAATTTTTTTGTTCGCTTTCGCAAATTTGTAGTTTTTTAACTTCCCCATCAACAGCGATTACTGGTGCAATTCCTTTGTTTTCAAGGTCTTGTACCAATTCGCGAATTAGGATTTTATTACTCTCCTTCATGCCTTCTTCGGCGCGTTTCAGGATTTCTTCATTACCCATAAATGTTTTGCCACAAATTTTTGTTGAGGATTTTTAGTTGATCGTCATTTTTTTTGGCAATCTCGATCAATTCCAACCCGCTTGCTTCATAGATTAGAGCGGTATCGACGACTTTGAGGTATTCTTTCAAATTCTCTAAACCACGAGCAAATCTACGTTTAATAACGCGAGGTTCAATATTATGACCACCCTTACTTACTCGAGTCAAGACCCTTTGTTGAGCTAATTCTTCGCTAGCGAGTTTTAAGAAGAATAAATTTACGGTATATTTTTTGCGATGAGCGCGTTTTATTAATCTTAAATAATTGCGCGCCGACAAAGTGGTTTCAAGGGCAAAGCTTGTTCCTTCGTCGAGCAAGAAATCAATTTTTTTTAACATTAAACGACCAGCTTCAAGCGCGGATTTTTCGGGATTTTCGGGTGATAAAATTTTGGCGATTTCGTCAGCATTAACAAAAATATTACTGCTTAAGAAATCAGGCAAAAGTGTCACGCGAGCGTGCGAGCTTTTGCCGGCACCGTTTGGGCCAGCAATAATGTGAATTTGCCTATCTTTTGACATTTTTTTTGCTCGTCGTTTTGCTGACTTCTTTAACTGTTTTTGTCGATTTTTTAGTACTGACAAAACAAGCATCAAAAGCTTCGCGAACGTGTTTGATCACTTTGATTTCAATATTATCCAAAACTTCTTTTGGCATTTCGGCTAAATCTTTTTTGTTCGCTTGAGGAATTAACACAGTTTTGATTCCGCCGCGCAGTGCTGCTAATAATTTTTCCTTCAATCCGCCAATTTCCAACGCTTTGCCGCTTAAATTAATTTCACCAGTCATGGCGATATCTTTTTTGATTGGCGTTTCGCTAATGCACGACATCAAGGCAACGCACAAAGCGATGCCGGCTGAAGGGCCATCTTTTGGTGTGGCGCCTTCTGGTACGTGAATGTGGAAGTCGCATTTATTGAATTTTTTAGGATCAATTTTGAATTCTTTAGCAATTGAACGTGCATAGCTCAAAGCAGCTTGCGCAGATTCTTTCATCACGTCTCCCAAGCTGCCAGTGATTTGAATTTTGCCGCTGCCTTCAAATTTCAAAACTTCGATGTCGAGTAAATCGCCACCAAAATCAGTGTAAGCTAAACCAGTAGCCACGCCGATTACATCATTTTCTTTGGCGATGCCAAAATGATGTTTTTCAATTCCGGCATATTTGCTGATATTTTCTTCGGTGATGTGAAGTGATTTCAAATTGTTAGTAACAATTTCTTTTGCTGCCTTGCGCGCAAGGTTTGCCACTTCGCGGTTTAAATTTCTGACGCCAGCTTCGAAAGTATATTTACGAATTAGTGTTAAAATTGCGTCATCAGAAATTGTAAATTCTTTGTCGCTTAAGCCATTTTCTTGGCGTTGTTTTTTGATCAAATGTTTTTTAACGATCTGTAATTTTTCACTTTCGGTATAGCCAGAAAGGCGAATAATTTCCATACGATCACGCAGTGGAATCGGAATTCCCGCCATGTTATTGGCGGTGGCAACAAACATTACTTTGGATAAATCGTAATCGACTTCCAAATAATGGTCAGAAAAAATAGCGTTTTGTTCTGGATCTAAAACTTCCAACAGTGCTGCTGAAGGATCACCGCGGAAGTCGCTCGACATTTTATCAATTTCATCAAGCAGCATCAAAGGATTAACGGTTTGTGCTTTGCGCATCGATTGAATAATGCGTCCTGGCATGGCACCAATGTAGGTGCGACGATGGCCACGAATTTCTGATTCATCTTTCACGCCGCCCAACGAAACTTTGACATATTTGCGATTCAAACTTTCCGCAATTGATTTCGCCAAAGAAGTTTTACCAACACCTGGCGCACCAACCAAACACAAGATTGGGCCTTTCAAAGCTTTGGTTTTGATTTGCACGGCGATGAATTCCAAAATGCGTTCTTTAACTTTGTCTAAAGCGAAGTGATGAGTGTCGAGAATTTTCGTAGCTTTTTCGAAGTTTTTGATTGGCTTGCTTTCTGCTGTCCACGGTAAGTTAGTAATCCATTCTAAATAGTTGCGTACAACGCCAGATTCAGAAGAAAAAGGATTCATTTTCTCCATTTTGGCTAACTCAGTTTTGCATTTATTAGCAACTGCTGGAGGTAGTTTTAGTTTGGAAATTTTTTCACGGAGTTCTTCAATTTCATTTTCCTCATCTTGACCGAGCTCTTTTTTGATATTTTTTAGCTGTTCGTTGAGGTAAAATTCACGATGATTTTTAGCAATTTTGTCTTGAATTGATTTATTAATTCGTGCTTCAGCTTGCATGATTTCCATCTCAATTTTTAAAACTTCCAATACTTTAAAAAGTTTTTTATTGAGATCGTTTTCTGTCAAAATTTCTTGACGATCTTTCAACGAAGAAGTGACGTTTGAAGCAATCAAATAAGCGATTTCGTAAGGAGAGCGTAATTTTATCAGTGAGTTCAAAATTTCTGGAGAAACTTTTTTGCTAAGTTCCGAATATTTGCTGAAATTTTGCACACAGCTTTTGATTAAACCGAGTAATTCTTTGTTATCGAGGGCGAATTTTTCGTTGATTAAAATATCAACTTCGCAAGTGAAAATTTCTGTCGATTTAATGACGCTCTTGATCTTAGCGCGAGTAATGCCGCGTAAAATTACTTTTAAAGTGCCATCAGCAGTGCGAATTGATTCAACAATATTGCATAATACACCAACTGGATAGACGCTGTTCTCATCAAACGAATCAGTATCTGGGTTAGTTTGAGTTACCGCGAAGATTGGCAAACCAAGTTTTTTAGCTTCTTCAATCGCACGAATTGATTTTTCACGTCCAACCAAAATTGTAGTTGTCATGTTGGGAAAAATTACTACGTCGCGTAAAGGTAGAGCGCAGAAAATTTGCGGTTGAATTTGTTGTTCTGTCATGTTGAAAGATTGTTTATTTTAGCTTGAATGACTTAATTTTAGATTGTTCGCGGCGGCGCGCTTTTGTTTAAGCCAAGCTATTCAATGCTCGGCAAGATTTAGTAACGTAAATGGAAATTACAATGATGATCGCTTTAGTTTTGGCAATAATGTTTGGTGTTGTCGCAAGTGTGTTTTTTTATTCTTACGCCAAACTTAAAACAGAAAATTCTTTGACAAAAAATGAGCTCGAAACTTTGCGTTTAGATCGCCAAAAATTGCAGCAAAATTTCAGTGAAGTTCAGCAAAAAAATTTCGAATTTGAGAAGCAAAACGAGCTTCTTAAAGTTGAAGCACAGCGCATCAAAAATGAAAAAGAAGAATGGCAAAAAGAGAAAGAAGTAGCCTTGTTTAAATTGTCAGAAGAGTTGATGAAGCGTAATGCTGAGCAGCAAAATATCTTGAGCCAAAATCAACAAGAAAATATCAAAAAAATTACCGAAAATCTTTTCAAAAATTTTGAAAATGTGACGACAAAAATTGTCGCTTTAAATGACGAAGTAAAAAAATCGTCAGATGAAAATTTACTTTTAAAAAATGCGTTGTTGAGCCCTTCAGCTTCTGGTCGTGCTGCTGAAATTACGCTGGAAAATATTTTGAAAAATTCCGGTCTGAAGGAAAAATATGATTTAAATTCTGTTGGTGATTATGTTTTGCAGTCACATTTTTCAGGATTGAGTAGCGTTGGCGAGCATGAATCTAAAAGGCCCGACGTTATTTTATTTTTGCCAGATAATCGTATTGCTGTGATCGATAGCAAATCTTCGCCGCATTTTGTTGATTTGGAAAATGCCAAAAAGTCGCAAGATTTCGAAGCGGAAAAATTAATTTTAGCCAAGATAAAAGAATCTTTCCGTCGCCATTTAGAAAGCCTGAAGCGCAAAGATTACACCAAATTTTTGTTCGAAGAATTACTCACTTCAAATCGCGCTGATTACAAAATTATTACCGTGATGTTTTTGCAAACGGAAAAGATGTTGGAAATTATTTCGGAAAATGACGAAGGATTTTTACAGCGTGCTTTAGAAGCTAATATTTTGGTTTTGACTCCTGTAGGTTTGATTAACTTTTTGTCGCAAGCACGTTTTATAATTGATCGTGTGCGTCAGGAAAAAAACATCGAAGATTTGAAAATTCAGGTCAGCAAAATGTTAGACAGCGTAGCATTGGTTTTCAAAGAATCTAAAGAAGTCGGCAAGTCTTTGAATAAAGCTTTGTCGGCTCACAACAAAATGGCAAAAAATCTCAATAATAGCGTTTACAAGTCGATTAAGAATATTGCTGAACTAGGAATTGAAGGTAAAAAATCGGCAGAAATAAAACTACTCGAAGACTATGATAGCGCTGATGAAAACGAAGGTGAAAATGTTTAGCAGAACTTAAATTTTCAAATCGAGATTTTTATTCATATCAACATTCAAAACCAAGCCAAAGCCAATCAACATTGAAGCAGTGATTGTTCCGCCATATGAAATTAAAGGCAAAGGTGCACCAACAACTGGAATCAAACCCATTCCCATTCCCATATTAATGAACATGTGAACGAAGAAAATGTTGATTACACCCATAACCAAAAGACGACCATATTGATGTTTGGTGTTAGTCGCAATTGAGATGCCAAGGGCGATGATTGCAGAATAAATCAAAATCGTAAAAACACTGCCGACAAAACCCAATTCTTCCGACAACATTGTGAAGATAAAGTCGGTTTGTTTTTCCGGTAAAAAGTTCAGTTGACCTTGAGTTCCTTTCAAAAAACCTTTGCCAAAAAGTCCGCCAGAGCCAATCGCAATTTTAGATTGAATAATGTTGTAACCACTTCCCAAAGGATCATTCGAAGGATCGAGGAAAGTTAAAATACGTTGTTTTTGGTAATCGTATAAAACAAAAATCCACAAAAATGGGATAGCTGCCAATCCGGCAATGCCGACTAAAATAAATTTCCACATTTTAACGCCGGCAAGAAATAAAATCGAAACTCCAACTATTACTAGAATTGTTGCAGTACCTAAATCTGGTTGCCAAAAAATGAAAAAAGCAGGTACGGCAATTAGCAATACAGGAATTATGACGTATCTTATTTTTCCGATATTATCAGCTTCGATGTTGTAGAAATATCGGGCCAGAGCAAAAACTGTACAGACTTTCATGATTTCTGAAGGTTGGATTGTCAACCAACCAATTTTAAACCAACGCGTTGCGCCCATAGCGTTGTGACCCATAATGTCGACGATAATTACCATCGTTAAAGCAACGGCATAGAATACGTAAGATAGTTTGAACCATATTTTTATGTCAGTGACGGCGATGAAAATCATTACCATAAAAAATACAGAAAAAAATCCGAGTTGTTTGATCAACCACGGTCTGAAACTGCCACCACCAGCAGAGTAAAGCATCAGAAATCCCATTGAGGCCAAAATCACGATGAGTGAAATTAAAAGCCAATTCAGATTTTCTAATTTTTGTGAAAGAGGGATTTTTTCTCTATCGATTAGAGGCATACAACTAAATATTTTCAATGAGATGACAAAGGCGAGAAGGCTTGATATCAGCCAAGCGAAGGCAGATTAAAACAACTTGATATTATTATTCAAGATAATTACCTTGCCGCGATTCTTTTGTCAAAACAGCCTTGAGCCCAATATTTTGAACCCCATTAAACCCTATTTAGCACTTACTTTTCAGCATGTCAGAAACAGAAAAAGCGAGCAAAAAAAGTGGTAAATCAAAGATAAAAAGTTGGTATTCTAACCGTTATCAAATCGTGATAGTGCAAAGAAACATACTTTTGCTTTTTACTTTGATTTCGATGTTGTCTGTGGCTGTGGCAGTTTTGTTTGTTAAAAACATTATGTCTTCGAAATCACTTGAGCCATACGTGATTGAAGTCGAAAGCAAGACAGGAGTTGCCACTATAGTTAATCAACTTACTGCGCAAAATTTTACTGGTGATCAAATGATGCGTCGTTATTTCATTAACCAGTTTATTCAAGCTGCTAGCGGTTACGATCCTAAAACTTACAAACAAGACGTTGATAAAGTGAGACTTTTTTCTACTCCGGATGTCTACAATGATTTCCGTAATCGTATTAATGCGAGAGAGTTAGGTATAGATTCTCGAATTGAAGTAAGAATTAAGTCGGTGCAGTATACCGATGCCAACACGGCACAGGTGCGTATTTTGCGTGTAATAAATAATTCTGACAAAACTTCGGCTAACAAAGACGAAGTAATCACTATGAATTTCTTTTTCACAGATTTGAATCTAACCATGGAAGAAAGATTAATTAATCCTCTTGGTTTCCAGGTCAGCAAGTACTCAATTGCCGACGAAGTATTTAGTTATTAGCTGATTAACTTATTTTTTATTTGATGAATTTCGCTGAGTTTTCGCAAATTTTAAGAAAAATCCTATCCGTCTATTTGACGAAACTGTTAGTCTTGTCTGTTGTTTTTATAGTTCCAAATAATCTCTGTGCACAATCTACGCCGGTCACTACTGATTCAAGAATTAGAACTTTGGTTTATAATCCAAACGAAGTTTATGAGCTAAAGTTTTATTATGGTTATCAATCTTTCATTGAATTCGCTGAAGATGAAGAAATAGAAATGATTTCAATTGGAGAAGCGTTTGCTTGGCGTTTAACTCCTGCCGGTAAAAGATTATTTATTCGTCCTCTTGAAATTGCTGGTCATACCAACATGACTATTATTAGTAATAAAAGAACTTATCACTTTGATATTCGTTCAGGTGAATATGACGGAAAGGCTGATGAAGAGCTAGTTTACACAATTCGCTTTTTTTATCCTCAGATTGGCCAACCTTTGCCAATTCCACAACTATTGACTGTCCCTAACCCAGCTCCTGCTCCGGTCAAACAACAAAAAACAATTATAAAAACTCCGTTCCCAGAAGCTAAAGTATCAGATAACCTGTCAGGGCTTCTTGCGCGAAATCCTGAAAATGTTGATTTAAATTTTGACTTCAGCTTAGCCGGTAAAGGTGAAAATATCATGCCAGCTAAAGTTTACGATGATGGAAAAGATACGTATTTTCAATTCGCCAATGATAATAGTGTAATTCCAACAATTAGTGTTGTTGATTCTAGAGGAAACGAGCAATCACTTAGCTATATAATTCGTGATGGTTTTGTTGTTGTTCCAGTGGTTGGTGTGCAATTTACTTTGAGATTGGGAGATGCTCTATTGTGTGTCTATAACAACAAAGCTTTGAAGAATATTCAAAAACCTTCGGCTGTCAGAGTAAGTTGATCGTTGCTAAACTCGTACTTTTTCATTTGTTTTAAGAAGTTCATTCCAAGAAGAGAGATATCAATATCAGACTGATTCACCGAAGCTTTTACATCACGAAAAACCAATCCTTCTATTTCTAGTTCCTTCAAATTCGTTGCTGCCGCCAATGCTTTACCATTAGCTGTTTGATATATTTGGTTAAAAACTAGTTGGTCGATATTAATTCCTGCTTTTTTCGCATCTTTTAAAGATAGAGATACATTAGTTGCGCCAGTATCAATCATAAATCTTATTTCAGAATTATTGATTTTGGCATTAATGTAGAAATGTCCATCTTGAGCGGCTTTGATAGTTATTTGGTTATCTTTTATTTGCGCTTTACTCGGATTTATTTCTCCGTTTATACGATTGGTTAGGTCTTCAAATTCAAAGCGATAACTGTAAGCAATAATAAGCAACAATGCTACAAATAGCCAAAGTGATAAGTATTTCAGTGTTTTTGACAAAGAAATTTCTTTGCGACTAAACAAACTGGTTAGCAAAATTATCAATAGTAACGCTGCGTAGATAAAGCTTTGCCAGTCATTATCGCTTAAGTTATGGAAGCTCATTGCTTTAGAAATTTTTTAAGATTTTTAGAACTTTTTCATTTTCTGCATCATCGCCAATTGAGATGCGCAGACAGCTAGGCAAATTGTATGCTTGCATTTCACGTACAATAATGCCGTTCTCGAGTAATTTTTGATTGGCTTTCTGACAAGATTCAACGCTGCCAAAATCAATCAAAACAAAGTTAGCAATTGATGGATGAGCTTTTATTTTATTATTTTGCGCTAATTCGCTGAAAAATATTTCGAGCCATTTTTTGTTGTGAGCTTTTGATTTTTCAAAAAATTCATTATCTTCCAAAGCAGCTACAGCGGCAACTTGGGCTGGTCCACCAACGTTAAAAGGGCCGCGAACTTTGTTTAAAATTTCTGCAATTTCCAGTGAGCTATAACACCAACCAATACGTAAACTTGCTAAGCCGTAAATTTTTGAAAAAGTGCGAGTAACTACAACGTTTGGGTGCTGATTGACTAATTCAATAGCATTTGGGTAATCCGATAATTCGACAAACTCTTCGTAAGCATGATCTAAAACAATCAGTACGTTTTTTGGGGTGTTATTTATTAGTTTTTCGACTTCATTTTTATTTAAATAAGAACCAGTTGGATTATTAGGGTTAGCAATAAAAATGATTTTAGTTTTCGTTGTGATCGCTTCTAATATTGCGTCTACATCAGTTCTGAGATTCTTTTCTTTAACTTTCACAGCTTTAGCGCCAACTCTTTTGGCAGAAATTGGATACATCAAAAAGCCATGTTCGCTGTAAATTATTTCATCATCAATTCCAGCATAAGCACAAGTGAGTAATGCAATAATTTCATCTGATCCAGCTCCACAAACAATTTGTTCTGCCGAAATATTATTTTTTTTTGCCAAAGCTTCACGCAAAAGAGTGCAAGAGCCATCAGCATAACGCATTAATTCTGCAGCATGATCTTTATAGCTTTGCAAAGCTTTTGGGCTTGAGCCTAGAGCATTCTCGTTTGAGGACAATTTTATGATTGTCTGTTGGCCGCTAATTTTAGCTTTTCCGGGTTTATAATTCTCAATTTCTGATAAATAAGAATGTGCTTGTAACTTCATAATTAAGATAATTTTTTGATTAATTCTTGGATGGATTCGATATCAGAAAATTTGATCACAATTTTTCCGCTATTTTTAAAAGTGTTGTAAGAAATTTTGCTTTCTAAGCCTAATGCTGAAGAAAGTTTATGTTCTAACTCGTTTACATACTCACTATTAATAAATTTAACTTGTGATTCAGTTCTAACAAAAGCTGGGGTAATTTGCGCTTTTTCTACTTTCTCATCACGAACTAAGTTTTCAACATCGCGAACGCTTAACGAGTCATTGACAATGCGGCTGGCTAATTTTTCAGGATTATTCGAATTAATAATAGCACGAGCATGTCCCATGGAAATTAATTTTTGGTCGAGATAATTGCGCACAACTTCTGGTAAAGTTAAAAGTCTTAAAAGATTGGTAATATGACTGCGACTTTTACCGAGTCTTTTGGCGATTTGATCTTGCGTGTAAGCAAATTCTTGAATCAATTGTTTGTAGCCTTCAGCTTCTTCGATTAAAGAAAGATCGCTTCTTTGTACGTTTTCGATGATTGCTAATTCTAAAGCTTCATGATTATTAATTTTTTTAACAATCGCTGGAATATTCTCTAAACCAGCAACTTGAGAAGCGCGAAATCTTCTTTCTCCTGCAATAATTTCGTAATCTTCTTCCTCACCAGCTTTTCGTAAAACGATTGGTTGAATTAGACCATTTTCACGAATTGAGTCGGCTAATTCTTCAATTTCAGTCTGGTTGAAATATCTTCTTGGTTGGTAAACGCCTGCTCTAATTCTATTAAGTGGAACTAGTTTAATAATATCGACAGAGTCTTTGAATTCACTGGCAATATCTTCTGGTTTTTTTGATTTGCTTTCACCAAGTAAGGCTGACAAACCTTTTCCTAATCTTTTTTCTTGAACTATTTCTTTCATTTTTCTCCTTCTTTAGGTTTCACGTGAAACTAAGTTAATATTGGAAATTATTATTTGGAATCTTCACGATCTAAAATTTCTTTGGCCAATTTTATGTAAGCAACTGAACCAGGGCATTTTGGATCATAAATTATTGCAGGCAATCCATGCGAAGGCGCTTCAGATAATTTAACGTTTCGAGGAATTGTATTTTTGTAAACTTTATCTTTTAAGAAACTACGAACATCCATTTCAACTTGTTCGGTTAGTTTGTTGCGACGATCATGCATCGTTAAAATGATACCACTGATTTTAAGATGATGATTTAAATTTTCTTTGACCAAATCCAAACTAGTTAGCAAGTGACTCAAGCCTTCGAGTGAAAAAAATTCACATTGCATTGGAATCAAAATAGAATCAGAAGCAGTTAAAGCATTTATTGTTAACATTCCAAGTGAAGGAGGACAATCAATTAGAATAAAGTCATAATCGTGAATAACTTCTTTCAAAGCTTTTTTCAAAATAAATTCTCTGCTATCAACTGAAGCCAATTCAATTTCGCAAGCTGACAAATCAACTGTGGAAGTGATGATATTTAAGTTGGGAATTCGTGTTGGAATTATGGCGCTTTTCAAACTGCACTCACCAATCAAAACTTCGTAAATTGTTTTTTGTCTTTGTGAGGGGCTGATTCCAAAACCGGTGCTTGAGTTACCTTGAGGATCAAGATCAATTAGTAAAACCTTCTTTTTTGCGGCTGCAAAAGCTGTAGTTAAATTTACGGTTGTAGTGGTTTTTCCAACACCGCCTTTTTGATTTACAATGGAAAATATTTTAGCTTTTTTGTGCGAATTGGTCATGTTTTGACAAGTTTTTTGTTAAACTTTTTAAGAGATGCTCAAGCTAAAAAGGTTTTTTTGACTGTCAATAGTTTCACGTGAAACTATGATCTTTTTGACCTAAAAAATTTGACTAACAAATCAGCGGCTTCTGTTTGATTAATTCCAGAGTAAAGTTCTGGTCGATGATGACAAGATGAGCTATTAAAAATGCGTACGCCATTTTCAACTGCGCCAAATTTCTCGTCAGATGCTGCATAGTAAACCCGACGAATTCTGGCTAAAGCAATAGCAGAAGCGCACATTGCACAAGGTTCTAGGGTTACATAAAGATCACAATTATCAAGTCGTGAGGAATTTTTTTTGGTCGCAGCTAAACGCAAAGCTAAAATTTCGGCGTGAGCCGTTGGATCTTTAAGATGTAAATTATTGTTATGAGCAACTGCAATTATTTCTCCATTTTCAACAATAACTGCGCCAACCGGAACTTCATCTTTATCAAAAGCAATTTTGGCCTGATTTAATGCTTCTGCCATAAAATTATTTCTCATAATTTTTGTGCTCTTTTAAAAATTGTGAAAAAGTTCTCGGTAGTTTGATGAGTAACTTCTGCGACTGATAAACCTTTTAACTCGGCAATAAAATCAACAACATATTTTGTGAAAGCTGGTTGATTAGTTTTCCCACGAAAGGGTACTGGTGCTAAATATGGCGAATCAGTTTCCACCAACAAACGATCAAGAGGTAAATATTTCACAATTTCTTGTAATTGCGTGGCATTTTTAAAAGTTACGATACCTGAAATTGAAATATAGATTCCTAAATCCAAAGCTTTTTCGGCTAATTCTTTTGAACTCGAAAAACAATGAAGCAGCGCCGGAAAATGATGATTTTTTTGTTCTGATTGTAAAATTTCCATCATATCCAAATCAGCGTCACGACTATGAATTATGATTGGTAAGTCGTTAATCTGAGAAGCTTTAATATGTTCGATAAAGCTCGATTTTTGCAAAGGAATGGCCGATTTATCGTGATAATAATCCAGCCCAGTTTCGCCAATTCCGATAATTTTTGGATTTTTTGCGCAGATGTCTAAAATTTCTTCAGCTTTGATATTTGGTTGCTCAGCCACATTGCACGGATGAATGCCAAGTGAAGCATAAATAAAGTCATGTTTTTTGGTATAATCTAAGAGCAAATCAATTTCTGTAACGCGAGTACAAATTGTCTGCAGAATTTTGACATTATGGTTCAGCGCATTTTGGATGATTTCGTCGATGTTTGCTCCTTGTTTTTCGATCAAATCGAGATGGCAATGTGTATCAACTATATAATTTAGCATTTTTACGAATTTCGGTTGAAGAAATATTAAGATTTTGTGTCGGGAAAATTTCGAATTTGGGCAAACCATGTGAATTCGAAATTTTTTTGTAAATCTGAAAAGCTTTGGTTTGACGAATTTTTAGCAAATATTTTTCACGACTGAACACGACAATTGGCAACATTTTGATTAATTTGGTAAAATCATCCCATTGATGAAATTTTCCAAAATTATCAGCACCCATAATCCAGAAAAATTGGTGATTAGGGAATCTTTTTTGCAATTGATTGACCAATTTTACGGTGCGTATTTCATCAAAGTTTTTAACTAAAATTTTCGGACTTTTATCTGCAAATTTACGACATTTTTCGATGCGCGTTTCGTAACTTTCATAAATTGCAGGATCTTTGAACGGATTATGAGCAGTCGGAATCCACCAAATTTGGTTTAGCCCTAGCTTCTTTGTAGCAAGTTTGGAAATATGAAGATGTCCTTGATGCGGCGGGTTGAAACTACCGCCAAATAATCCGACGCGCATTATCCTAAAAATATTGCAATTGCGATCATTAATCCGACCCAAAAATTATCTTTGAAAACTTTCAAGCATTTAGCTGAATCTTTAAAATCACAAAAAGTAATTTTTTGGATCAGTAAAAAAGATGCAGCAAAACTAATTAGATAAAAATGTATGCTTAATTTTGCGAGTAATCCGGTTAAAATTAGCAAAATAAACATTGCGATGCTGAGGCTAATTAAAATTATTTTAGGGTTGTTGGCAAATTTGATAGCACTGGATTTTACGCCGATTTTCAAATCATCCTCAATGTCTTGGTAAGCGTAAATTGAGTCATAAATTAACGTCCAAATTATCGCTGCTAAATAAAGACAACAAGATGCTAAACTTAGGTGCCCTAAAATTGCTAAATGCGCCATCAAAATTCCGAAATTAAAGGCAAATCCCAGAAATATTTGTGGAAAATAAGTCACTCTTTTCATCAGAGGATAAATTGTTGCAAGAGCAAGGGCAATAAAGCCGGAAAGAATAGTCGCAAAGTTGAATTGTAACAAGATTAGTAATCCTAGAAAAAGCAAAAAAGTCAGTAAAATCAAAGCTTCTCTTTTTGAAACTGTGCCGCTGGCGAGTGGTCGATTTTTGGTACGAGCAACAGCGCGATCGAAATTTTGATCAAAAATGTCATTAATTACGCAACCAGCAGAGCGCATAATAGTTGATCCCAAAGCAAATAACGAAATCAAAAATAAAAGCTGGGAAATATCTAAATGTGAGTTTTTTTCAGCTAAAAATACACCAAAAAGACAAGGTAAAAATAGTAAACCAATACCAATAGGACGATTGATTCTGGTAAGTTGGATATAGTTTAGGAAGCGTTGAATCATTTAATGAAAAACTATTTTTAGGAATGAAGAGAGATAAATGTTTGATTTTTTTATCTGCGATTTTAGCATGCGCCGCCTTTAAAATAATCTGCAAAGACGCTACCGCAAATCAAAATTTCTTTAAGTAAATTTTGATTTGCGGTAGCGCCGTAAAGTATCCTTCGACAACAAGCTTAGATTGGGTTTTAAAGACACTCTCTAGCAAATCAATTTTTTTCCAAATGTTCAAATCGCATAAATTATTGATCGCTAACCGTGGCGAAATTGCTTGCCGTATTATCAAAACGTGCCGCAAATTAGGAATCAAAACTGTTGCAGTTTATTCTGATGCTGATGCCAACTCTTTGTTTGTCCAAATGGCTGATGAAGCTGTAAATATTGGTCACTCGCCATCTTCACAAAGTTACTTGAACGTCGAAAAAATACTCGGCGCTATTAAAAAAACTGGCGCAACTTTAGTGCATCCTGGTTACGGATTTTTGTCAGAAAATCGCGCTTTTGCTAACGCTTTAGAAAAAGCTGGCGTTACTTTCGTTGGTCCTTCAGTTCATTCAATTGAAGCGATGGGCGATAAAATTGAATCGAAAAAAATTGCCCTTGCAGCCAATGTGAGCACAGTTCCTGGTCATATGGGAATTATTAAAGATGCTGAAGAAGCGGCGCAAATTGCCGAAAAAATTGGTTTCCCAGTTATGGTTAAAGCTTCTGCTGGTGGTGGTGGAAAAGGTATGAGAATTGTATGGAAGTCAGAAGAAATGGCGGAAGCTTTCTTGTCAGCTTCAAATGAAGCGCGCAACAGCTTTTCGGATGACCGTATTTTTATCGAAAAATTTATCGAAAACCCACGTCATATTGAAATTCAAGTTATTGCCGATAAGCACGGAAATACAGTATGTTTGGGTGAAAGAGAATGTTCAATTCAGCGTAATAACCAAAAAGTAATTGAAGAAGCGCCAAGCTCTTTCGTTGATGAAGTCACTCGTCAAAAAATGTACGAGCAATCAAAAGCTTTGGCTTCAAAAGTTGGATACTTCTCAGCGGGTACAATTGAGTACATCATGGATAAGAATAAAAATTTCTATTTCCTTGAAATGAACACTCGTTTGCAAGTTGAACATCCAGTCACTGAGTTGATCACTGGCCTTGATTTGGTTGAGTTGATGATCCGTATTGCTTTGGGTGAGAAATTACCTTTCAAACAAGAAGACATTAAATTGAATGGTTGGGCAATGGAATCTCGTATTTATGCGGAAGATCCAGCTCGCGGTTTCTTGCCTTCATCTGGTCGTATCAACCTTTACATCGAACCAGAAGAAAATGATCACGTGCGTGTTGATTCTGGTGTTTATGAAGGCGGCGAAGTGAGCATGTTTTATGATGCTATGATCGCGAAACTTTGTTCATACGGTAAAAATCGCCAAGAAGCGATTGAACACATGCGCCACGCTTTGGGAGCTTTTGCAATTGGCGGCGTTTCACACAATATCAGCTTTCTGGAAACTATCATGCGTAACGAAAAATTCGTGAGTGGTGATATTTCAACTAGCTTCATCAAAAATGAATTCCCTAAAGGTTTCTCCGGAAATGAGCTAGATTCAGAATCGGAAGCTGTTTTCATGATCACTGCTTTGCACGTATTTTTGCGTAACTACGAACGTAACGGTAAAATCAGCGGCCAGCTTTATCATCGCGAAAAACAAATTTCTGATCGTTGGGTTGTGGTGGTGGATGAAAAATCTTACCTCGTCAACATTTTAGAGCGCGAAAATAACCGCATTAAAGTTGAGTGCGACAAAAAAGAAATCGAATTGGAAACTTCGTGGAACAACGGCGAGAAGCTTTTCCGTGGTAAAGTTAATGGCCACAATATTGGCGTAAAAATCAGAGAAAATAACAATACGGGAAGCTATTTATTGCAATATTCCGGCTCGGATGTGTTTGTCAGCGTAATGTCGCCGCGCAATGCTGAGTTGAACAAATTCATGCCAAAAATTCAGAAAAATGCTAAACCGGTAAACTTAACCTCGCCAATCACTGGTAAAATTATTCGCTTCAAAGTTAAAGAAGGCGACGAAGTGAAAGCTGGTCAAGAATTGGTGGTGATTGAAGCGATGAAAATGGAAAATATTATTCGTACAGATCACGATGTTAAAATCAGCAAAATCAAGTTTTCAGAAGGCGAAGCTGTTGGTATCGGCCAAGTTGTTATGGACTTCGTAAAAGAAGAAGTTGCTGACAAAAAATAGGTCGTAAAATATCCAAAGAAAAACCGTTCATTTAAAGGCAATTTCGGCCAAAAATGAACGGTTTTTTTTCGTCTAAAATTTGACTTATTCAGCAGCGATTTTAACAATTTTTGCTGTAGCGAAAACAGTGATTGAGCCAATAAATACAGCTAACCCAGCCAAAATTTCTAAATTATTATTACTCAAGCCGAGATCACCAATTCCAAGTAATAAAATCGGAATAATAAGTGGCATTGCAATCACTCCAATCAAAGGTGCGGAGTTATTGGCAATTGATAAACTACCGCAAAATCCGCAAATAAAATTGATGATTAAAGTTGCAAGAAACACACTTTTTAAAATGCTGTAAATCGTTTCTGTTCCTAAGTCGGCGATATATCCCAAAGGAATGATACTTAGAATTATTGGCACAGAATTTACCAGCCAATTGGCCAACATTTTTGCTAAAATAAAAATCTCAAAATTATTGAGCGAGTTGATGATTTGCTCGATAGTGCCGTCTTCAAAATCTTTTTTCAAAAACTCGCTAGTAGAAAAAATCAAAGCAGAGAGAATTGAAAACCAAATTATTGTTATTGAGTAAAATGCCAAAGATGATTGATTTTGTTGATTCTGCGCCAATAAAAAAAAGACAATTACCGAGATAACAAAAAACAAAAAGTTAGCCAAAATTTTGGTAATTTGACGAGAAGAAAGCAGTAAATCGTGAAGAAAAATTATCCAAAAAATCTGCATTATCTTCCGTAAATATCGCTGAATCTGATGATGTCGTCTTCGCCCAAGTAATTACCAGTTTGTACTTCGATAATTTCGAGCGGAATTATACCTTTATTTTCAAGGCGATGTTTTTTGCCAACTGGAATGTATGTTGATTGATCTTCTGTTAAAACAAACTCTTCAGTACCGCAAGTTACATGAGCTGTGCCTTTAACGACAACCCAATGCTCGGCGCGATGATTATGCATTTGCAAAGACAAAGAAGCTTTTGGATGAACAGTGATTCTTTTAACTTTAAAGCGATCAGCTAGATCAATTGTTTCAAAACTGCCCCACGGACGCAGAACTTTCGTGTGTGAATCGCATTCCGATCTTTTGTGTTTTTTCAAAATTTCAAACATCTCTTTAACATCCTGAGCGTTGTTTTTGTTGGCGATCAAAGTGGCGTCTTTCAAGGAAATAATAATCAAATCTTTAACGCCAATTGTAGTGACTAAATTGTGACGCGAATTGATGTAACAATCGTTTGTTTTCAAAGTTACTACGTCGCCAATTATGTTATTGCCGTTTTCGTCTTTTGCTGAAATCTCCGACAAAGCTTGCCAATTTCCAACATCCGACCAACCAACGTTGATCGGCATCACAGCAACTTTTGCCGCTTTTTCCATTACAGCGTAATCAATCGAAATATTTTGACATTTTTCAAAATCTTCGGCGAAAAGACGCACGAAATCTAAATCTCTAACCGATTTGTTGTAAGCGTTGCAACAATTGATGAAAATGTCGTTAGCTAATTCACGTAAAATTTCCAAATAAACAGAAGCGCGGAACATGAAAATACCGCTATTCCAGAAGTATCCGCCGTCTTTTACAAATTCTTCGGCAACTTCTTTTTTTGGTTTCTCGATGAATTTTTCGACGGCAAAAATATCGGCAAAATTTTCTAACTTAGCGCTGCGTTTGATATAGCCGTAGCCTGTTTCTGGACAATTTGGCACAATACCAAAAGTGATCAAATAACCTTGTGCAGCAGCGTTGCTCGCGGCTTGAACGTTTTTAATAAAATCTGCTTCATCTTTAATCACGTGATCGGAAGGCATGACTAAAATCAAATCGTCATTTTGATTTTCGATAGCGTTTAATGCGGCAACAGCAATTGCTGGGGCGGTGTTGCGGCCGATTGGTTCCAAAATAATTGCTTTTGGTGTGATGTTGATTTTTTGCAACTCTTCTGCAGCGATAAAACGATGTTCGTTATTACAAATTACTAAAGGAGAGTTGAAGAGAACAGAGTCTTTTGTGCGTAAAGCGCTTTTTTGAAAAAGCGAATATTCATCAACCAGATTTAAAAATTGTTTAGGATTTAAACTACGTGAAAGTGGCCATAATCTTGTGCCAGATCCGCCAGAAAGAATAACCGGAGTGATTTTCATAAAGTTTTTTTGAATAGGTCAATTGCAGCAAAGCCGGAAATTCCTAGTTTGCGAATTGATGTTAAATTATCTTTGTTAATGCCACCGAGCGCGTAAAATCGAGTCGGAGAGTAAAATTTAGTTTTAGATTTTAAATAAATTTTTGCCAATTTCTGCAATCCTAAAGCCTTTGTATGTAAATGACTTGAGGTTGGAAAAATTGGTGAAATAAAAACAATCTCTGGCCTTATTTTGACTAGTCTTAAAGCTGACTTAAGATTATGCGAGGAAAAAGTAAAAATAAAATCTTTGTTAAATTTATTACGCGGTAAAAATTTGTAAGAATTAAGATCTGAGTCAGAAAAATGTACGCCGTCAGCCTTCAATTTCTTCGCTAATGATAAATCTTTTCCAATTAAAACTTTTAGAGATCTTTTTTTGGCCAGAGTTATAATATTTTTTGCGAATAATTCTCGATCATTTTTGTTTAGATCATATTCGCGAACAACGATTCCACATTCTTTAGGTAGAGAATTAACTGTTGTTTCGAAGTCGGAAATTTTTTTGCGATCGGTAAATAAAAAGCTTGCTGGCAAAGTTTTAACGCGGTTTTCTTTTTTTTCTTCGAACTTCCTTATTTCAAACAAAATTTTTTGATTCATGACAGGCAATAAAGTTAGCGAAATTTCACGCAATTTAATGTTAATAAAAGACCGAATGAAAAAGGCGGCGCGACTTTACGGTAAAGATATTTCAAAGGTCAATCTGATTGCGGTTTCAAAAACTCAAACTGCTGATAAAATATACGAAGCTATTGCTCAAGGTTGTAGAATTTTTGGTGAAAATTATGTCAAAGAAGCGACGGAAAAATGGAGCGAAATTCGTCAAAAACATGCAGATATTGAGTTGCATTTTATTGGTCATTTACAAAGCAATAAAGTAGCGGAAGCTTTGGAAATGTTTGATGTAATCCAAACTTTAGACAGCGAAAAATTGGCTTTAGCTTTTAAAAAAGAAATCGCCAAAACCAAAAAAAATCCGCAATTTTTTATTCAAGTTAATATTGGTGAAGAAGAGCAAAAAAGTGGCATCGCGCTTAACGAAGTTGCGGATTTTATAAAATATTGTCGTCAAGAATGTAATTTAAACGTAACTGGTTTGATGTGTATTCCGCCATCCACAGAACTGGCATCGCCTTATTTTGCGCTTATGCAAAAACTTGCCAAAGCTAATGACATAAAAAATCTTTCAATGGGAATGAGTTCTGATTTTGAAGAGGCAATCGCTCTCGATTCAAATTACGTACGTATCGGCACCGCAATTTTTGGCGAAAGAATTGTAAAGTAAGAAAAAAAGTAGCGCTGTAACGAAGTGAAAGCGGATGGCGTGCCCTAGACGATTCGAACGTCTGACCCACAGCTTAGAAGGCTGTTGCTCTGTCCAGCTGAGCTAAGGGCACGTAAAAAGACAGGTTTAGAAAACGAGGGGCGCTTTGTAGAGAAAGCTTCAAAAAAAATCAACCAATTATTTTAATTGTAATATTTGGTAAAAAAAATCTTGAAAAAATTTCTATACTTTTGCGCTCCCAAAAAGTAAAAAATTATTCCCGTCTCAAACAAAAGACCGGCAAAAATTCACGCCGATTTCCCCTCTTAAAATTTTTTCTAAAATTCAAAATGTCTAAAGCTTCCGGCGTTTCTGCTATTTTTGATATTATCAAAAATAACGATATTAAATTTGTTGATTTTCGTTTCTCCGACTATAACGGAAAATGGTTACATATAAGCCATTGTGCTGATGCTGTTGATGAAGAATCGCTAACCAAAGGTGTAGCTTTCGATGGTTCTTCAGTTCCAGCTTGGAAAGAAATCAATGAATCAGATATGTTAATGATTCCACAACTTGACACAGCATTCATCGATCCGTTCGCAAACCATCCAACTCTTGTGATTACTTGTGATGTAATCGAACCAACTACTGGTAAAGGTTATGATCGTGATCCTCGCTACACTGCGAAAAAGGCTGAAGAATATTTGAAAAGTTCAGGAATCGGTGATGTAGCTTATTTCGGTCCAGAACCAGAATTTTTCGTTTTTGATGATGTGCGTTTCCAAGTTGGAACTCACGGTGTAACTCATTCAATCGATTCAGAAGAAGCTCCGCACAATTCAAATAAAGTTATTGAAGGTGGTAACTTGGCTCGCCGCTCACAAGTTAAAGGTGCTTACTTTGATCCAGCTCCGCAAGATACTGGTCAAGATTTGCGTGGCGAAATGTGTGAAACTATGCGTCAAGTTGGATTGGTTCCACTTTTGCACCATCATGAAGTTGCTAACTCACAATTTGAAATTGGTTTTAAATACAGCACTTTAACTGGCACGGCGGATAACATCCAAAAATTCAAATATGTTATTCACAACGTTTGCCAAGCTTACGGCAAAACTGCAACTTTCATGCCAAAACCAATTTTTGCTGATAACGGTTCTGGTATGCACGTTCACCAATCGATTTGGAAAGATGGCCAAAACCTATTCATGGGTAACTCTCATGCCAATTTGTCTGAATTAGCTTTGTACTATATTGGTGGTATCATCAAACACGCTAAAGCAATCAATGCTTTTTCAAATGCCACAACTAACAGCTACAAACGTTTGGTTCCAGGTTATGAAGCCCCTGTTCTTTTGGCTTATTCAGCGAAAAACCGTTCAGCTTCAATTCGTATCCCTCACGTTACTAACGAAAAAGCTCGTCGTATTGAAACTCGTTTTCCAGATCCAGCTTCAAATCCTTATCTAACTTGTGCAGCTTTGTTGATGGCTGGTCTTGATGGTATCAAAAATAAGATCCATCCAGGTGAGCCAAAAAACCAAGATTTGTATCATTTGTCAGAAAAAGAATTGAAAAAAATTCCAACAGTTTCACGTTCACTGCGTGATGCTTTGAATGCTTTGGATAAAGATCGTGCTTTCTTGCTTGAAGGTGGAGTTTTCACTAACGAACAAATTGATGCTTACATTGCATTGAAAATGCAGGAAGTTGATAGATATGAGCAAATTCCTCATCCAGTTGAATTTGAAATGTATTATAACTCATAATTTCTTAAAATTTTCACCACAAATTTTAGAAAAGATTTTTGTTTGCATTTTATTTCACCAAAACTAGTTTGCGCCACCTCTTCTTGTGAAGAATTCCCTTTAAAAAATTAAATCTAAAACCACCCCAAGCCATAATTTATTTATGTTTGAGAGTGTTTGTTATTAACTTGAAAAAGTCCTATTTATGTCTAAAGCCGTTTTCCAACGCAATAAACCTCACGTTAATATTGGTACTATTGGTCACGTAGATCATGGTAAAACTACTTTAACTGCTGCTATTAC
>JAGKWR010000015.1 GCA_021151765.1 Alphaproteobacteria bacterium
ATCTTGAAGTACACTAGGTATAAGTAGTCCATTGGAATCACACTCTGTTAAAATATCTGCAAGTAACGATAATCTTAATTTAAATACAGTATCATATTCTTCTTGAAGCTCGCTTAATGTTCTTCCTGAGATTATAAGATCTAAAGGAATGGCTCCACCTCGCAGTATTGAAATTTTCTGGCCTATAGATTCTCTAGTCGTTTCTGAATTATCAGTGATTTGCGGAGTGATTGATGACAATTCATGTTTTTCTTCCACTGCTGCTGCAGTTAGTGTTCCTGCTCTTCCGCCTTGTCGTAGTTTCAGTGATGTTCGCGATAAACTTTCTAGTTTTCCTTTAAGATCTTCATAAATTTCCTTAATTGTATTTTCAGCTTCGATATCTCTGTCGTCTCTACCTAGTGTTCTGTATATTTGAGCAAAAGTTGCAACGGGATTTGATTCATCTTTCGTTATATTTAGAGTATTACTGTTCTTAGTATCATGATCGATAATCGCATCAATAAGTTTATTAAGCGCCGCTTTTTCTTCGCGCTCTAGCCTAAAATGACGATCATCCGCAAATGCCAATCTTCCACTTTCAAGTAATTTACTAAATGTGTTCCATATGCTATCTAAGTGTAATACTCCATTACTCTTAATTGGTACGTATCTATTACGAAGAAGACCTTGTCTAACAGGTATTTCAAATATGGGACTTTTTTCTTTTTCCGCTGATCGTTCTTGTTTAAGTGTTTCTGGAGCTTGAATTTCAGGAATCGCAACTTCCAACTCACCTTCACCAACACCCAACTCAACCACACGATTCTTCTGCTTCATCAATCCCAAATCTAAATAGGTTTTGATCGAGTGAGATCTTATGGCGTTTAGTGACGCCAACTCAGAATAATCATATTCTTTACTGGTAATCACCTCGTAAACCTCATCCAACTTAGCATCAAGCCAAGAATCTCTTGCTGCGTCACCCACAGCCGGACATTCCAAAACACTAATCTTCTCTTTCAAAGCCTTGGAAAAATCTGCCCGCATAGATTTTTTTCCTTCAATCATAAAAGATTCTACCACGCCCCTCAAACCTGACAACAAAACCATCTGACGCGGATGAAGCAAATCTTCTCCTTGAAGTGCCAGCTCGTAAGAAGATTGTAAATCTTTATAACGTTGATCGTTAGAATTATTGCGCAAAAAAGATTCATCATCCGCCAAATGTCGAGGATACACTTCTTTAAAAATATTATTTGTACTCGAAGAACTCAAATTAAGGTTAATCAACTCCGAAAGCTGGCTCAACTTCAAACGATCCCAACTCTTCTGAAGATCAATAGCCAAATCACGAAAACCCTCAATCAATTCATTCCAAACATTAGGCTTAGAATTAGACATTTCCGATCTAACAACATTACGATCACTCAAACTGGTTCTAGTCATAAATTAAGTAAATTATCGATTAATAAACTTGTGAATTTCCTTTCTCTGGCTGGCTAATCAAGGTTTCAGTAGCGTTAGGAGAAATAGAAGAATTCGGTTGATTCATTTGCTGCACTTGCTTTTTTAACTCTGCGATATCGGCACTTTGCTGTTTTATAATTTCACCTTGCTGTTTTACCAAACTAATCAATTCCAAATCACTTCCCTTTTTAGCTTCACTTGGCTGACTAGATTTTAATTGTTGATGCAAAATTTTTATTTCTTTCTCTTCTACTACGTAAATATTTTGAGTTTCGTTTATAATCTCCGCACACACTCCAATTGCCTTGATCCACATACTGTTAGTGCGCTTCTGCTCATTATAATTTGTCTTAATATACTCATCAACTCTGCCGCTTAAAACTTCTTCCAGACATTTTTTGGCTACATTTTCATAATATTTATTACGTTCTTTGTCGTTTTTCTTGCCCGCTAGATCTCCCTTAATTTTTACTTCTGAAGTTAGGGCAATTTTTCTTCCAATTTCCTCGGATAATTTATTTGCTTTGCGCAAATCTTTATCAGGAACTAGATCGCAAAGCTTTGCATAGCGCGAATCTCTTCTGCTTTCCCCTAATTGTCCACTCGCTAATGCCGCAATTCCTAGTGCAGTTGAAACTCCAGAAACTTCTCCAAATACAGTGCCAGCAATTTCAAGCGCAGAAGTAACTTTGCCTGCCGCGCTTTGTATTTTACCGCTTCCCAAAACTATCGCCGTTAAAAATCCTTCATTAAATTTGGCTTGAATAGTGGCCGCAAACTCTTGCAAATCTTGATCATTTTGTAATTTGAATTTCTCAAATTCTGTTTTCTTATCAATAATTTTAAAATGATCAGTGAGGTTTATTAATTCTAATATTTTGCGACTTTCTTCTGATCTTTGTTCTTCAATAATTTTTTCTAAATTAGCTTTATTTTGATTAATTTGATCGGCCAAATCGTTCAAATCAAACTTACTTAAACCTCGTAAATCATCTCCGCTAATTTCTTGCAACGCGATAATTTGACTCTCTTTCAAATCAAGATTTCGCAAAGATTGAGGGATTTCTTTCAAAAATCTGATCTCTTCACCAAGTTCTGCCAACTGCTTTCTTAGCTCTTCCAGCTTAACTTGATCTTGAACCTTTTCTCGCAAAGCATATTCTAAAGCTTGCTGCAAAGCTTCTTGCTGTTGTTCTAAATCTAATACTCGTTGTGCAATATTATCTTTTTGCGCCAATCGCTCCTCATTTTGCGCTGTTTGCAGCATAATTTCCGCCAATTTTTCTGGAGTAATTGTATTAAACAGTAATACAAAACTGCTGTTCGATTTTGTTTCTCTGAGAAAATTCAATAAATATTCTGCACCTTGGTCAGTAACTTCGTTGTTGGTTAGAGAAAATTCTACAGATTTAGATTCTATTCTTGTTGCATCCACCAAAACTCTCAAACCTTCGTCACTTATGTAATTATCATCCAAATTAAGCACCTTAACTTTATACTGCGAATTTGCCGCAAGCGGAAATAAAATTTGCGCTTTCGTGTCATCAATTTCGCTTTGAACAAGATCAAGACGATCAACCTGACAATTCGGATGCTGCAAAGCTGCAACCAAATTTTTCAAAGCTTCTGGATCAATTTGACTTTTTGTAAATCTAACATGGGTTATTTTCGAACCCTGTTTTGTCAAATCACCCGCTAGTTTTTCCGACTCTTCTTTTGTGAAGTTAATTTGATTAAATTTAACTTCTTTCATTTCTGTTGCTGAGCTGCTTAAAGCTGGCACTGCTGCTGGTTTTGACATGATATGGCGATTTTAGTTAGTACTAGTTTACCGATTCTTTTAAGAATTAAGAATCCATTGATCAGCTTTTTCAATTTGATTGTAGCCGAAATGTTTAACTTCTGTGTCAATTTTGCTACGCGCTATTTTTGGTAGAAGTCGTACAAAAAATCCGTCAATTGCTAAAGCAATTTTTTCAAATTTGTGATGATTATTTGCAGCGAAGCCAATGTATTCAACGCGATTATGTGCACCTTTCCAATAAGGAAATTTTTTGGCGTTGATGATAATTCCTTTAAACTGTCCATGCTTCTCAAAATAACCTGAAATTACTTCCAATAAAAAATCAAAATCGTCAGACGTTAGAGGTTTCTTGCCGATATTTACCAGCATTACTCCAGTTTCATCGTCAATACTACAATTTATGAAAGGCTTTGATTTTGCTATTCTCGTAAACATTTTTCGAAAATTAATTTATCAAAATATAAATAAATTAAGACGTAAAAAAACCCGTCATATTTTCATATGACGGGTTTTTAGTAATCTATAAAAAACTATTCTTTTAGCAATCCAGCTTCTTTAAAATAACGGGCTGAACCTGGATGAATCGGAGCAAGGTGCCCTTCTCTAACCATATCTTCTTTTTTCAAAGCTGAAAAAACTGGGTGTAAAGTTTTAAAGTTATCAAAATTTTCAAAGACTGATTTTGTCATATTATAAACAATTTCTGATGAAACTTTTTCTGAAGTTACAACACCTGCTTTAACACCAAAAGTTTCAATATTATTTTGGTTACCAGCATACATTCCACCAGGAATTACAGCTTTAACATAGAAAGAGTTAGATTTGATAAGCTTTTCAATTGTTTCTTTATCAATACTTAAAATTCTAGTTTTACAAGTTTGTGTAGCTTCTTGCAAAACACCGTTTGGATTACCAGCAGCGTAAATCATGACATCAATTTTACCATCACATAAAGCTTTTGGCTGTTCAGAAGGCTGAAGATTTGTTACTGCAGCGAAGTTTGCTTTTGTCCAACCTTTTGCGGCCATCAAAACTTCCATTGTAGCGTACATTCCTGAGCCTTGAGGACCAAAGTTAACTTTTTTCCCAACAATGTCGTCCAATTTTTTAATATCTGACTTTTCAGCAACAGCCATAGTAAATGTTTCTGTATAAAGAGAGAACACTGATCTCAATTCTTTAAAAGGTTTTTGGTCAGCAAAAAAACCTGTACCGTTGAAGGCATGATATTGCCAATCAGACTGCACAATACCAAAATCAATCGTACCATTTCTAATCGCATTCAAGTTAGAAACTGAACCTCCTGTAGACTCAACAGAGCATCTAATACCATGCTCTTTTCGACCACGATTGAGCAAACGACAAATTGCACCACCGGCAGGATAATAAACACCAGTAATACTTCCTGTACCGACAGAAATGTATTTTGTGGATGCAAGACAGTCACTAGCAAAGGTTGCTACAGAAATAACAAGCAACGCTTTTGATAAGGTTTTTTTCATTTTTGAAAAAGGAGATTGATTGAAACAAAGCCGTCCCAACTACTAATGAGAGTATGATTAGTTGGGATATTTTTGACTTGGCAAAATTCGTCCTTATTTCTAAAAGTCAAAATCTTTTTAATTTCCCAAATTGATTTTTCGCAACGTCTTTTTTGGTAAATTTTTTTAGATAAAATTATGGTTATGTTTTACGGGTTATAAACTTGACATTAAAAAACTCGGTCTGTAACTTGAAATTGAATTTACGTTGATCGAGCTTACTCTCTAGCCAATCCGCGGGCATCTTGAACAAATCAAGATCTCACCAATTCAACAAATCTAAGGAAAAATTTAATAATTAAATCTTTTCTGCTCTTTAAATTTATTAATCAAAAATTCGTAAGTTATGAAACTTTGGCAACAAGTTCTTATTGGCCTTATTTTAGGCGTATTGGCAGGTGTTATTTTAGGAGAGAAAGCAGCGGGTTTAAAAATTTTTGGAACCATTTTTATTAGTTTGATTAAAATGGTTATCGTTCCTCTAATATTCTTCGCTTTGCTTTCTGGCATTACTTCAATGGATGGTCAGGGAAACTTTACAAGAGTTGGCTTAAAGGGTTTTAGTGCTTATATTTTAACTGCTATTTTCGCTGTTATCATTGGTCTTTCGGCAGGTATTGTTTTCCAACCAGGAATAGGAGTTGACTTGCATTCTATTTTGTCGACAACTGATGGCCAACCCGCAGCAATAGCTAGTAAACCAACCCCAACCGTAACTGAATTCTTATTAAATTTGATTCCAGTAAACCCTCTGAATTCAATGGTTAACGACAATTTTTTACAAATTATTGTCTTCTCAATTTTTACCGGTATCACTATTAATTTGATTGGTGAAAAAGCAAAGCCACTTAAAGATGTAATTTATTCTGCATCTCAAATGGCTTTCAAAATGATCGAATTGATAATCAGATTAGCCCCTCTTGGTGTTTTTGGATATATCTCTTGGGTAGTTGGAACACAAGGAATCGATATTTTAGAATCATTGGCAAAACTCATCGTTGTTGTTTTAACAGCTTGTATCTTCCAGTATTTTATTTTTGGTTTGATGATCTTGGTTTTTGCTCGTCTTTCACCTTTACCTTTTTATCGCAAAATTCTTTTTACTCAATCAATAGCTTTCGCAACAAGCAGCAGCAAAGCAACGCTTTCTACTGCAATGTCTCAACTTCAGGAAAGACTTGGTGTTTCTAAAACAAACTCAAATTTCTTGATGCCTCTTGGAGTTTGTATTAACATGGATGGAACTGCGATTTATCTCGGTATTTGCGCTTTATTCTTTGCTCAGGCTTATGGAATCGATTTGACAATGCAAAACTACATGATGCTAGTTTTGACTTGTACACTTGGTTCGATTGGAGCTGCAGGGATTCCTAGCGGATCAATCATTTTTATGAGCATGGTACTTTCTTCAGTTGGTTTACCAATCGAAGGTATCGGAATCATTTTAGGTGTTGATCGTGTTTTGGATATGGTCAGAACTACTGTAAACATTACTGGTGATAGTGCGATCACTTTGATTGTTGATAAATCTGAAGGCGCTTTAGATGAAAAACTATATCACAAAAAAGAAGTTTAAAAACATAATGACTAAGAAATTGATCAGCTACGCAAGTAAAACAGCTTGCGTAGCTTTTTTATTGGCAGCAATTCTTTTGGCAAACATCACAAGTGCAGTTGCCAAAGTCGCTAGTAAAGATTCCTTACTACAACAATATTCAAGTGATCTAGGGAAAATTGAAGGATATTTGAATAGCATACAAAATCTTACTGCCCGTTTTTTGCAGGAAACCTCCGAGGGCAATTCAGCTGAAGGAAAACTTTATTTATCCCGACCAGGAAAAATGCGGGTAGAATACAACGGTCAGCAAAAAGTTTTAATCGTTGTTAATGGATCCGTTTTAACTTACACCGACCTAGAACTTGACGAAACTTCATATCTAACGACAAATAGCACACCAGCTTCCTTCTTAACTCGCCCTAATATTTCATTTTCGGCAAAAGATGTTGAAATTACCGATGTCAAGAAAACTAACGATCAAATCAAAATCTCGGTTATGAAGAAGAACCGCAAAGAAGCTGGTGAATTCAGCTTAATTTTCAGTAATAATCCTCTTAGATTCATTAAAATGGAGGTTAAAAATGAGCTTGACCAAATCACCAGCATAACTTTTAAAGACTCTGACTTTAGCAAACCAATCTCTAATAATTTGTTTGTTATCAAGAATAAAAACTTACCAGAATAATGGGAATAAATTTATCAACTGACAAAAAAGGAAACAAAAAAAGACGCGTCATTAGCGACATTAATATCACCCCTTTCGTCGATATTTTGTTAGTTTTGCTTATAATTTTCATGGTTGCCGCACCTATGATGACAAGTAGTATTGATGTTAATTTACCGCAAGGTGCTGCCGCTCCAACAAATGAAAAAGTACAACCTATTTCTGTTTCTGTAAAAGAAGATGGTACAATTTATGTGCAGGAAGATGTTGTAAAACTTTCGAATCTCCAATCAAAGTTACTTGAAATCACAGCTAGCAATTTAAATACCAAAATCCAAGTTCGTGCTGATAAAAAAATTGATTATGGTCGAGTCATGGAAATTATAAAAACCGTTAATAGCAGCGGTTTTGGCCAAGTAGTTTTAGTTACTGAATTAGTTCAATGATAAAGAACATACTTTACTCACTCTTTTTGCATTCACTTCTTTTATTGTTGGTCTATGCAAATTTTAACCTAAAAAACAATCAAGAAAGTCGTACAAGCGAAGTCTCTGTCAGTTTAATTTCAGTTGCCGGTAATGAAGATGCACAACCGACTAACAAAAACTTAGAAAGCTCTAACGCAAAAACAAAAGCCATAAATAAACCAAAGAAAGAAGCTTCAAATCAAGCTAGGTCAGATAAGAAATCTAACAAAAATAAAGTTGCCTCCTTACCGAAAAAATCAAAGAAACCTAAAACTACTAAATCCGTTGTAAAATCAAATCAGCTAGATCCAAAACAGACCTTGAAAGAAACTGAAAAAATTGAAAAACAACAACAAGAAAATGGTGAAGAAAAGGTCGAAGATGAAAATGATAAAGATGTGGAAGAGAAAAAGAATGAAACTCCACGTAAAGAACAAGATGTTGGAGCTGAAATAAATTCTGAGAACAAAAAAGATGCCGATGATAAAGAAGAAGTACAAAAAAACTCTAAAGCATCTCAGGCAAAAAACTTAGATAATATCGATTTATCAGCACGCGAAAAATATAATATTCAATCACAATTAAAAAGGTGTTATGCTCGCGCAGTTGCGGAAACTAACTACAGCAATAACGAAAAAATAACACTACAAGTTTCTATTAACGAAGAAGGTGTAATTAATTCTGATATCGAAGATGCCATCGATCTAGAACGTTATAATAATCCGAAAGAAACTGCATACAAAATTGCTATCGACAATGCACGACGCGCGATTGATTTATGTAGCCCTATTCGCAATTTACCATCTGAAAAATATGAAATTTGGAAGGAAGTGATTCTAGATTTTGGAAATGACAATTAAAAATTCACACCACTTTAAGTCTTAATGACTGACATTCGCGATTGTTAATTTCAAAGGTAAGATGGCCTTAACTATCCCAAAGAGACATCAGTAATAAAAAATTTCACAACAATTATTTTAAAAATATTGACAGCCCTAAAACAGCAAATAGTTTGCCCGGCCGTTAACTCAAAACCAACCCTTAAAGTATTTAAAATATGAAGAATCTGAATGTTAATCCTAATGAATTAACAAACGAAGCTTTACCAAAAGAAGCTCAGCACGTTTTAAAAGTTTTGGAAGAACTGGAAAATTTTACAGCCCAGTTACGTAAAAAGGTAATGAATGAATTGAAAAATTCTGGCACTATCGTTCACTTAAAACTTGATGAGATGTAAAATTTGATAAGCGGAGAATTCTTTTCTAGAATTCCCGCTTGATTCTGATTCACCCCAACCTCTTCCTCTCACTAGCAATATTTTTAGCTAACCCAATTCCAATTAACAAATTCACCGCCATCACAACCAACAAACTTACCAAAATTAGCATCACTTCATTTTGCTTTTCGTTTCTAAGTGCAATAACAGCTATTAAGCTAATAAAGCTGGTATAACAGATCGATAAACACGAAATTTTTTTGACATATTCTTGCGACAGGAATAAAGCCAAAATTCCGGCTAAACAGCACAAAATCAAGAGCGCACAAATTATCTGAAATGGCAAAGTCATATTTTTAAATTTTTGAATTTAGATTTTAGATTTTAGATTTAAGGTGCATCACTAACACCGCAATCAAAAAACTAAATTCAATCAAATTTAAAATAATTTTATGACCATTCGTGTTGCTATTAACGGCCTTGGAAGAATTGGCCGCTGCGTTACTCGCGCAATTTTTGAAGATCCAAAATATTCAAACATCGAGCTTGTCGCCGTTAACGGTCCAGCTCCGGTTGAAACTCACATTCATTTGTTGAAATACGATTCAATTCACGGACGTTTCTCAAAATCAGTTTCTGGCTCTGAAGGTGAATTAGTAATTGATGGCAAAAAAGTTAAATTATTCGGCGAACGCGATCCTAAAAAATTACCTTGGGCTGAATTGAAAGTTGACGTTGTTTTGGAATGTACCGGCGCTTTCACAAAATATGATGACGCCGCACAGCACATCACTGCAGGCGCGAAAAAAGTAATCATTTCTGCACCAGCCAAAGAAGATACCGTTAAAACCATCGTTTATGGTGTGAATGACGACAAATTAACCGCAGAAGACAAAATTTTCTCAGTTGGTTCTTGCACTACAAACTGCTTAGCACCTGTTGCTAAAGCTTTGAATGACGCAATTGGAATCGAAAAAGGTTTCATGACCACAGTTCACGCCTACACTAACGACCAAAACGTGGTTGACAATTCTCACAAAGATTTACGCCGCGCCCGCGCTTGTGCCATGTCAATGATTCCAACTTCAACTGGTGCAGCAAAAGCAATCGGATTGGTGTTGCCAGAATTAAACGGCAAATTGGCTGGCGGCGCAATTCGCGTACCAACAGCTAACGTTTCAATGGTTGATTTGAACTTCATCGCTAAACGCGACACAACTAAAGAAGAAGTTAACGAAGTTGTTCGTAAAGCTGCCGGAATCGGTCGTATGAAAGAAGTTTTGGAAATCGTTGATGAACCTTTGGTTTCAATCGATTTCAACCATACACGCTACAGCTCATCTTTTGACACTACTCAAACCAAAGTTTTGGGTGGCAACATGGTAAAAGTTGCTTCTTGGTATGACAACGAATGGGCTTTCTCACTTCGTATGTTAGACGTAACGAATTTAGTAAAATAAATTCCGTAAAAAAATTTCATAGGTTGCAAGACCTTGAAAATACTACTCAAAACCAGATTTTCTTTGACAGAGAAAATCTGGTTTTTTTATTGTTATTACCCAGAATTAGTTCTGATTTAAATTTTTGTAGATGACTTAATTTCTCAGAAATAAAATCATAAACCTTTTGTGAAAGTAGTTCTAATCACCAAAATTATCACGGAAATAAACCTATGAAAACAACTGAATATCTATTAAGAAGAGCGGCCCAAAATCTGAGATCAGCCTCTAGTAACATAAATGAAGAAGAGAAAACTGCTCTATCTCGTGCGGCCAAATTACACAACCAAGAGAATATCCCTATCTCTTTTGCAAGACAGTTAGCTAGAGTAAATGCAGCAAATTGGGATAGCTTCTTAGAATTATTCCTTACTCACAAAATAGAAAAAGATATCGCTCAAGAAATAGCGACTTACAGCCGAGAGAAACAAGATCTTATAGTTTTGCTGAAACAGAACAATCAGTTAAATAATGAAGATATTGAAATTATTATAACTAAAAGCGCGGAAGAACAGGATCAGATTTTAAACACTTTGCACACCAAACGAATAAGATCCATTTCTTTAGCAGAGAAACTTCAATCAATTTCTAGATCAAATAACTCTGTTACGCATCTCAGTTTTGGAGATAGCTTAGGTGACAACGAGATTATCGCCATTTCTGAGGCTCTCGAAGACATTAAATGCTGTATAGAACTACTCGAAATTCCTAGAAATAATTTTGGAGAGCAAGGAATAAAAAGGCTATTTCAGTCCTTACAACATGAGAACTGTAAAGTTAATGCACTCTTACTACATAATAATAATATTGGAGATGCTGGTATAACAGCTTTATCTGAAGCGATACAACATCCAAATTGTAAGTTAACTCAAATTAATCTCTACCGAACCAATTTCTCAAACGCAGGAGCATTAAAACTTCTTTCAGCAATCCAACATCCCAATTGTAAAATTACCTCTTTAAATATTTCAGGTAACAATATTGATGAGGAAATTTTGCAAAAAATTACTGATCAACTCCAGGTCAATAGCAGCAAAGCAAACAAGTCTAATCGAGCTAATCAAGAAACAAAAACCAATATTGAAACCAATACTGCTCCCAAAAAACCAAGTAGGATCGATCAAATTCAATTTCACAAAGTTCCTGAAAAATATGTTAAAGAACTTCAAAATCTGAGTGCTGAAAAGTTTGATCGTTTTCTTGAAATTTATTTGGATAAACAAGTCAAAGTTGAATTTGCCATCAAACTCATTCAACACGGATTAGGATTACAAAACGATATATTAACTTTCATTGATGTAAATGATCCCTCTCAATTCCGAGCAGAGTTATTATTATCAGTTATTGAACCCCAAAATAATATTTCATCTCTCACATTTTCTAAAAGTCATCTCAGCATTTCACGCACAACTGCTTTATCACACATTTTGCAGCACCCAAATTGTGTCATCGAATCGTTATCATTAAGTTTCTCTCAGATAAATAACGAAAGTTTAGAGCCGATAATTCAAATACTTTTGAGACCTCAAAACTTGATAAAGAATCTTAACTTAAGATTTAATGAAATAGGTGATGAAGGTGCACAAAGGTTGTTAAGCGCTATTAGAATCGAAAATAGCAAAGTAATTAGTCTAGATTTAGGGCCGACTAATATCTCAAAAGAAATATTAAGACACTTAGAAGAACAAATCGAAAAGAATAATCTTAGAACCAAAAATTCTTCAAATAGTGAGCCAGTCTCATCAAGCAGACTAGTAAACTTAGCAGAGAGAATAGAAAAAACTAAAATTCAAAACGGCAAATCTAACACAAATGAACCCAAAGGATTAAAAAAAATAAGAAAATTTTACATAGGTACAGAAACTGCTGC
This sequence comes from Alphaproteobacteria bacterium, assembly GCA_021151765.1. Classification (GTDB taxonomy): domain Bacteria; phylum Pseudomonadota; class Alphaproteobacteria; order Rickettsiales; family UBA1997; genus UBA2645. The sequence goes on from JAGKWR010000015.1 coordinate 12,069, forward strand.
CGCCACGATCCAGGAAGATGAAGTAGGCACAGAAACTGTTGTCGCCATGATCCAGGAAGATGAAGTAAGTGACGAAAATATTCCAATTCCAACAGAACAAACTAATCAAATACCAAAAGTTCTAACCGCAGAAGAAATATTGCAAAAATTTGAAGGAGAGTTCCTGCAGAATTGTGATGATTTGGGTCAATATTTAAATGGTCTTCAGAATAATATTGGGGAGTTTGAACATCAAGATGGAGCTGACGAAGTTAGCCTCGAAAAAGCAATTGCAGAGTTTGAATCAGCTTTATTTTTAACACAAAAAATCAAACCAACTACGAATTCTGTTTTAGAAGACATTTACAGTAATTTAGCGAATTTTCATCGAATTGCTGGGAACCTTGGAGATGCATTAGTCAATTACGAAAAGACAATTGAGCTTAAAGAAAAATCTTCTCCTGAAACTGCCTCTCTGGCAGTTGCATACTACCAAATTGCTCAAGTTTATCACAAGTTAGATCTATTATCCCAAGCATTAAAGTTTTACGGAAAATCTTTCGAGATTTGCAAATCAAAATCGTTGGGAAATTTGACCGCCAGTATGGTTAAATCATTAGAGAATAAAGCCATAATCTTCTCTAAAACTGGCAAAATGCAGAAAGCCATAGATTCCCAACTCAATGTGGTAAATTTTCATGATAACGAAAGATCTGATGCTCTAACTGTCGCTAAATCTCGTCACATTCTTGGATCAATATTTCTTGCGAATAAAAATTTTGATCTAGCTTTGGATAACTTTAAATTAGAGCTAGAATCCCTTAAAGACTATCCCGAAAGCATAGAACATGCTGACTGTCATCGCAATATTGGTAATTTGTTGTTTCAAGAAAATCTGACTGAATCAGCACTAACCCATTACGAAGAAAGTTTAAGAATTCAAAAAGAATTGGGGAAAGCAGATGATAGTCAAAATATCAACCTTTATTCCAACTTATCAGAAATTTATCGCTCAAAACATGAGCACGATAAAGCTCGGGATTGTGCAATCAAATGTTATGATTTGCTTACTTCCAATAAATTAGAAGATTTAAGATTCGCCAAATGTTGTCTTATAATTGGTGAGATGAATAGACTCGAAGGTCAAAATCAGATTGCTCTTAAGTATCTTTTAAGCGGTTTAGAAGTAGCAGACTCTCAAAGTAATAAAAGCTTACTTACAGCTGAATTAAGTTATAATATTGGAGAAATCTACCTTTCCGAGATAGATGATGGACGAAGCTTTAATCCTGAGAAAGCCTTATCATCACACACTAAAGCATTTAAGATACTGAGACTTAAGGATCCAAAAGGGAAACTCATTAGCGATTCATTCTTAAGTTTAGGTAAAATTTACGAAAAACGCGGAGAATATGGCACCGCGGCAGCTTATCTAGGAAATTCTATTAAAATAAATGAACAACTTACTCCACCAACTGATCAACAAAAAATATCCGATATTTATTTTGATCTTGGTTTAATAAGACGATCAAATGAAGAACTCGAATTAGCTTTAGATGCTTTCAAAAAAAGCTTAGATATAAAAAAACAAATCTCTCAAAAAACTTTAGAAGTAGCGCAGTGCTATCAAAACATAGCTGATCTGGAGTTTGAAATTAATTCTCCATTATCAAACCCAGAAAAAATTAACGAAATTAAAACCTATCTAAAAAAATCTTTAGAAATCAGAAAAGGTCATAGAATAGCAAATAATACTACAATTTATCTCAGTTTATCAAAAATTGCTGAACTAGAAAACAATCCATCCGAAGTATTAGCAAACCTATCTTTAGCTTTCCAAGACTCGAAAAGAAATGGTGTAAAGAATATTGATGATCTAGCAATTAGAATTGCTCATCTATCATTTGATCAACAAGAATACAACCTTACGCAGCAATATTTAAAATTCTGCACCCCATCCTATGAGACAAGATTACTAGCTGGAAAAACACACCAAAAAAATAACAAAGCGAAAGATTCTTGCATATCATTCCTGTCGGCATTGGAATTTTTACCAAATTCAGAAGAAGCAAAAATATTATTAAGACAATCTTTTGAACAAATTTGCAGAGATAAATTTCTTGATCTCAGCTTACCAGAAAATCTGAGATTCTTTACAAATATTGAACAAAAAATGGGAGATCTCCCAAACAAAAGAGAAATTTTATTACAGGCTTTAACTCAAGAAAATGATCCTGAAATAAAAGCTAATAACCTGGCAATACTTTTAAATAATAACTCATTTGGCAGTGGAATCTCTCACTCAGTAATATCTCAGATAGCAATTGAATGCCAAATTACAAAAACAGGAATACCAAAATTATGCCAACAAATTTATCCAAGAGACGAGAATAAACAAATTAGCCTCTTTAAATCCTTCGTTGAAAAAAATGCGATTACCATAAACGATATCGCTTTAATTAAGGATTTTGCAATATCTCTAAAAGAAGAAGGTAAGTGCCAATCATTCATCCAGAATGTTGGAAATCCGGATATTAGACTAACAAAATTAGATAAAGCTGAAATTTACGGTAGTAGGTTATACAAAAAATATCCAAACCTATCCCAGCTACTTGATATAAGAATCTCTGAAAGTTTTTCTCCAGAATCAATTTCTAATTTAAGAGAAGAATTAGAATCTGACGTCTCAAATTTAAAAGTAAGAGACATATTCGCCTACCTAGTAAATGGTCAAAGAGACTTAGAATTAGTCACTACAAGAATTACTTCTTCACTCACTGAGTCATGTAGACAAACACTTTCTAATTCTCTAGTTCCTGTTAAAAATAGCCCATACATTACATTAGATGAGGTAGGACTATTACAATATTTTACAGGAAACTTGTTAGAGAAAAATTTCCAAAAAGTCGGGTTAATTACTACTTACCTAAGATCAAGAATACCTACAATAGCTCCTTTAACAGATGATCAAATAAGTTCTTACAATTTTGGCAGGTCAAATTTGTTCTCCTCAGAACAACAACAACAAAATATTACAACAATTTTCAAATCATTGTTGAGAGATAATCAACCTCAGGCACAACAAATATCAAGTTTCTTTGAACAAACATTTAATTCGCCACCGATTCACAGTAATCATTCAAACAAGATTACCAGTTTTTTTAAAAATAACAAATGGGCAATTGCTCATCTATTCTCACGAGATGAAGGTATAGACAATTTTATTGGAATTATCTCAGCACTTGGTGATGGTTGTGTCGCTAATATTTCAACGCATTTTCGAATAGCATTCTATCAAGCTTTGATAACACAACCATCCGACCAAATATTATATTCTGTTCTCTATGAGAAAATCAGTCAAAAAATATTGAATTCTGGTGGTGACAGGCTGGGTAGCTCAGCAACGTCGGATAATATAATGAATCATAGTGCCATAAACGATTCTATTATATCTCCACAAGGTTTAACAACTGCACTTCAAGAAGAATTTTACAAAAAAGATTCCATAATCAGAGACCCTCGTAACTTTATAGTCGAAGAATATCGAAGACAAAATTCATGTCATAAAAACTTTGAATTTTTAGCCAATATTTCTGATGTGGAAGCAGCAAAACTTGCTGTAAAAACTGTTCTGGAAAGCACCCTAACATCTCTTGTAAGTAACCAGCATTTTAATGAATTTACCAACGAGTGTAGAATAATCGAAGAACGTGCGAAACAGAATCTACGCAATTCAGAAAGAAACCCATCACTCGTATTTAATCCACTGGGTTTTAGCAAATTCGGAAATAATAACCTCGATAACTCTACTACCAGAAAATAGTTCTCAGAATATAACCCAGCATTGTATTTCTTAAATTCACCACTTTTATATTTTTGGGTTATAAAGATTTATCACAAAAAACTTCGGATATTTTCTCACAACTTTCAGGTGTAATAATGGGATCAGTTTTAGGAGTTAAAATTTCCGTGATTAATTCCATAAATTCTGCCATGTTTTTTTGTTCTAGAATTTCAGCAAAATCTTGATGAAGCTGGTTAATATCTCTCAAACTACCATCAGTATTAGGATATCTAGTAATCAAATTTTGTCTTTCTTGATAGTCTTCAATGGAAATAGGATCAGCCAATTGCAGAAATTTTTCGACTAAAGACATTTCAACCAAATTGGATTGTATTTGTCGCTCATATAATTCTGGCAGAACTAGTTTACGCCATAATTTTCCGTCATTTCCTGAACAAATTTTTTGTGTAATTGCACGTAAATCTTGAGATAAAAAATCTCTAACTTTATCAGCGATTTCCTCAACTTTCTGATCGTTAGCCCAATTTAAAACTGTATCATGATAGCTGTATTTTCGAGTAATTCCTAACCACGATTTAGCGCTCTGATCCTCTTCATTAAGCTTATAATAAATTTTATTAAGCATAAGATTTCTCGCGTCATCTTCAAACTCAGGATCAATTATTTGATTATGAGAAGAATCTATTATACATTCTTCAATCATTTCTAACGTAACTAGATAAGAACTCGTGCTAATTTTGTCGAACACTGTAGCAACTCTAGCGATTGAAACAAAGGAACAAATTTGCGTAAAATATTTTACTGGATCATCAGGTAGTTCATCAGAGAAGCCTGCCGCGATTTTTTCTATCCATCCAAAGTGATCTGGATTATCTTCCAATAGCTGAAGAAATGGCGTCAAAAGAACAGCAATTTGTTTTGAATCAGCCATATTTATATCTCCAGATTCAACAACACTTTCTCTAACAACCAAAATTTCACACAGTAAACAGTCAATTAAATTTATTACGGCCTGAGGAACGATATTTGAAGGATTCATATCGACATATTGTTCGATCAAATTATCCATTTTTGATTGAACAACCATGTCTACAGCCATATTAAAATAATATGGATAAATAACCTGAGACCTCGCTTCTAAATACAATAATTTTTCTCTAGTATCTTGATCTTCAACAATCCCAAGAGCTCCTTCGATATTGAGAACTTTTAAATTGAGAGGAAAATTTTCCGTCAACTTTCTCAGATTATTGCATCCTATGATCTCTAATTTTTCTAATCCGTTGGGTAGATCTTCCGGTATAAATACTAGTTTTGGACAACTCTGCAAAACTATTTCTTGTAAATTATCAGGTAATTTAGTCGGCAAGGCTTTGATGTTTTTACAAAAACCAACAAACAACCTTATAATACTTTCGGGAAGATATTCTGGTAAATAGTCAATATCACAACCAGCAATAAATAAGCTGGTAAATGTATTATCAAAATACGGTAAAGTCTTCAAACCTTCAGAATCCAACACTAAATCTTCTTGAGTAATGCGCTTTAAAGACATTTTGGGTGATTGTTTCAATTTTAATGAACAACTTTAAGACCTCAAATAGATCAAAAATTTAATTCCTAGAAGAAACAATTCCCTTCGTAATTATCAAATACTCACAAAAAACCAAAACGATGTCGCCCCATATGTTCTAAAATCAAGCAATTCTAAACCATCAAATTGTAATTTTTCTTTCACAGTTTGCGATTCAACTACAACTAAAGATCCATCTGAAATCCAACCTTTATAACGTAAATTTCTTAAAATTTCCGCATAATCTTCGGCATAAGGCGGATCAATAAATACAAGCTCAAAATACTTTTTATTTTCTGGCAACTTCTTGGCATCTAAACATAAAATTTCACAAAATTTCGTAACACCCAATAACTCAGCATTTTTTTTCACTACTTCCAAATGTCCGCGATTTAAGTCAACAAAAGCAACCGACTTAGCACCGCGTGATAATGCCTCAAATCCTACAGCACCAGTGCCACAACACATATCCAAAATATTGGATTCAGCTATTTCAAAACCAAACTTTCCAGAATTTAGAATATTGAATAAAGCTTCACGATTTTTATCAGTAGTAGGACGCAATTTTAGGTGATCTGAATTTACCAAGTTTCTTCCGCGAAATTTTCCAGCAACTATTCTCATTTAGTTCGAGCTTTTTGTGTTTTTACTTCATCATCAACCAAATTTTCACACGGCCTTTTTTTGGTAGAATTATTTGGAACATTGGCAATCAAAGTATTCATCACACTATTGTTTAGAAAATTAATATTTTCTTGTTTGATTTTTATGCCTAAAGCAATCGCAAATTCAGCATCAATTTTATCAGCTTTCGCGTAGCTTCTTCTTTTTTGATCTAAAATTTCTTTTCTAATTTCAGGTAGTAGTTCTCGCGCTTCATCTTGAAATAATGTCCTCTTAGCAGTGATAGCAAAAAACATTATCAAATTTTCATTCATATCTTTGCCAAATTTTGAGAATATTTCGGCGAATACTTCATCTGATTCAATAATGTTATACTTTCTGTGATTGATGTGAGCAGCCAAAACTTTTTCAATAATTTCCGATCTAATTTTAGGTTCTTCAATCTTTTCCAAATAATCTAAAAAACTCTCTTTGTTCTGATTAGTGTGCTTCAAATATGCCTTAGAAGGAGAAGCAATATCCTCGATTTCCATTATCCGATCTAAAAGAATCTCAATTTCTGAAAGTTTGTAACCATTATTTTGATTGGCACTGCGCAACAATATCATAAAAAGATTACAACCAACATCATCGACAATATCCAATTTTTCTCTCTCTTGGATTAGCTGCGAAAAATTATATTCTACATTATCATGCAAAACCTTACTATTCCTACTACAAGCACACTGAATTAGCAAAAAATCTTCTTCAGCTAAAACTTGTAAATACAATTTAGAAAGAAACTCATCCAGCTTTTTATCTTTATCTTTTTCTTTCATTTAAGCCTCGAATCGCAATTTATCAGCATAATAAACACCCAGCAATTTCACACTTTTAGAAAAGAAACCCAACTCTTCCAAAGCAAGAGCCACATGCTTCTGGCTTGGATGTCCTTCAATTGAAATAAAAAATTGCGCTTGTTTTGAAACGCCACCGGGAATGTAACTTTCAAGCTTGACCATACTAACACCGTTAGTCGCAAAGCCACCCAACGCTTTGTAAAGTGACCCCGGAATGTTGCGAATTGTAAACACCAAAGCGGTGATAACCGGTGCGATTGCTGGATCAACATCTTTTGGCTCTTTGGCAATCACGATAAAAATCGTTACATTATCATTGCCGGAATCTTGCATATTTTCTTTAACGATTTTCAGACCGTACAAATCCGCCGCCATTTTTGAACAAAGCGCCGCTTTTGATTTATCTTGCTGCTCGCTGACAAATTTCGCCGCTTCTGCCGTGTTAGAAAATTCACGCGTTTTCATATTCAGATCACGCAAATTATTTTGGCATTGCATCAAAGCTTGGGGATGCGACAAAACCTCTTTGATGTCTTCAAGCTTTGCGCCATCAACTCCGGCCAAGTTGTGTGAGATTGAGAAAAAATGCTCAGCAACAATTGAAACATTGTATTTCTGCAACAAATTGTGAATTTCTGAAACGCGTCCGGCGTAGGAGTTTTCAAGCGGAATCATGCCATATTCCACCTCGCCTTTTTCTACCGCTTCAAAAACATCGTAGAAAGTTGCAAAAGCTTTGGCTTCGAAATCAGAATAAAAACGCTGGCAAGCCAAATTGGAATTGGCGCCGAATGTTCCTTGGAAAGCGATTGATTTTTTCATGAATTAAGAAATTGACATTGATTCAGGGCGCAAAGATAATCCGTGCAATCCAACAAAATCAACATTTTACAAAACATTTAACAATGGCAACTGAAAAAAAGTGGGCGGTAAACTCTTGGAGAAATTTACCAATCAAACAACAACCAGAATACAAAAACCTAGATGCACTTAAATTTGCTGAACAACAATTAAAAAATTTCCCGCCGCTAGTTTCAATTGATGAAATCGAAAAATTGAAAGCAGAACTTGCTGCCGTTTCCCGCGGTGAAGCTTTCTTGCTGCAAGGTGGTGATTGCGCTGAAAGCTTTCAAGAATTTTCACACGACAACTTAAAAAGCTTCTTCCGCACCGTCATGCAAATGACAATTGCGTTGATGTATGGTTTGAACAAACCAGTAGTAAAAGTTGGTCGCATCGCTGGACAATACGCCAAACCAAGATCTGACGGTTTTGAAACTAAAGGCGACATCAGCTTACCAAGCTACCGCGGCGACATCGTCAACGGCATTGACTTCGAAGAAAATTCACGCCAAGCCAATCCACAAAGATTGGTCGAATCTTACTTTTACTCAGCCGCTTCTTTGAATTACTTACGCTCTCTGGCTTTGGGCGGCTACGGTAATTTGGAAAAAGTTAACAAATGGAACGAAGAATTCGCTCATTCCTTAAGCAGCAAAAAACACACCGAAGAAGTAATCAACGAAGTGAATAAAATCTTGAACTTCATGAAAGCTTGTGGCCTTGATTCTAAAACTTTGCCGCAGCTTACTACCGCTAGCTTTTTTACGTCTCACGAAGCTTTGCTTTTAAACTATGAAGAAGCTTTCACCCGCTTTAATCGTGACTCTGGCAAATATTACGACTTAAGCGCCCACATGTTGTGGATCGGTGATCGCACCCGTCATCCAGACGAAGCTCACGTTGAATTCATGCGCGGCATTGCCAACCCAATCGCTTTCAAAGTTGGCCCTTCAATAAAAGCTGAAGAATTAGTTCAATTGCTAGAAATCTTGAATCCAAACAACGAAGCTGGCCGCATCACTTTAATTTCAAGAATGGGCGCCGCAAAAGTTAACGACTTATTGCCGCCACTGGTTGAAGCTGTAAAAAAATCTGGACGTTCCGTAGTTTGGTCTTGCGACCCAATGCACGGCAATACTATCAAATCTTCAACTGGCTACAAAACTCGTAAGTTTGATGAAATTTTAAGCGAAATTAAATCGTTTTTCGCTATCCACAAATCACTGGGCACTTACGCTGGCGGCGTTCATTTTGAAATGACTGGCCAAGACGTTACCGAATGTTTGGGCGGCAACCAACAAATTTCAGAAATGAATCTGCAAGACCGCTATCACACTCATTGCGACCCAAGATTAAATTCTTCACAAAGTGTTGAATTAGCTTTCACAATTGCAAAAGATTTAGCAGCTAATGCCAAATAAAAAACACGGTCATATTGCCATAGTCGGCGCCCCAAATGCTGGAAAATCGACTCTTACTAACGCTTTGTTGGGTCAGAAACTTACTATTGTTTCGCCGAAAGTCCAAACCACACGCAACTCGATCAAAGCTATTGTGATTGAAGGCGACACACAAATGGTGGTGATTGACACTCCCGGAATTTTTATTCCACGTCAGGAAAAAATTTTGGAACGCATCATTGTCAAATCAGCTTGGCAAGCTTTGCGCGATGCCGATCACATTTGTTTGGTGATTGATGCAACTGTCGGCATGGATGAAGAAAATATCCGTATTGCTCAAGATTTACGCAAAGAAAATCCGAAAATTACTGCCGCCATCAACAAAATGGATTTAGTCAAAAAAGGCACGATTTTGGAAATCATGGCTAAATTGATCGAACTTGGTTTTGAAGATATTTTCCCGATTTCAGCGCAAACTAACGATGGCGTAAATCTGATTAAAAAATTCTTGTGCGACAAATGTATCCATCCTGAGTGGATTTACGACGAAGAGCAAATCACCGACGCGCCGATGCGTTTTATCGCATCCGAAATCACTCGCGAAAAATTATTTTTGAAACTAAATCGCGAACTGCCTTACGCTTTGACGGTTAAAAATGAAAAATACGAAGTACTCGACAATGGCCAAATTAAAATTAATCAAACCATTTTCGTTACCAAAGAAAGCCAAAAAAGTATTATTCTTGGCAAAAATGGCGCAATGATTAAGCAAATCGGCGCTGAAGCGCGCCATGATATTGCAGAAATAGTCGGCGCTAAAGTGCATTTATTTTTGTTTGTGAAAGTAAAACCAAATTGGATGAATAGCGTTGAAAATTACGAAATGATCGACGTAGAAAAACTACCAAAACAATAAATAATCCTCCTTTTGCAAAGGAGGATTTGGAGTTTAATGCTAAGCCTCCTTTAAAAAAGGAGGTGGCGCACAGCGCCGGAGGATTTACTTGAGATTAAGGGTAGTTTTTAGATTGCATCAAAATATCTCTAAATTACCAACCACTCACCTAAATCCTCCGTCACTTCGTGACACCTCCTTTTGCAAAGGAGGATTTGGAGTTTAATGACTAGGCCTCCTTTAAAAAAGGAGGTGGCGCACAGCGCCGGAGGATTTACTTGAGATTAAGGGTAGTTTTTAGATTACATCAAAATATCTCTAAATTACCAACCACTCACCTAAATCCTCCGTCACTTCGTGACACCTCCTTTTACAAAGGAGGATTTGGAGTTTGTGCGACTAAAACAATAGATAGCCTCCTTTTGCGAAGGAGAATTTAGAATTTTTTTTAACAAAAAATCGAAAAAACATGACCTCAACAATTGATCAAAACGAAGTAGAAAAATTTTCGCGTATTGCTGATGAATGGTGGGATGAGAACGGTAAATTCAAGCCGTTACACAAATTTAATCCAACGCGCATTTCCTACATTCGTGAAAAAATTGAGGAAAAGTTTTCATTCGATTCAAATTTAAAAATTCTCGACATCGGCTGTGGCGGTGGCTTGGTTGCCGAACCTTTTGCTAAAATGGGTGCTAATGTTACGGCAATTGATGCATCAGAAAAAAACATCGCTGTTGCTAAAATTCACGCTGAAAAATCTGGCGTAACAGTAAATTACCGTAATTGCGCCGCTGAAGATTTAGCCGCAACTGGTGAAAAATTTGACGTAGTTTTCGCCCTCGAAATTATCGAACACGTTGCCAACGTTGAACAATTCGTCGCAAGCTGCGCGCAACTTGTAAAACCAAACGGGTTACTTTTTGTCGCCACAATTAATCGCAATTTAAAATCTTTGCTCACCGCAAAATTCGCCGTAGAATATATTTTACGCTGGTTACCTGCCGGCACTCACGATTGGAAAAAATTCCTCAAACCTTCAGAAATCAATCATTACGCTGCTTCGAACAATTTAGAGCTGCAAGAAATAATGGGCTTCAGCTACAATATTTTAAACGACAGCTGGCGCAGAAATGCAAAAGACCTCGGCGTCAATTACGCCATGTGCTTCATAAAAAAATAAAATCTATTTCTTCAATACTAATCAAACTCTAAAAATTTTGATTAAAGTTTTGTGTCGTGAGTTTTTTTACGGCTCAAAAACACCACAATCGGTAATCTAGAATGTTTTATTAAAATAAAACTTGTGGAACCAAAAATTATTAAAAACTTATAAAATTTATCATGAAAGACTCACAAAATAACCTAATCGATCAATTAAGTAATGATGTTAGTGAACAGTTCCTAGAAATTTTCTTGAATTCATTGGATACACCAAATTCAGCAATGAGTGCATCTGATTACTCAGCGCTTGATAATTTAAGCGAAAAAGAACTGATTAACTTAACAAAACTCATTTTTGAGTTCTTCGACGAATCAGAAGAAAATTATAAACTTTTATCAAGTGAGTTAACGGCAAGAATTCTCCTAAAAACATTAGCTATTGATCAATCAAATGCCGAGGAGATATCCATTAAATCCAAATCAATTAGTGTGATTGCCACACTTTCAAGTGAAGATAGTCAAGATAGTAAATTTACTGAATTTTTTACTGATCAAAACTCACAAAAACTACTTATAGAACTTCTAAAAAGCAGCAACCAGGAAACCAAAGAAAACACTTTTTGGGCAATATTATTTATTCTCGAAAAAACAAAAATTCCTGAGATAAATTTTCTTAAAGACGAAGCAATAAAAGAATTTGCAAAATACAAATCAGAATTACCTGAAGAACTACACAATTACTTTCAACCTCTTGCTGAAGAACTACATAATTACTTTCAACCTATTGCTGAAGAACAGACAATAATTGCCTCAACAAACCCAGAAACTCCTCAAAGCCATGTATCACTTGTTGATACTCAAATTTCTGAAATTGAGGAAAATGAAATTTTTGGGATTGATCATGAAGACAACCAATCTCAAATAGATTCAGATTCACTAGAAGATCTACGAGATAAATTTAAGAAAAGCTCCAAACAAATTGATAAAGAAGCAATTAAAATATACGAAGAAAATTTGCGTATTGCTGAACTTATCACTGAAATTTCCGACTTAAAATCACAAGTCTCAACAAAAGAGTCTGAAATCACACAATTAAAATCTAGAATTTCGCAACTGGAAAATTTACTCCAAGAGCAAAATCATGAAAATTCTGAAACAAAAAATGATAAGCCTGACGAATCTATGTCTTTAACAAATGCGCAATCTTTGTCGTCCAAAGCTATCGATATGTCTCGCTAAAAAATAGGATTAATAATTGTAAACATAACTAACCATAAAGCCAAAAAGCGATAAAGATTTATTGCTTTCTTTGGCATTGGCTCGGCTTACGTCGATCGACAAATTATTCATAAATTTGTAGCCGACGGAAAGCTGAGTTTGGTAATCGTTGATTTTGTTAGTACGCTGATTTTGAGAAATTTTACGATAAATTTGCGAGACACTCGCAGTCCATCCGCTGTATTTGGCAATTAAGGCTAAAGTTGCGTAGTTAGCGTTACGGCCACGTTCGCCAGTGAAATTGTCGATTTTTGAGATTTCCGCAAAAGGAATTATCGAAGTGTTTTCACCAATTTTGTGCAAATATTCTGTACCAAAAACATAACCATCTTCGCGAGCTAAATCATAAGTTGAGTTGCCCTGACTTATCCCTAAACTTCTATAGCCCAAATTATAAAACCAATTTTCATAACCAAAAAATTTGTCACCTTGATAAGTAACAGAGTAAGATGAAAAAGTTCCGGTGTTGCCGGCCAAACCATTGTTACGGTTTTCTTTATCACGACCATTAATTGAGCCACTCAAACCTGTTGTGTCATTGAAAAAAGTATTAACCGTCAATTCACCAACTTCCAATAATGCAGTAACACCAGCACCAATTTTCTCACGCAACTCGTAATCTTTAGTAATATCTTGGCTAAAAACTCCGATACGTTTGTTATTTTTGTAAGCCGTTCCGAAAGTAGGATTAAATTTACCAGCAAAAAAACGCATATCTTCATCTTCGAACTGCAATTTCAATTCTTCGATTAAAAGCTGAGTATTTTGTGGATTAAAACCTCGATCCGCAGCCAAAAATGTTCTGGTTCTTTCAGGATTGACTGAATCGCGAGTTGTATAAGTATCAGATGGATTCAACTTCCACAAAGTTTTTGCTGACCAGTTTTTGTTAAAATTAAGCGAAAAATTTGACTCAATATTAACAAAAGCATTATTCGCTTTTACACCTTTATCATCCGTTGATAAAATGCGATCAGCTTTAAACTGATACAAAGTTTGCCCAGAAATATATGGATAATTTTTCATCTCATCTTCAGCAAAAGCATTGCTGCAAAAAATTGTCGCAGCCGATAAAATAGAAATAGAAAACTTCTTCATCTTTTTGATTTTTAAATTTTTTTAGACTCGCGGCAATACTACAGTTACAGAGGTGCCGACATTGACTTCACTATCGATTAAAACCGTGCCTTCGTGTAATTCAATAAAATACTTTGTCAGATATAAACCAATTCCTGTACCTGCAACTGCCAACGTGTTTTTAGCACGAAAGAATTTCTGACCAATATGCGATAAATCTTCTTTCGGAATTCCAATCCCTTGATCAACAACACGAATAATAACTTTTTTGTCGTTACATTTAGACAAAACTTTCACCACCGAATTGTCTTTAGAATATTTAATCGCGTTAGAAATTATGTTAGTAATTGAGTGATCGAGTAATTTCTGATCACCATTAAAATCTTTGGGCAAATCGTCAATATTAAGCAATACCGAAATATTGCGTTGTGTAGCCAAATTAGAATTTTTCTCAACTATCTCATTAACGAAAGATTTGAAGTCAAAAATATCACGCTCAATTTTAATATTATTTTGACCATTTTCCATCTTAGCCAAATTAAGCGTGCTGTGAATCAAACCGTTCATTCTTTGAATACCACTTTTGATGCGTTCCAAAGATTTATCGACTGCCTCTTCTTTAACATTCAAACCGCGCAGCTTACGCACCAAAAGCTCACGCGTGCTGTCAATAATTTGCAGTGGAGTTTTGAATTCATGCGAAACCAAAGCAACAAATTCACTTTGCATTTTACGCATGTTTTTTTCTTGCTTGAGCGCCTCTTTTAATTGTTTGGTTTTCTCTAATAATTCATGGTTTGAAACCATCACACGCTCAACCGAATAAGAGCGATCAACTGCAATTGAGAATTGATCAGCGACAGTTTCGAGCAAATCAATTTCATCAACTAACCAATTTCTTTTGGTTGACTGATGAATGTAAATTCCGCCGTTAATTTGATCATTGAAAGATGTAGTGATGCTGATTTGAGAGTTGATATTGTATCGCTCACAGATCTGACGAATTTGGTTGAAATTGACGTCATTAACCACGTCATCGACAATAATCAGTGAACTTTTTTTAGCTTTGTTTCCAACTTTTTTGTAAAAATAGTTTTGGAAATTTATGTAATCCGCCAACACTTTTTGATTTTCTGGATCGTTTAAATCTCTGATCATTGGCGCAACATCAGAACTACAATTTTCTACAACGAAATTGGCCTTGCCACGGCGATAATCGTTAATCACACAACGATCTACTTTCAAATGCTGGCACAACATTTTGGCAATTTCGCGAGCAATTTCGCCAATCGACAAATCTGATACGATCAAATAACCAACTTCTCGTAACAATCTTTCATTACGCAAAGCACGTTCTAGGTTTTTGAGTAAAACTACGTTGGAATTACTCTGATTCTCTGTTGTAGTAATATTCAACTCGAATTCTTCAAAAGTGAAAATCGCGTATAAATCTGGATTAAAATTTGTTTGGGTAATTTCTGCTTTAATGCCTTTGTAAAAATCAGCAAGCGGCGCAAATACAATCTTCAACTTAACTTTTTTGCTTTCACCTTTGTGATCTTGTAAACTGACAATCACTGAAGATTGATGAAAATCTTTTACCGCCTTAATCAAACGAATATATTCGATTTGATCTTCCGAAGAATAATCAAAATCAACATCGTTGAACAAAAAATCGTAACTTTTTCCGATTAAATTGGCTTCGCTAATACCAAAAATTTCGTAGAATTTTTCATTAGCAAAAATGATCGAAAAATAGTTGGGATTATTTTCTTTAGCTTGGCAAATAATAGCAGCTTGCGAGTGTGCTCTGACGCGGTTTTTGAGGTTCTCGTTTATGATTTCGACAGGTTCTAAATTAATTTGAGCATCTTCAACAACGTTTGAAGAATTATCTTGAATAGAAACTTGATCAGACATGCAAAACTACGCGCGAATAAATTCATTGAAATGCACCAAATAAAGGCGCTATTTCAATGGAATTTACTGATAAAAATTAATCAAATTATTTTTACAAAAATTAACAAAAAATTTCTAACTTATTCACTTTATTTATTGATAGTTACTCCGAACTAAATTCATTGCTCGTCCCAAAGCTGAAGCAACCGGTTTATAAACAGAACTAGAAGGTCGTATCTGAATTTGTTTTTCACGATCATTTGTCTGTTCTTTTTCAGCTGAAATCTCGCTAACCAATTTAGATAAAATTTTCACATCCAATTGATTTGCATTATTAGCATCCAAAGCGTTGAAACTTTCACCTTTGAAGTTTTTCACACTCATCGTTTCTACCGAAGAAAGTGAACTTAAAGTTGCAAAATCAACAAATTGATGAGAACCAGCTCGCTTAATTTTTAATGAGAATCCTTTGGCTTCATCATATTTTGATATTTCGAATTCTAGTTTTTTGCCCTCAAAATCAGTAGTTGCAAACTTTTCACCTTCTTTGAACTGAGAATACCAAGACAGCTTTTCTAAAGCTGAGTAGTATAATTTTTTCGAATCTTGCTGCCCCGGAGTTTTAATTTGAAGATCTGCGTAATCTTGAATTGCCGGTTGAAAACCTTTTTTCGCAACTTTCTCGATCGCTGTTTTTTTATCATTAGGATCAGCTTCCAGCTTCGCCAAATTATATTCCGCTTCTAGATTTCCTGATTTGGCTGATTTAGTGAAATATTTCTTAGATATCTCTGCATCAGTAGGACGAATAGGATTATTATCAGGATCATCCACATTCTGCATAATACCTAATCTACACATCTTACCCACAAAATTAGCATGAATTGCTGAACCAGCTATGGCCTTATAAATAATATGAGATTGTATTCCTGGCTTTTCAGTGAAGAGATTCGTGAGCGCAGCTTTTATTAAAGCTGGATTCCCAGCAGAATCATCACCCAAAAGATCATCAAAATTTCCACTGCTACTGCATTTAACATTAGAAGTTCCATCAAGCGACATTCCTGATTTTGATATAAACCTGATGCCTAAAATGTCTTTCGCGACTAGTTCTGGAGCTATATTTCCGAAATTAATTTCTTTGATACATTTAGTGATAGCAGCTAATTCCATACCAACATTCAGAGATTCTTCAGCTTTCAATTCGTTAACTTTAGTTATTGCCTGCATTAACTTTACAAAAGATGGATCATCCATTGAAGAGCTGATGATTTTGCCATTTTTGATTTCTGAAACTGTGCCACTTGATAATAATCTGAAACCATCTTTGCCGATGCCATCAAGCGTAATTTCATATCCAAAGCTGGTTGACTTCACTTTGTAATCACCGCTCTTCAACTTCGAGCCACTAATATTCACTGAATAATTCGGCGTATTGGCCGCCTCAACTACTTTTGTGAAAATATCAATCACTTCAGTTCTACTTTGCGTAAACTCATAAATTTTCTTAGCACACCGTAAATCACCCAGATTTTTACCCATTGAATATAAGTTAACTATGCGATCATGCGCTTCTTGCTTGGTAGTCGAAATTTCTGCACCACATCTTATCGTATTGGCCATCGCTTCGTAAAGTGCTGGATCATCTTTTTTAACCAAAGGATCCTTACTTTCTAAGATCGATTTAGATTTTTTATAAATTTCTTCGGCAAATCTCATATCTGCTGTATCAAGAGCAATTTGCGACTGAATTCTCAGAACTTCCGGATTTAACGCACTAATAGATTTTAACTCTCTTACCGCTTCTGTTTTATTTTGTTCTAAACCTTCTCCATAAAACTTTTTGTAAGCTATCTTGGCTTTAGCAACTTCAACGCCTTTCTTTGCTGCTTCTTCTAAACATGATTGAGCAAAAGCCTCGTTTTTCGCAACCTCGCCGCTGCCTTTTTCATACATCAACGACAAATGGTAAGCTGCTAAACCATTTCCTTGAGGTTTAAAAGTTAATTCATTTTGCGCATTAATAACAGCTCCTGATGCTTCTTGGAAACATTTTTGTGCTTTGGTGTGACTAACTTCGACTCCGACTCCACCCAAATAAAATTGACCAGCCAAATCTTTGAAACTGTCTATTTCTGAATTTGCAAAAACTTGAGCATTTTTGCCGACAAAATCTAAAAATATTTTTCTAAATTCCGTACTTTGCAAAGATAATACTGTGGGTTTTACCTCGTTTTTATTGTCTAATAATTTATTGACCAAATCTGTAACTTGCGGCGTTGTGTAAGGTTTAATTTTACTCAAATTATCAATCAGATCTTTTTTAACTTCTTCGATTTTACCTTCTTGAATTTGATTGCGGGTAACTTGAGTTTTTTGTTTTTCTTGCTTGTGTAAAGTTTTAGCCTCTGCAGACATTTTTTCATTAAAAATACCTGCAATACTACGCATTGTAGTTTCAACAGTACTTAGCTCAACATCTTGCACCGTTTCTAATTTCGACTTTTGCTCCAAGCTTTGAATAACTTGCTTCAAACTTTTTGGAGTTATTTCGAAACTTTCGTCTCCTGCTTCTGCTGATTTATTAAAAACAACACGACCAACTTCTGACTCTTTCCCATCTTTATCAAATTTCTTAACTACAATGCCTTTATAAGCTTCGAAAGAAACTTGATATTGAATTGAATCTTGCTTTGTGGTCAAACCGTTATGCCCAACAATTTCTAAAGCTTTTTTTAAGAATGCGCCGTTTTCTTTTTCTTTATCATTTCCACCAGACAAATTTTCTGCCAATTCTTTCGCAGCATAAATATTTCCTCTCGCAGCTTCTTGGGCGTATATTTCTTTTCTTAACTCTTCACCATTACCATTAACTATTGCATAACTGTTATGAAGCGCCTGACTTTCAGCTTTCAGAGCAGCAGCATCTTTTCCAATTTGACGATCTATTGCTCTATTATCATAAAACACCGAAACAAAATGTTTTCGCAGTGAAGGATTAATTTGATGGATTGACTGAAATTCACGCTCAGTAATTTCTAGGTTTCTTACTTGATGCTCGCCTTCTTCCTGATGAGCAAGACGATCAGCGTAGCTTTTGAGTAATTTTTTTACTTTATTATCTAAACCAGAATCTGCGTGAGTTGGATATTCTTCTCCTGCTTGCAACTTTCGCAGCCCCAAAAACGCATCAACAATGTCACCAGCTTTTTTGTTTTCCTCACTTTCAATTGGCATTATTTGTCTGATCTTGCCAATCAAATAATCACGAGTTTCTTTAACACCAACCTCAACTTCACGTCTTTTTACTTCCGAGATAATGTCACTCACCGCTTTCGCAGTTTCGAAGCCGTCAAGTTCTGTCAATGTTTTGCCGGTTATTGAAGAATCAACACGTTTGATTAAGTGCTTAACATCACCATTATCATTTTTAAAACTGTCATCAACATAAAGCGTATCATCAACGCGATAAGCGTTATATTTCTTTTTACCAATTTTTACAGTTTCATATCCCAAAACATCGACATCATCGGCTGCACCATTTCTGTCAATAAATAATGGAGCAGCTCTTTCCGGGGCATTTAAGGCATTTGTAATATCACTTCTTAAAATTCCAGCACCTATTGCCGCAGCACTCCAACTCTTAAATGAACCAGCAACATCCTCTTGCGTTAATTTGTCTCTCGGCAATTCAAAACCTTTACCTTTCTCAACTTCAGTAAATACACCATCAGCATTGCGTTTGTATTGATGCAAAGTTGGATTGCCTTTAGAATCTAGCGTTTTGACGAAGTAATATTTTCTTTCATATTCTGGAGTTGGTTGATTTCCATCGGCAACTGCAATTGTATATGGATATTCCTTATCAACCTCCATCGCTCTCAATCTGTCATCAAACAAAGCTTCAGCTTTTGTAACTTCCTCTCTAAAAGCAAGACCATCCATCAAGTTTCTGATTTTCCAGAATTGATCTGCGTCGGCCACACCATTGTTACGGTTAGCTAGATCTATCGCAGGCAAAACATGATTATCATTGGCTCGATAAACTCTAACAACATCAATCATCTCACCATTTTCTTCATTAGTGATTGTAATCCGAGCATAATCACGCGCTTTCTTCTCTCCTGTATTATCTGCGTATATTTCCCTGATAATGTAACTACCCTCTGATTCTTTAGTAATCTCATAATCCTCACCTCTTCGATCACCAGCACTCTTAAATTTGTACCTAACATTTAGATCAGCAGGGTTTGCACCATCAAGGTTTTGTAGTAGCCTCAAATCAGCTATAGACGGCACATCAGCTTCGTTTTCAAAAGCCTTCTTATTTCTCAAATTACCCAGAATTCCAGCTACTGCTTCAAAATTTTGGTTATCTTGCTCTTCAGCGTTTAAACTGTAAGAACCCAAATCTACGCCAGAATTATTTCTATCAACAACACCTTCGATTCTTTTCTCAATTCTGGTAATTTTCTTGTTAGCTGGGTCACGTTCGTCAATGTTGATGAAGAAGTAAGGCTCAGTTTTTATAACATTACCTTGTGCATCAATCCGGCGTAAGCTGTATCTTTTTGTATGAAGAAGTGGTTGCGCCACAGTTTTTTCTTCAAACACCTGATATCTCTTCCTAATTTCATCTGCTTCTCCCGTATTCTGAACATGTTCTCCTCTAACGCCTCTTGCCGCACATTCAGTAATGATTGTTGCAATATCAACAAAATCAGCATCCTGCCCAACACGAGCAACATTTACCCGCTTTTCAACATTCAAAGGAGTTTGAGCATAGTTAACACCAGCCAATGTTGCGGCTCTGTCAGCTCCTACTCCTGTATAATAAGCACCAGCAGCAACACCACCACCAACGGCAGCTGCACCACCAACACCAAGAGCAACACCAATGGCAACAGGACCAGCCGTAGCACCAATAAGTGCACGTTCCCAATAAGGTGTTCTTGCCACTGATTCGCTGAAAGAATCGAGAGTTTCCTTCATCGTCTCTTGAAGACGTGCCGAAGATCTCTGTAATTTTATGTTATTAAGTGCTGCAACATGATGTCTATCAAGTTTCTCTGGCAAAACTGAATCGCCGATTGCGATTAGATCTGATGAAACTCCCTCTTTGCTTAGTTTAAATCCAGCATCACTAACAACCACAGTGTATCCATTTATAGCTACATTTTTCTCAAGCGCCCATTGTAGATCATCCAAAACATCACCTTTTGCTTTGTAGTCAGCTTTCTGAGCAGCATCAATACCAATTCCCTTACGATAACATCTGATAACGTTGTTCAGCGCAGATTTATTGATAGTTGCAACAGCAGGAGAAGGTGGAGCAACAACAGCAGGAACAACAGATGCTTCTCGGTAAAGACTCAAAGCCTCAGCAGGATTTGGAGCAACAGGATCAACATGAATTCCCATCTCCTTAAACACACCGGCAAGATTGCGTTTACGAGGATTAGAAGCATCATTACTAAAACCATCCACATTATGTTGAGCAAATTCTCGCAAAACTTTCTTAACTCCCTCAGGAGCTCCTTTGTAAATTGCTTCTATATTTTCTTTTGAAGCATCTGCGTCAGCATCAAGACCAAGAAAATCAACAGCAATTCGGCCCGCAAGTTCAGGATTATACTTATTAGTGACACCCTTTGCCAAACGCATGGCAATTCTGTTATCATCTGCTAAAGCAGCTTCAATGTTAACTATAAATTGCTTAGTCTCATCTTCTTCAAGCGCAATACCACCATTCGCAACATCTACTATTCTTTGAACTTCTTTATTTCTTAGTTTACCGGACACCTCAAGAACATCTGAAAAACTTAACTTTTGATCAGCTCTATACATCACAGAAGATGGACCACCACCAACATAATATTTCTCACCATCAAGCTCAAAAATTGTAGCCTGAACTCCACCTTCTTTTTTAACATCATGGTTGGCGAACATCATATTGCGACATTCGTTCACCAACTGCGCCATATTTTTTGAACCAGCAACTCGTTGAGGAAGAATGTTAGCAGTATCAGGATAATAAGGGCTAAGCAACCTATTTAACTGATCCATATTATCCAAATCAACTTCTGCTGGGTTATAAGTGGTAGTATTAACAAAAATACCATCAGCATAATTGCACTCTTTCAGAGTAAGCTGATCAGCCTCATTTTTAGCAGTAATGAAGTATCTGTCTTTATTGTTTGCTGGATCAGATCGATCTACAACCTTAATCTGTGTATCACTTGGAATTTTAGCGACAATATCAGCAAGAATTTCTCTCGGGCTTCTGAAAGACTGAAGTATTTTAGTTGCATCTAGAAAATCTGCAGGATCATTAACCACAACAAAACCATCACCAGCAGGGTTTGTCTTATTTAAAACGAGAGTTCCCTCAAGATTTTTTTCAATCTGGAATAATACTTGTGTACCAGTGATAATTTCAAAATTATTAGTATTTCTATCTCTCTTTATGAAATACTCAGCACCATTATAGAAAAAACTAATCCTGTTATCATTTGCAGTATTGTTATTAGGAATTTGATCAAGTTTGTCTCTGATTATTTGCTGTCTATCTGGTTCATCCCATCCATAACCTATATTTCTCAATCTTGTAAAGTTCTGACGCAGACGATCAAATTCTATTGCATCATCAACCGTAGCAGTAACAGCTCTTGAATTGGCATTACCTGAATCTCTCTTAGTAATCTTAACTTCACCATTTTCAAAATGAATACGGTAGGAAGCACCAGCATCTCCCTGTTTTTTTAAATCATACTTATCAACTTGTCCTTCAACCTTAGTTATTTTGTATTGTGGCCATCCATCTGCTGGAATTGCTCCTTCGCCCTCAATAGTAAAAGGATTTGTTATGCTAGAAAAATCTTCAAATAACTGTCTTTCATCACGTAAAGCTGGTACTGTTAGCGCTGGGACTATTGGTGTTATCCAAGTTCGAGCACCAATTATGCCATATTGAACTGCAACTGCTTGTTCTTGCAGTAAGGCAAATTTGATTTGCAAAATAGTGCGTTTTTGATCAGCATCCTCAGCATCATAACCTTCAAGACTAGATCCAACTCTGAAATCTAAACCACCTTTAGTCACATGAAAACCACCAACACCGAACTGAACAGTTATCTCTTCACCATTAACTCTGATAATTCCATCTGGCTTATCTAAAACCCTTCTCAGATTAGGAAGGATATCCTTACACTGTTCTAGTGCTTCTACATCATCTAGTTCCATATCATCAGGATCTAGTCCAATCCCACCTTCGTAATACCTAATCACCGAATCCAAAGCCGCACGACAACCGCCATTCATTGCTCCTTGGTAGCACACTAACGCCTGAGCATTATCCGGAACTAATGGCTCTTGATCTTCATTAATCCCCAGCTCATAAAATACACCTGCAAGGTTTTTTAACTCTGCTACTGGAGAATGAGAAAACACATCGACACGATCTCGAGCAAATGCTTTTAAGGTATTTTCTAACGGATTACCAGCAGCAACCAAACCACCTACTACATCTCGATTTACACCTCGGAAAACATAAGGTTCTGCAGGAGTTCCTAAACCTCCAGTTATAGCATCAAAGCCCAAAAACTGGTTAGCGATCTTGATTGCGTCAACCTCACTTCTACCTGTGTTTATGATATTTGCAATTAACCCACTTTTTATTTTTGAATTCAAATCACCATGAACCCCGAACTGAAACTGCCTGTTTTTGATTTCGTTTAACTCTATTAACAATTCATGAATATCAGGCTCTCTGCTTTCATCACCTATATTGTCTATTACTCTTAGAGTGTTTCCTTCATACCTGTACCATCTTCCACCAAAAGAGTGATATTGTTCCGTTCCAAAATCCCTTCTTACATGCATAGGATCTTGTTCAACTAAAGCAAAAATTTGCTGTTTTATCTCATCTGGTTGAACTTGTGGAAAAGCTGGATTACCAACCGCATATGTTTCAAATTCATTAAGAAAATCACGAAATGCAGCACGCACTTCAGGATCTACATTATCATAATCTATGACCCTAATTTCTATTGGTGCCACATTTCCTGTTGACCTATTGTAGCTGTACTTAACTACATATCTGGTACCATCAGGATTTTCCTTAGCTTGATAATAAGAAACAAAACCATCATCCGAAGTTTTAGCTATCACATCCTCCGGTTGCATTAACCGACAAATATCATCAAATCTGGTTGGAATTTGAACAAGAATATCGCCTAACTGTGCAATATTATCAGCTTCTGGCTCTGAATACCCTGCATCACCAAAAAGAGCCCCTAAACCACTATCTCTGAATCTTATAGTATCTATAGATCTTCCATCAACGGCAAATTCAATTCTATAGACACTATCTCCTTTCACAATTTCCCAAACTTTAGGTCCAACACCACCAGTTTGAGTGATAGTCACTCTATCAGGATCAACACCAAATATGTATTCTCGATCATCTTCAAAACTAACTTGAGCTAACTTATCAAGGAAACCTTGCTTCAAGTTTCTAAAATTCATCACCAAGTTTTGTTTTTCCAAAACACCAGCAATATCAACAACTACTACACCATCTTCACCAATTCCTTCAGCAAGCGAAGCAGCATTTGCTTCATCTCTAGCCTGCTCAAAACCTTTCGGATTAAGATCAGAAAAAACCCCAAAAGCCCATTCGATAGGCTCAACAAAAGGATCTATTCTTACAGGACCTCGATTACCCAAAGAATCTGGCGCATCGTACTCTACTTTAAAAATCTCACCTGCATCATTGATAAAACAACCAACATTACCATTTCTATAGATAGTATTGGCAGCAATTTGGTCCCCCGGACTTGCATTGTACTGTCTTAATATTGCTAACTTTGCATCTAAATCATCTATTGGGGTACCATCCTGAGTTACTGATACCCTCTCTCTAGAAAATTTTAACCTATCGGAACTAATTACATCATCAGTATTTTTTAAAACCTTTATTGACCTTTCTCTAGTATCCACTCCATCCACATTCAAAGTCACATCTCTAGAAAAGAAGAGAGAAGTTGTTCTTCCATTTACATCCCTAAAAATTCTATTAGCTCGAAAAAGGGTATTAAACTGTGGTCTTAAGGATCCTTCTCTAGCTGCCAAATCAGCAGCAGCTCTTTGTCTTCTTTCTGCTTCTTCTCTACGCAACCTTTCCTCTTCTCTGGCTCTAATCACATCATTCGCAATTCGAATCTCATTTCTTATAATGTTTATTTCTTCTTGCAGCCTTTGATTTGGATCAACAATATTTCGCGGTCTATAAATATTTGGACGATAACGTGCTTCCTCCATTCCTACTGGTTCTGGAGCAGCATCTAACATAGTTGCGACAAATTCTAAACGCTGAAAAGTAGCATTTGCAAAGACATCCTTATTTGTATCAGAGTGATATTTCTTAAGCAACCTCAGCCGGTTTCTTTTACCATTGGTAACATGCTCTACTCCTTCCCAAGGAGCTATTGGAAATCTTCTAAGATCAGCTAAATTATTATGATTCTCCGCAACCAATTGTCTATCACGTTCCCTTAGCGCCAATCTTAATTCAGCCAACCTTCCGATCTCAGCTTCTGTCAAAGCATTTACTAACATTCGATCAATAAGTTGATCAATTTCTCTTTCCGATTCTTCTTTAACAACAGCTCGGATAGCTTTGTAAATTATGCTATTATTATCCGCTAAATCTTGACCACCAGCATGAGTCATAAGGAATCCTCTAGCATCACTCCCAATCTGGAATTCTTCAACAACGTCATTTCCAGATTTTATCTGTATTCCGTAAGTATTATGTGCTTCATTAGAAAAAGTGCGATACAAAGAATATTCTCTGCCCTCTGATCTTATCTTATAACCTTCTACTGCATCACCCTCAGGTAAATTTCTTAAAACATCAAATAACCTCACATGATCAATACCATCTGCTGGATTGAGTTCCAAAAGATAGGGCGTAACTCCTTGAATATCAGGTAACCTACGGATAAGCATATTTTTTAATTGGATTTGATTATGATTCCACTTTCCAACCTTTGCACGAGTGGTTGAAAATCCTCTAAATCAGCATAAACACTAAACTTAGCCTTATTTGCAACAGTTTTTTTCCATCTTTAAAAATCCGTCCGGCGTTGCCTATTATAACTTCGGGCCAGAAATTAAACCTCAGGCAAAGAACCAGTGCTACTTTTGCAAAGAAGGCTTTAGCTGTTGCACTCCAGAACCAAAAAGAAAATTCATGCAATCCTGACACAGCAATAACTCTGCAAACTTTACTTGCCAAAACTAAGTCGATAAAACGCCACGGCGCAAATGCCCAACGCACAAATTTATCAAAACCTCAAAACACAAAAATCCTATGAAAACCACCGAATATTTCGCCCGACTTGGCGCCCAAAATCTACGCCGCGCTGTTGGCAACATTGACGGCCACGAAAGAAAAATCCTCGCCCGCGCCGCCCAACTTCACAAAGAACATGGAATCGAAATCACCCGCGCCCGCCAAATCGCCGATTGCACCAACGAACAATGGGACAGATTTTTGCACCTCTTCACCACTGAACGCATGCAAATTGACGATGCTTCAAGAATTTCGCGTTATGATTTGGCAAAACAGCAAAGAGTTTTTGAATTGCAGAAAAATAACCAACTAAATCTCACAGATGCCGAAAGAATCTCTGGTTACTCAACGGAAAAACAGCAAGAAATTCTGCAGTTCATCGACAAATACAAAATAAAATCTACTTACAAAGGTAACATTGCAGAAAAGATCTTAGCTGTCTTGCAACCAACCAACCAAGTAACATCGATTGATCTTAGAAGTTACTACATCGGCCATAAAGGCGCAATAGCTTTGGCTGAGGCCTTAAAAGATCCAAACTGTAAAGTAACATCGATTGGTCTTGAGCATACCCAAATCGGCTTCGAGGGCGCATCCGCTTTGGCTGAGGCCTTAAAACACCCAAACTGTAAAGTAACATCGATTAATCTTCAGAGTAACGAAATCGGCTATCAAGGCGCAATAGCATTGGCTGAAAGCCTGAAAAACCCAAACTGTAAAGTAACAT
This sequence comes from Alphaproteobacteria bacterium, assembly GCA_021151765.1. Classification (GTDB taxonomy): domain Bacteria; phylum Pseudomonadota; class Alphaproteobacteria; order Rickettsiales; family UBA1997; genus UBA2645. Next base: position 38,529 of record JAGKWR010000015.1, read on the forward strand.
CGATTTATATTGAAGGTAACCAAATCGGCAATCAAGGCGCAATAGCATTAGCTGAGGCCTTAAAACACCCAAACTGTAAAGTAACATCGATTAATCTTTGGTATAACCAAATCGGCAATCAAGGGGCATCCGCTTTGGCTGAAGCCTTAAAAGATCCAAATTGCAAAGTAAAATCGATTAATCTTGGCGTTAACCAAATCGGCCATCAAGGCTCAATAGCATTGTCTGAAGCATTAAAAGACCCAAACTGTAAAGTAACATCGATTAATCTTTCGAGTAACCCCAACGGCAAAGAAGTCGCAATAGCATTGGCCGAAAGCCTAAAAGACTCAAACTGTAAAGTAACATCGATTGATCTTGGAGGTAACCAAATCGGCAAAGAAGGCGTAATAGCATTATCTAAAAGCCTGAAAAATCCAAACTGTAAAGTAACATCGATTAATCTTGGCAGTAACCAAATCAGCAAAGAAGATACAATAGCATTAGCTGAAAGCCTGAAAGACCCAAACTGTAAAGTAACATCGATTAATCTTAGATATAACCAAATCGACAATGAAGGCGCAATAGCATTGGCTGAGGCCTTAAAAAACCCAAACTGTAAAGTAACATCGATTGATCTTGAGCATAACCCAATCGGCAATCAAGGCGCAATTACATTGGCTGAGGCCTTAAAACACCCAAACTGTAAAGTAACATCGATTAGTTTTTGGGATAACCACATCGACCAAAAAATTCTTAATCAAATCGATGCTCAATTAAGAATAAACAAAGCCAGAGCTGAAGAAGAACAAAAGAAACAAGCGGCACAAAACACCACACAATCGCCGGCAACAAAATCACCAGCAACGCAAGAAGAAGAACAGAAAAAAGAATCAGCGGCCAAAGCTGGTGAAGATTTGGGAAGTGTTAAAGCTGCGGCGAATGTTTTTGCTGCTGATATTTTGCCAACCAAACCTTCAACCAAAAGTGCAGATTTAGAAGAAATTTCCGATGCGGTTTTGGAAGAGATTTTGCGTGATTTTACTGATGCAGAAATTTTGCAGTTGGTTGGTGCAGAATTGCAAGAGCAGCAATTATCAGCTAAAAAAGCTGCTGAGGAATTGGCTAAAAAACAAGAAACATTAAAACAAGAAGCATCAAGGCAAGAACAGTTAAAACAACAGCAAGAGGCAGAAAAGTTAAATCGTCAAATAGCAGAAGTTGTGTTACACAATCAAGATGCAGCGGTTGATTTTGCTAGAATTGTTGAACTGGAAAAAATTGTGCAAAACACCGCTGATCTTTCAGCGGCAAATCAGCAAAAGATTGCGCAAGCACAAAACGAATTGGCCGAGATTGATGCCAAATACAAATTAAGCGCTGCTGACCGCGCAGAAATTGATCACATCGCACACAACCCAAAACTGCAGCAATATTATCAAAGAGCGCAGCGTGCTGTTAACGAAGTTTTTGCGGCGGCGGCGATTATGTCTTCTGGCGAGTTTGCGCAAGAATCTTCTGATCGCGCTAAATTCTTATCGCAGCTTTCTGGCATTGCTTCTTCTGTGCCTTTTGCTGCTAGTGTTTTGTCAATTGCCTCGCAGGTGGCAGAACAAGTTGACGGTTCTGTAAGCGTTGGAAAATTGATCAAAATACAAAATCTTAATCCAAGTGGAAATTCTTTAGATGCAGCAATTTTTGCAGAAAAACTGGCGCGTCGTTTGGCGATTACTAACGAAGCAGAAATTGTTAGAAGTGACAGTGAACAAGGCAAAATTTCTGGCATCCTAGATTTTTTTGCACAAGCGCAAGAAAACTTAACCAAAGTTGCGCGCAAGCAAGTTGGCAAAGTTAGTGAAAATTTTGCACTGGGTTATTTTGGTGAAGAGTTAACGCCAAGTGAAGTTGTGGCGTTGGATGATAGCCGCAAGGCTGTGGATTTTGTAACAGCGAAGAAGGTTGAAGATACAAAATTTTGGGGAGCAGAGATTAGTCGCGGCAATCAAGATTTGGTGGTTGATCAAATTACCCAAGCTGTTTTGCAAAAAACTCCCGTGAAAATGGCGATGAAGATGGCGGTGAAAGTTCCCGCGCAAGTTGCTGTAACAACAACGCAAAAACTACCAATTCCATCGCAACCAGTTGCGGCTGCTGTTGTTAATATGCCGCCAGCTCCACCACAGCAAAATAACAACGCAGATTTGATGGAGATGATTAAGCAAATGCAGGAACAAAATCGACAGATGCAAGCGCAGATGGCGGAACAGGCAAAACAAAATCAGGAATTACGTCAAAGAGTTGAAGCTCAAGAAAAAACCATCGAAACCTTGAAAGCAGAAAGAACTGACAGCCAATCAAGCAAATCAACAACTTCCGATGTCAGCTTTGGTAAAGCAGGATTGCTGCAAAAACAAGTTCAAGACTTGGCTAGCGATCGTCAAAGTGAAAATGCTTCCGCTTTAAGTATATCAGAACAAAGAAGATTAGCCGAGTTGGAAACTCAAGTTAGCCTTTTATCTACATGTTACAACTTCGCGCCAGAAAATGAACCTCAAGCCGAAAAGAGCCGTTTAGGCTCTTTTCTCCCTCTTTGAAAAAGAGAGAAAACGTGCTAAATGCACGTTTTCGGCATTTAGTATTACTGAATGGTTTAGATATGAATAGGTGGTGATTTAGGAGAGTTACAGGAAGTCTGAATCTGGAAAAAAATATCTAAACCACCCGTAACTCATGTAAATCCTCCGGCACTTCGTGCCACCTCCTTTTTCAAAGGAGGCAAAGAACGAATCCTCCTTTGAAAAAGGAGGTGGCGTGCGCAGCACGACGGAGGATTTCATGAGTTACGGGCAGTTTTGATCTGACGGATCTAAAAGCCTCCTTTAACAAAGGAGGATTCTTTAAAAACATCGTCATTCAAAAACCTGATCACTTTCAAACCGCATTTTTGCGTAAGAAACTCGGTTCTCTCTTTATCACTAAAAACAATTTTTTCGACAAAATGACTTTCACCATCAAGCTCAATCACCAACTGCTTTTTTGAGCAGTAAAAATCGACGATGTAATTGCCGATCGGCTTTTGACGTAAGAAATTTTCTGGCAGGTTTTTCAAAAATTCGTACCAAAGTTTTTTTTCTGCCAAGGTCATATTCTTGCGCAGATCTTTGGCTTTAAGTTTTAGGTCGGAACGGAATGTGGTGAACATTTTGGTGTGGTGTGGGGAAATTTGTAATTCTGATTTTTTGTAATTTTAATTATGACATTGCCCGTAACTCATGTAAATCCTCCGGCGCTGCGCGCCACCTCCTTTGTTAAAGGAGGCAAAGACCGAATCCTCCTTTGTTAAAAGAGGCAAAGACCGAATCCTCCTTTGTTAAAAGAGGCAAAGATCGAATCCTCCTTTGAAAAAGGA